>JAKBTL010000033.1 GCA_021844425.1 Actinomycetes bacterium | reverse complement strand
ACGCCCGCCGTGGATGGGGTGGCCGCAGACGCTGAGGACCTTCGCTCAACGAAGGCCGGACGTCACGTCCGGCAACGCCCTGCGAACCGCTTGTCATCCACGCCATCGGCAGCCCCCGCTCAACGAAGGCCGGACGTCACGTCCGGCAACGCCACGACGGAGATCGCACGGGCGCTGTTCAGCGACTGCCGCTCAACGAAGGCCGGACGTCACGTCCGGCAACGCCCTGGGCACTTACACGCACGCAGTCACGGGGAGCGACCGCTCAACGAAGGCCGGACGTCACGTCCGGCAACGCCCGAGCCCGTTGGGCAGAGCGTGCTCGGAGTGGTTATGCGCTCAACGAAGGCCGGACGTCACGTCCGGCAACGCCGTCGTGCGCGTATGTCTCAACGTCCCGGCCGAACACCGCTCAACGAAGGCCGGACGTCACGTCCGGCAACGCCCTGGACGCCGCTCGACGAGGGCACGGCGCCCGCTGCCGCTCAACGAAGGCCGGACGTCACGTCCGGCAACGCCGTGATCTGGCCGCCGAAGGCGATGCCGGTCTTGGTCGCTCAACGAAGGCCGGACGTCACGTCCGGCAACGCCCCTCTTGACACAACGTGGGAATTGTGCTATTGGGCCGCTCGTATGACACATACTACGGAAATATTACCTGGTCAGATGGACGATGTCGCTCATCGCCTCGACTGTCCGCCCTACCGACGTCGCCGTGGCAAGAACGTCGAGCTTTGAGGGGGCCCTCGGTTGATCGGGGGTGCGACCCTTCCAGCCAGGCCTTTTCTATTCAGATGACAAGGATCACCGGAGGTTCGGGCTCGCCCGAAAAATCCACGCTCCTGAACCTCGAGGGCTTCGTGCGAGGCCCAGCGACGTCCGAACCTCATCGAAAGTCCGGTCAAGTCGATACACGTCGATCACGTCTTTCGACGGATCGATCGCATCCGCGAGTTCGCCCTTCAGCCTCTCGAGCAACGCGGCATCGAGGCGACATTCGAAGACTGAGTACTGAACGCGAGTCCCGTAACGCTCGCAGATCGAAGCCACTTGCGAGAGCCGTCGTTGTCCTTCCCGGTCAACGGTGGCAACGTCGTAAGTGACTAGAACGTCCATCAGGCCGCTGCCACGAATGGCGGGTAGACGGGAAGGTCCCCCCTCAGATGGCGGGCGAGGAGAGTCGCTTGGATCGTTGGCACCATCCATCTCTTGACGCGTCTGCCGAGCACAGGATGCTCGACTTCGCCCGCTCGGTAGTCGTCGTAAAGACCGAGGATCTCGGCGCGGCCATCGTCAGTGAAGTAGTGCCCAGCCCCGACGACCTGGAAATGCTCACGGCGCACTTGGCGACGACCCAGCACCGCGAGCGAGAAGCGGTCAGCGATGGCCGGACGAAGCTCCTCGAGCAGGTCGAGTGCAAGCCCCGGCCGGCCCGGCCGCGGTCGATGGAGAAAGCCGACCTGCGGATCAAGGCCGACTGCGTCACAGGCTCCGACCACTTCGGCAAGGAGAATGCCGTAGACGAAGCTCAAGACAGCGTTAGCTGGATCTCTGGGTGGGCGACGGGAGCGCCTGACGAAATTCATCATTTCGTCGCCCACTTCGAGGTGCAGCGAAAGACACCGGAAGTATCGCCGGGTGCCATCGCCCTCGATGCCTCGGATCCTGTCCCCGTCCGCCGTCGCGCCGAGGTCTGCGATCCGATCGCCGATCGCCTGCACTTCTCGCTCCATCACGGCGCGGGCGTCACCGCGGGCGTCCCACGACCACCGCTGGATCGAACGGCGGCAGTTCTCCAGCTTTCCGGCCACGAACCACCGGGCAAGGCGCGCCGTGGCCAGTGGATCGCTCGACGCCTGGAACTGGGCGATCCGAAGTTGCACATTGCCAGAGGTTGCACCTCCGACGGAGAACCGCAGCCTACCCGTGCGAGACACGGCGGCCACCCGGATCCCCCGCCGCACCAGTTCCCCTAGCGCGTCGTTGCTGACCTCGGCTCGTCCAGTCAGAATCACGCCTTCGATTGCTTCGATTGGCACGCGCTGGGAAGATCCGGGCTGCTCAACCAATAGCGTGCCGCGGTGCATGCGAAGCCGGGCGCGATGATCCGTCACATACAAGGTTCCTCTCAACGGCATCTGAGCACCTCGCGATCGAGGTAGCGCACCAGCGCGTCGCCCTGGATCACGACGTTGGGCATGCACACCGACTCGAGCTGGCATTCCTTGCAGCGCTCGTCCGCGACCGGACCTGGGAGCGCCCCACTCACCATGCTTCCTCGGATCTCTGCGATCGTGCGCTCGGTCAGATCCCGGAGCGTCGCGTCCATCTCGACACGCTCTTTGCGACGCGTGCCTCCGTACCAGACAAATCCGTAGGACACCCGACGTGTGAACATCTCCTCGAGACAGAACGTCTGACCACAGAGCTGCACCTCAGCGGCTCGTCCATGACGAACGCCGGCCTTGTGCTCAACCGGCACGAGCGCGCCGTCATCGTGCACCTCGATCCCATCTGCGCGCCCGACAAGGCCCAGACGGTCCGAGTAGAGCGGTACGGCACGCACGACGTGACGCCCCCGCTCCCGCCGGCCTCCGGGCCCATCGACACGTCGATGCGCCCGCACGCCCGCGACGATCGCGCGGTTCTCTACCCAGAGCCCGTCCACATGGATGAGGGCGCACTGGCGAGGACAGAAGAGGTGGTGCTCGAGCGCCGAGATGGGGATGACCGGCTCGGGAGTCACAGCACACGCTCGGCGAAGTAAGCCCTGGTGGTATCCGAATCCCCACGAGACCGGTACGGGACGACTCGGTAGCGGGCTACCACATTCTGCTCATCCACGTCTGGTGCGTCCAGCAACGCGTCGATCGCCCAGCGGTCGAGCGCGGTACGCCACGCCATCCACGTAAACGCACCAGGTCGTGTCGATCGGTCCGTCCATCCTCGCTGACGAACGCGTTTGCGACCATCTCCTCTCGTCGGAAAGAGCGCCAGGGAGGCGAACACCAAGAGCTCCACCACCGGATCTGCGAACACCTCGGTCGAGTCCGCGGACCCCGGAAGCCGCCGAGCGTCGAAGCCCACCCCGTTCCCCTGCACGCGCCGTCCCAACCCTCCGAAGCTCTCGCGCACCCACTGTGCGCGTTGATCGCTCGGGATCAAGCTCGCGCACTTGACTGCCCTCGACCACAAGGTCTCGCCACGTGGTGCCGCCACATCGAACGCGCCGTGGTCGAGGTTCTCGAGGTCGGCATCTGCTCGCAGGTCGCTCACCGACGCGGCGAGGTGGACGCTGTGTGCCTCGCGCTCGAGGTTGGCACGCTCTCGGTAGGCAGCGAGGGACACGTTGCGAGGGAAATCGGCGCACTCCTCGCGCTGTCGCGCGATCACCGACTTGGCGAGCTCCGATTCGGTCGGCAACTTGCTTGCAACTGCATCCACGACGTCAAGAACGTCGCCCTCGAACACGGCGTACGGCACCACGTCGTCGGTCCATCGCAGCTTTAGGCCCGGCACGAGGACGGTCGCACCGATGGCCGCGAGCCACCCGTTGAGCCAGTCTGCGGGCAGCCCCGGAGCGTCGCACCGAGTGGTCACGCGACTGCCACCCGACTCACTTCGTGGTCTGCCTGACGGACGATCGCCTCTAGGAGGGCGAGCCCCCAGTACCCGTAGCGCTCGCAGCAGCGCCGGAACCTGGCTGGCTGTTCCCAGTCGATCTCTTGCAGATCGCCAGATGCGACGACGTCAGCTCCCTCGAGCGTTGCGCGCACCGCCATGGCTCCGGCATCTCGCACGCCTGGGACGAGAGGACGGCCGTAGCCGTGATGCGAGACCACGAGGTGAAGGACGAGCTCGGCGTCCCATTCGACCTCGTGCACCCGCAGGTACGCAGCCACGAGTCTTCGGGAAAGCTCCTCGTGGCGCCCGCCCCTCGGCCACCCAGCTGCGACTCGGTCGCGCTCCCAGTCCTGGCGGCGACCCGCCGACTTCGCCACCGGTGCCTGCGCCGCACCTAAGGGGTCGAGCCATCGCTGGAACCGTGCATCCGCCTTGCCGGTGTCATGGAAACGGCCGGCGGCACCGACCGCCTGCACCAGGTGCATGGGGAGCCCGAGCTGCACGGCAATGCGTGACGCCACCTCGCCGACGCTCCCGAGATGCTGGGCAAGATCGGTCGAGGTTGCCGTGAAGCTCAACTCGTCGAAGGCATCGGAACGAAGATCGACCTGGGCCGTGCGGTGCGAGGCGGGAAGCAGCACGAGACGGCCGACGGGCTCGTCCACGCGGTAGACGACTTCAGGGCGAAGACCGTCCATGAGCGCGGACCACTCGTCGGCTGCGACAAGCGGTCCGGGGCCCGCGGCCCGAAGCTCGCCAAGCAGCTCGCGAGCCAACGCGTCGCCGTCCACGTCGTCGTCGAAGCCGGGAGGATGGGCGAGGACTTTCACAATCCCGTCCACCACGTCTCGGTGATCTCCGTCGGCAACCAGCAGCTCGATGGCTCTGGGCTCCAGCGGCACCCCCGGTGGCCGAAGCAGCGAGAGGTCGAGCACGGCTTCCTCCCTGCCAGGGGCCCAGCCGAACTCGTCGTAGAGCCCGATGCTCGCCGGGAGCAGTACCACGTCACCAGGCTGCAGTCGCCTGGGCGCGACTCGTTCGACGGAGACTCGGTCGGTTCGCAGCCGGGCCACCTCGGCCAGCGGGAAGGCCTCGAGGGTGTCGCGTGCTTCCCAGACGGGCACATCGACGGACTCTTCGGCCGATACCGCCGGGCGCAGCTCGGCGCCGTCTTCGGGGATGATCGCCCGCCATACGACCGACACGGTCGCGTCGGGATCGACGAGCCCCTCGTAGAAGGGCTCCAGTGGAGCCTCGCCCATCGGTGCGCTCGTCGTCTTTGCCCACTCCCAGACGTGTGCAGGAAGCAGCTCACCGTGGCGAGGGGCGACGTCGGCGGGCAAGCCGACGATCTCGCTCGCCCGCTCAGGCCGGAGATCCACCAACCCTGCGACTCCCGCATCGCAAAGGCGGGCCCAGACGGCGAGCGGCTCATCTCGGTAGATCCCGAAGCTCTTCTCCCCCTCAGCAAGGACGAGCACTCCGGCGGCGTCGTCGAGGTCACCAAGGCGATTGAGGCGGCCGAGGCGTTGGACGAGTGCGCGGGCACCGCACGCCTCGGTGACGAGCACGTCGAAGTCGAGGTCCGCGCCAACCTCAAGCGTCTGCGTGGCGACCACGACGAGGTGCCCGGCGCGCGGAAGGGCACGGTCCCGCCCGGCTGGGACTCCGAGGCCGGGATCGGTGAGCCGAGCTCGGACCGCCGCCGCCTCGCGTTCTCGAATGCGCCCGGTGAGAAGAACGACATCGATACCCGCCGGTGCGTTGCGGCGTGCGCCTTTTCGCAACAACTCTCCGTGGACCGTCCGAGCCGTCGCGGGGGAGTTGGCAAACACCACCACCGTCGTCGGCACGTCCCCCTGGAGGTGCCCGAGCGCTTCGGCGGCCATCGTCGAGACGAGACCAGCCTTCGGGCTCGTGACCAGCCGCACCGACTTCTTCGCGCCAAGGCGTCTTTGCACGAGCGGATGTTGGCGGTCCGCGTCATCGAGGACGAAGGAGGGTGAAGCTCCGCCGGTCGCCGTGAGGCTGACAATCGTGGGGCGCGCTCTTCGTTCGGGCAGGACGTTCGAAGGATCCCCGACGTCGCACTGAGCCACTGGCTTGGCCAGATTCAAGAGCGGGCGGGACAGGTGAGCCTCGTCCAACAGCACGAGGCTGTCAGTGCCGGCGAGCGCAGCGTCGACGGAGCGCATCGTGGCCGACGTGCCATAGCCCCGAAACAGCCAGCGACTGGCATACATGGGGACCGTGGCGAAGATGATCGCCGGCTGAGAGGGATCAGGCGGACGACCACCGAGCTCGGCGCTGCCGCGCAACCGGCTGACATGCAGTGGTCCCGTCCCCGAGCCGCCGCGCTCAGCGAGTGCTCGACCGACCGAGGCGAGCGCCGCCATGTTCGCCGCATCCTGCGGCCAGGAGCCCGTCGGATCGGCGAGAAGCCTTGCGAGGTGGACACCGTGCTCCCATGCGGCATCCACCAGGAGCCGCCGGTTGACGACATACCAGATCCGCGTGGGCATGACGCGGAGCGAAGGGGGCCGGTCACGTTCGGTGGCCATTGCCCAGACGGCGACGTCGAGGCAACAGGTCTTCCCAAGGCCGGTCGGAACGCCGATCTCTTCGGGCCACCCGGACTGGACGACCGTCTCTGCGAGCCGGCGCTGCCATGGGAACGGCTTGCGGCCAGGGCCGTGCACCGCCCGGTAGAAGTCGTCGAAGGAGACGTCCATCATGACATGGGCTCGCTCGGCGCGGGAACGAAAAGGCCGAACCCGTACTGACGACTGCGCCCGACCACGATGGGACCTTCGACGAGGCGGTCGAACAACAAGGCCATGTGAGAGTACGGGCGACGATCCTGCTTCGCGCGGAACACCCTTGTGGCTGGGAGGTCCATACCGCCTGCCACGATCGGATGACGCGAAAGGCGCACCTTTACCAGTTTCGCCGCTTCGGGAATGCCGGCGTGGATACACCAGCGCGCGACTTCTTCGAGTTGTGGGCCGCGTTTGCTCCACCGCTCGTGCACAACAGGCGTCGCGCTCAGCCAGGCCTTCGAGGGTCCCATCCAACGCTCAGGCACGGCTGCCCAGGGTCTGCGCTCGCCGCCATAGAGGCCAACCTTCAGATGGAAGCTGGCAGTCTCCTCGGGACGACCGACAGGCCCAACGAGCTCAGCGCTCGCAAGACGCGCCACCGCCGTCCTGACCAGTTGGACCAATGCCGGGTCGGCATCAGCCGGGAGCGAGATGGCCGCACCCATGAGCCGTCCCGTCGCGCGGGCGTGACCGACGTCGAGTAGGCCGAGAAAGTCGGCCTGACTGCCCCGTTCTCCCGGCGGGCGGTGGCCATGGAGAACCGCCGGAAGCGCCACCTCGGGAGCGAGACGCTGTACGTGATCGAGCACCGCCGCCCTAAGGGTCTCGGTCATGGTGAGGAGGTGACGCCCAGATATCGCTCGTTCGAAACGCAACCAGATCATCTGGCGCGTCGACGCCACGACAGGACTGTCGAGCGAACTCGGCGAGCGGTAACGAGCCCGACGCGTCAGCACCCACGAGCGGCGGACCGGCTGACCCGCACACCACGCGTCGTAGGCGCGATCCAGCGCGTCGAGGAAGCCCGGGAACGGAACGGGCAGGGTGTGAGAACCAGAGTGGTCCGGACGCCACACGAATGCATCCGGCAGGCTCGGTGCCTCCGTCACCGTGACTCGGACCGGCGAGTCGGCACAGCCGAGGTATCCGATGCGTCCCGCCCGGCGTGAGAGCGCGCCGAGGTGGTCAGCGGACGGGACGGCGTTGGGCCATACATAGGTTATCGACGGATCCTTGGGTGCCTGACGAACCCCGGGGCGGATCTCTTTCGCAATTCGCGCCGGGTACTCCTGAACTGCGCCATCCGCACCCTTGTTCATCACCACGTAGCGGCTGTTCAACGGTGAGCTGAGGACGTCTTCAGGGCCCGAAGCGACGATGATCGGTGGCTCGAGAGCCTCGAACCACTCGAGCTCATCCCCGGACGTGACCATGCAGCGCGACCTCGTTCCGTCCGCTGCAACGAAGGCACTGAAGAGACGCGCAGGGCTCGGTGGCCATTCGCCGGTGGGGTCGCGCCCAGCCAGCACGGTGTCGTCCGGAGACCCGGCCCGGATGGTCCCGTGCAGCAGTTCCACAGAGATGGTGAGCATTGGATCTAAGTCGCAGGCCAGGACTTCTTGATGGCTTGGAGAAGGGACGGCGAGGGCGAAACGGTGAGGCGGTGCTCCTTCCACTGGGAACCAACCGGGACCCCTGCAACTTCGGCCTGCGCGACGCATTCGCTGAAGATCGCTGCCATGGCTTCGAAGTCGGGTACTTCGAGGTCCTCGTCACCTCGTGCCCCGAGCCACCGCCACGACACCGTCTTGGGGCGCAGATCCGCACCGGAGCGCAAGGTGAAAGCTCGAGCGAACGCGGCAACGTGTGCCACCAGGCCGAGCGCCGCGAGCACCGCACGTGCCTCCGGCGCACCGCTGCTCGTCCTCACCGTCCGAAGCGATGCGAACGACACGGTCGCCTGCTGAAGAATCTGGCGGAAGGAAACTCCCGAGAGCGCTTGTCGGTCCTCGGGGAACGGCACTTGACCGTGACCCACTTTCGCCAGCTTGTCACGCTTTTCGCCCTTCTCCGGCTTCTCACCGAACTCCCAAACCGACATATCGTCCTCATTGACGAGGACTTGCTCTTCTGCATTCAGGTTGATCGGGTCACCCT
Organism: Actinomycetes bacterium; assembly: GCA_021844425.1. GTDB lineage: Bacteria > Actinomycetota > Acidimicrobiia > Acidimicrobiales > RAAP-2 > JAJYVT01. The sequence goes on along the minus strand of JAKBTL010000033.1, from coordinate 45,639 downwards.
TCGTACCGAGGCGTCGAACGTCGTCGGCTGCCGGTTCAAGTCCGATGATCTCGCTCGCCCACGACCGCGCCTTCTTCGCCTGGCTCCGCTTCTTGCCTAGGTGCGACTGCCAGAAGCCGAACAGCGGTGCCTGAGGGCACCACGCAAGCAGGGCATCCGCGCTCGCAGCAGTCGCCTCGAAGATCGCCTCGCCAACCTCAGACGTTGCAAAGGGCGTCCCGTCCACCATCGAGTCACGTAAGTACGCATCCGCATTGCGGTGCGGGAACTGGAACATCGAGATCTCTCGGGGCAAGTGAGGTGGCAGCGTTCCTGCCGAGGAGAGGTCCAGCACGATGTCCGGGAGGCCGAGCACATCGCGCTTGTCCTGGAGCGCCGCCTCAAGTCGGTTCGCCTGGCTGGGCTCGTTGTCGATCACCAAGATGTCCACCGGGTGGCGATCTTCTCCGCTGCCCACCCACCGGCGTCCGTGCTGGAACTGGCCGCCTCCATAGGCCGCCGGCTTCACCGGCGTCCCGTCACCCCCGAGCGGTTCGAGTTCGGCTCGGATAGTGATGCCTGCATCGGCGCTGTCGTCCTGAGCTGCCGAGACCAGCCGCTCCGCCGTCAATCTCACAGCCATGCCCCCTCCTTGTCGGTCCTGACGCTGGGTAACTTGGTCTGGCATACCACCCGGTTGTGACGACCGCACTGGAAACCACCTGGAACGCCCCTCGAGCGGCGCTTGGGCCTGTGTAGGCCGACTCGAGCCATCCCTGCCCAGATGCCCCCTGTCCGTCGGCATCAGCTCCATGATGCCCCGTGGTCTCGCATGGCACCCCATGGGGGCTTACGTCGCGCTGGCGCGTCGGGCCCGAGGCCCTACGCCATGCGAAGGGGAACGTAGAGCCGGCAATTCGCCGGCCGAGCAGTCCTGCACCTTCTTGGACCCGATGAGTCCTCAGAATGCTGCGCCTACGCCATCGCTCCGAGCCGGTCTGCGAGCTCTCGGGACCGCTCTCCGGTGTCGTGCCAGTAGCGGGCCGCTGCGGCAATGGTCGCGTGCCCGCCGAACGACTTGATCTCGGCCACCGTGGCGCCCGTCTTGCCGAAGTTGGTGAGCGCCGTGTGGCGCAGCTCGTGGAACCGGTACGCCGGCAGCCCGAGCGCGTTGGTGGCGAGGCGCCACTGGCGGTCGAGAACCCGAGGGTCGACAGCTCCCCTCCCGCCCGGGAAGAGCCACGGACTTCCGGCGTGCGCGGCCAGGTGGTGCCGGAGGGCTTCCACCGCGGGTGCCGGCACCTCGATCGTCCGCTGTTCACCGTTCTTCGTGGGGCCGACGCCGAGAACGCCGTGTCCCCGGGTCCATGACCGCCGGATGGTCAGGCGTGGATGGTCCGGACTCGACGAGTCGACGTCGCCCACTTGCAGCCCCAGAACCTCCTCACGCCGCAGCCCGCACCACCCGCCGAGCAGCACCGTGAGCCGCAGCTTCGCCGGCATCGCGTCCGCGAGCCGGGCGATGTCGGCAACCGGGATGGTGCGCGCCTCGGGAGCCGACTCCTTGTGCGCCCCCCGGAGCACGCATGGACTGCTGTCGAGCTTGCCGAGCCGGACGGCGTCCCTGCACATCGTTGCAAGCAGCCGGTATGCACCGGCTGCCGTGGTGGGCACGTCCGCACGGATCATGGCGAACCAGCGGCCCACCTGCTCGGCCGTCAGCTTGCGCAGCGGCGTGTGCGCCAGACTCACCGGGAGGTAGGGCGAGGACTTCCGGGCGCGCTTGTCGCCCGAGAGCTCGTCAATCGGCACCGGCGCGATGTATCGAGCCACGTACTGCACGTACTTGTCGTGCGTAGAGCCCCGGACCGTGGCGGTCGCAAGCCACGAGGTCGCGAACTCGAGCACCGTCTCGTCGGCGGAGTCGACCTTCAGCAGGCCTTTGCCGAACTGCACCCTGAGGTTCGCCAAGAACGCGTCAGCGTCGCGCTTGGACTCGAAGCGCTCCGGGCGGTTGACGGGAGGACCGCCGCCCGGTCGGGGATGACGGATCCGGTACCCGGACGGGGACGGCAGCACGGTTCCCCAAGTGCTCGATCGGGCCCGTCGCTTCTTCGGAACCCGGTTCGCGCGCTCGGATTCGAGCCACGCCTCGGCGTCGGCCTCGGACATGAACCCGTGCCGGACCACTCTCCGACCGCTCGAGATGTACTCGGCATCCCACGTCCCATCCGGACGCGCCCGCACGTGCCCGAACGCTCGTCTCCCCATGCCGGCAACGATACCTCTCGGGTCGTCCTGGCGGGACCTTCGCGGGACTTAGCGTGACCGTAGCGGGGGTACACGGGGGTCACCAGCGGTCATCAGTGGGTAAGCCGAAATGGCGTCTGAGCTGGGCTTTCGGGAAAGTTACCTGGCAGCCCCAACGGGGTTCGAACCCGTGTCTCCACCTTGAGAGGGTGGTGTCCTAGGCCTCTAGACGATGGGGCCGAGCGCAGGTGCGCCGGGGCGCGCCTGCTCAGCTCGGGGGGGAGGACTCGAACCCCCAATAACAGGGCCAGAACCTGTCGTGTTGCCGATTACACCACCCCCGAACGGGCGAGATCAGGTTACCCGAGCCGGGGAGGGACCGGTGCGAGCGGCGTGAGACGCGCTTCGTCGCTGCACGGCTGCGGACGGCGGCACGGCTGCGGACGGCGGCACGGCTGCGGACGGCGGCACGGCTGCGGACGGCGGCACGGCTGCGGACGGCGGCACGGCGGCGACGGCCAGCTCGCCGAGGGCGTGGAGCCGCTCGAAGCCGACGATGCGGCCAAGAGCGACGGCTGCCGCTGTCCTGAGGAAGTAGGGGATCACGGCCGTCCCCTTGATGGGCGAGGTCTGCGTCGGCGTGGGGTGGGGCGTGAGCCCGACGTCGGTCGCGACCGCCATCGAACGATATTCGTGGAACGGATCCGTCACGATGAGCACGTCCGTGTCGCCGCGCGGCCGGAGCAGGTCGGCGGCCAGCGCGAGATTCGTCCAGGTGTCCCGCCCGCCCGCTTCGAGGATGTCCGCCGCGGGCACCCCTTTGCCGACGAGGTACGCACGGCCCGTCTCGGCTTCGGTATAGGCGTCCCCGGGTTCCTTGGAGCCCGTGCAGACGATCAGGTGGGCGTAGCCCCTCTGGAAGAGGAGGAGGGCCTCGTCAAGGCGCGCCCGCAGGTCCGGCGAGGGGATGCCGTTGTACTGGGCGGACCCCATGACGACGATCGCCTGCGCGCTGACGGGGTCGTACCGGCGCGACGTGAGCCAGACCTGCACGAGGGTGACCGCGTAGTAGACGGCCGCGGCTGCGACGAGCAGCACGAGGATCTTGACCGCCCAGCGGAGCGGTGCGGTGACCCAGCGGAGGACGAACACCGCATCCGTTCACGTCGCGCGTGCGCACTCGAGCGCACGCCTGAGGCGTCGCAGCACCTCGTCGCGACCGAGCACTTCGAGCGACTCGAAGAGCGGCGGCCCGACCGTGCGGCCCGTGACCGCGACACGGATCGGCGCCTGTGCCTTGGCGAGCTTCCGGCCCGCCCTCTCCCCGATAGCGCTCGTGGCGTCGCGCAGCGCGCTCGCGCTCCACTCGGTGTGCTCGAACGCGCCGATCGCATCCTCGATCAATGCGACCGCGCCTGCGTCTCCGCCGATCGCCTTGGCCCATGAGGTCTCGTCGAAGGGGGGGTCGGAGAGGAAGACGAAGTCGACGAGCCCGGGGGCATCGCCGAGCACCGCGACCCGCTCCTGGACGAGCGGGGCGAGGCGGAGGAAGACGCCGGCATCGAAGCACTCAGGCGGCCAGGGCGGCGGTGCGGCAGTCCCGGGGACCCAACGGCCCGCAGCCCTCTCGGTGGCGGGGTCCACCCACGGCCGGACCCGCTCGACGAACTCGCCCACAGACAGCTCTCGGAGGTACTCGCCGTTCATGTGGGTGAGCTTCTTCACGTCGAAGAAGGCGGGAGAGTGGTTGACTTCCTCCAGCGCGAAGTTCTCGATGAGCACCTCGAGCGGGACCTTCTCCTCGCCGCCGGGCGGGCTCCACCCGAGGAGCGCCAGATAGTTGCGCAGCGCCTCTGGGAGGTAGCCCTGGTCGCGGTACGACTCGACGGCCACGGGATCGCGGCGCTTCGAGAGCTTCTTGCGCTGCTCGTTGACCAGCGTGGGCAGGTGCGCCCAGACCGGCAGGTCGTTCGCCGCGCGCCAGGCGGCGTCGGTCTTCGCCACCTCGTCGAGCGCGCGCCAGATGAGGATCGCCTTCGGCGCGCTCGGCAGGAGCTCCTCGCCACGGATCACGTGGGTGATCCGCATGTCGCGGTCGTCGACGATGTTGGCGAGCACGAAGAGCGGTTCTCCGTTCGAGCGGGCGACGACGAAGTCCTCCATCGTCTCGTTGCGGAACGTGACCGCCCCGCGGACCACGTCGTGGACCTGGGTATCGCCTACGTCGGGCGTAAGGAACCGCAGGGCGTTCCCCTCTCTGGAAAGGCCCCGCTCCCGGCAGAACCCGTCATACCCGGGGGTCGCGTGCTCGGGAGTGCGGGCTTGCACCGCCTCGCGGGTGCAGTCGCACGCGTAGAGGTAGCCGGAGTCCCAGAGGGCGTCGATCGCCGCCCGGTAACGCTCGGCTCGTGCCGACTGGCGGTACGGGCCCTCGTCGGGCTCCATGCCGAGCCACGCCATCGCCTCGACGATCCCTTCCACCCACTCCTCGCGGTTCCTCTCGGTGTCGGTGTCCTCGATCCGAAGAATGAACACGCCACCGTGGCGCCGTGCGAAGAGCCAGTTGTACAGGGCGGTGCGCCCGCTCCCGACGTGGAAGAACCCCGTCGGCGACGGTGCGAAACGTACCCGGGGAGCGGCCACGCCTCGCTCAGTCGTCGTCGACAAGCGTGATCGCTCCGGTCGGGCAGCTGCGCACCGCCTCACGGAGCCGGTCTCGCAGCGCCTCAGGCGGGTGCTCGTCCAGCACGTAGAGGAACCCGTCGTCGCGCACCTCGAAGACCTCGGGCACGATCCCCATGCAGACTGCGTTGCTCGCGCACACGTCGAAATCGACAACGACCTTCACCCGCAACCTCCCGTCGAGCCCATGGCGCCTCGGCCTGCGGACGAGCAGCATACCGGCCACCTCCGGAGGTCCCGAGGCAAGATCTGTGTCGCACGTCGGTGCGGCAGAAGCTCGGAAAGAGCTCGAATGAGGAGGGTGCGATGCGAGGTTTCCGGAACTTCCTGGCCCGAGGCGATGTCGTCGTCGCTGCCGTCGGCCTGGTGGTGGCGCTGGCATTGAGCGGCCTCATCAAGACGTTCACGACAGCGATCATCAGCCCTCTCGTCAACCGGGCGCAGGGCAACCACCCGATCGCCCTCGGCGTGCAGCTCGGCTCGGCCGGCAGCACGAGCACCTTCCTCGACGTGGGGGCGTTCGTCTCCGCGGTGGTCTACTTCCTCGTCTTCATGGCCGTGGTGTACTTCGCCGTCATCATCCCTTACAAGCACGTGCAGGCTCGGCGCGGGGTGAGCGTGTTCGGCGAGCCGGCACCGGCGACGACCTGCCCCTACTGTCTCTCGGGCACACTGCCTCTCGCAGCCACCAAGTGCAGGTACTGCGGAAGCGACCTCCCCCCGCAGGCCGCTGCAACCGGCGCGCCGGCCGCCACAAGCGGGCCTGCGGCGTCCAGCTGAGCACCGTCGCGGTGGGCTGGGGGGGCGGGTCCCGGCCCTCACACCCGTGCCTCTGCGACGAGCGCAGCGAGGAGCTCCCGATCCGCAAGGATCGGCCGGTCGGAGAGGAAGAGCTTCCCGTAGCGCTCGAAGTACATGAACTGCTTGGCCAGCAGGAACGCACCGCGTGTGAAGTCGGACATGAGCCCGCCGGCCTCATCGGCCAGGCGCCGCATCCTGCGGTTCGTGCGCAGGCGCAGCAGCACCGACCGCAGCGGCTTCTGGTGTGCGCGTGCTCCGCGTGCCTTCGCCGCCTGCACGAGCGGCGCCTCGAGCATGGTCGCGAGGCTCACCTCGCCGAACGGCCGCGTCAGCGCGGGCTCGACGATCCCTCTCAGGAACGCCGTCAGCTCGTCGTCGCTCATCCCGAGGCCCACCTGGATCGCCCTGCCGTAGACGCGCGTGAGGTGCGCAGTGATGTCGGGCCACGCATCCTCGTCGCCGAGCGCGGCGTCGAGCAAGCGGACGACGAAACGGTGCGTGTCGCTGTCAAGCCTGCCCACGATGCCCCAGTCGATGATGCCGAGGCGCCCGTCGTCGAGGAGCAGCATGTTGCCCGCGTGCAGGTCCCCGTGGAACGCGCCCCACCGGACCGTCGTGGTGAAGAAGGCCCTGACGACCTGTTCGACGAGCGGTGCGGGGTCCTGCCCGCGCGCTGCGGCCGCCGAGAGGTCGTCGATCGCCACGCCGTGGAGCAGCTCCATCGTGAGCACGTTCTGCCCCGACAGCTCCGGGTACGGCTCGGGAACGACGAGGCGATCGAGGCGGGACCGGGCGAGGAGCGCCCGGAAGTGCGCGAGCGCCCGTGCCTCGTTGCGCAGATCGAGCTCCTCACCGAGCTGCTGGCGGAGCCCGTCGAGCAGCTGGAGCACCGAGCCTGCGATCTGCTCCCCCGTCTCCCTCGCGACGAGCTCCGCAAGGGGCACCATCAGCGTGAGGTCGGCTGCGACCTCGAGCTCGATACCAGGGCGCAGGACTTTGACCGCGACCTCCCGGCCGTCATGCAGGTGTCCCTGATAGACCACCGCGATCGAGGCACGGCCGATCGGCTCGGGGTCGAGGTCCGCGAAGGCCTCCTGCAGGTCCATACCGAGGTCCGCCTCGATGCACTCTCGCACGGCCTCGAAGGCGACGGGGGGTCCGGTGTCGAGGCACGCACGGAATTCCTCCGCGACGGCCTCGCCGAACAGTCCGGGTGAGGACGCCACCAGCTGGCCGAATTTCATGAAGGTCCCGCCGAGGTCCTCGAACATCTCCCGGAGCGCCCGCGCGGCGACCGCCGCGGGGAGAAGGCCTTTCCCGTCGCGCGCGTGCACGAGCTGCCGGGCTGAGAGCGGTCCGAGGCGCCGCATCCCAGATCGCGCGATCCTCGCGCTCCGGGCGACGAGCTGGTGGCGGGCTGGACGCGGCAGATGGCGCCGGTGGACGCGGGGGACCGACGCTCCGAGCCCGTCGGCGGAGGGCGAGGACTGCGCGACGGAGCCCTGCTTGGAATCGGGGTCCGCCATCAACTCGCCGTCATCGCCGTCGAGCAAACTGCGAGCGGCGCACGAAGCGCGAGTGGCGAGGGGAGGTGCGGCGTCATGGCGTGGTCCCGCGCGCAGTGCGCGGCGGGCCGAGCCTAGCCAGAGCACCGTGCTCCAGGCACCGTGCTCCAGGCACCGTGCCACGGGCACCGTGCCACGGGCCGGTCAGGTACCGGCGTCGTCCTTCGGCCAGTCCTGCAGCGTCTCGGCGACTTTGCGCAGGAACGAACGGACCGTCGACTCGGCGACGCGGTGGAGGAGCGCCCGGTCCAGCGCCCTGCCAACCCCGTCGAAGGGAGGACGATAGGTCGCGTCGAGAATGAGCCGGCTCTGGTTCGGCCCGACGGACGCCACTTCCAGGTTGCCGTCGAGCACCGGGAAGAGGTTCGGCCGCCGGCCGTCCTCCCACCGCAGCGGAACGACCACCCCCTCCTCGAGCGAGGTGGGGGTCCCCATGCGGACGCGGACCTCCCGGGTGACGAGGTCGAGGCCACCGAGCGCGGTCAGGCCCAGCCTCACGAGCTGGCTCTCGGTGTCGTCGCCTGCGGCGCTCGCGAGACGTCCGAACCAGCTCTGCCCCGTTGACAGGCGTTCGCTCACGAGCTGGCGCGGCTGGTCCACGTCGACGAAGTCTCTCAGGAAGACCGCTGGCGTCCTGTCCGCGTCAGACGATTCTCCTGCCACCATGCGCGACCGACGCTACGAGCGATGCGTGGCGTCGGCTAGGGCCGAACGACCCATCAGGCACCAGGCACCGGCCCCTCACGCCGCCTTCACCGCGCCGACGAGCTTCTGGAGCGTCTCCTTCGCGTCGCCGAACAACATCACGGTCTTGTCGTCGAAGAGCAGCGCGTTGTCGATGCCGGCGAAGCCAGGCCGCATGGAGCGCTTCAGGAACACGATGTGCTGGGCCTCGTCGGCGTGGACGATCGGCATCCCGTAGATCGGGCTGCCGGGGGAGCTCACCGCCGCGGGATTGACGGTGTCGTTCGCGCCGACGACGAGCGCGACATCGGTCGTCGGCATCTCCGGATTGGCCTCGTCCATCTCCTTCAGCTCGTCGTAGGGCACGTTCGCCTCTGCCAGGAGCACGTTCATGTGGCCGGGCATCCGGCCCGCGACGGGATGGATCGCGTAGAAGACGTCCACCCCTCTCGAGGTCAGCTCGTCGGCGAGCTCCTTCACCACGTGCTGGGCCTGGGCGACGGCGAGCCCGTAGCCGGGGATGATCGCGACCTTCCTGGCGTAGGCGAGGAGCACGCCCACGTCCTCGGGGGTCGCGGTCTTGACGGACTTCCCGTCGAGCCCTTCCGTGGTCCCGGTCGCGGTGACGACCGCGCCGAACGCGCTGAAGAGGATGTTCGGGAGCGATCGCCCCATCGCCTTGCTCATGAGACGGGTGAGCAGCGTGCCGGACGCGCCGACGAGCGTGCCGGCGACGATGAGGAGCGGGTTCCCGAGGGTGAAGCCCGACGCGGCGACCGCGAGGCCCGTGAACGCGTTGAGCAGGGAGATGAGCACCGGCACGTCCGCGCCGCCGATGGGCAGGGTGAACACCACACCGAGGACGAGCGAGAGCCCGAGGACCCCGAACGCGTAGGCCACCGAACCGGTGACGACCCCCGTCACGAACAACGCGACGATCCCCGCCCCCACGAGCGCGTTGATGGGCTGCTGGGCAGGGTAGACGATCGGACGCGTCGCCATGAGCTCCTGCAGCTTGGCGAACGAGATCGCGCTCCCGGCAAACGAGACGCAGCCGATGAGGACGCCGAGCAGCGCCTCGACGATCACGTAGGTCGCCGGGCTCACGCCGGTCGAGTGGACGTGCAAGAGCTCGGTGACCGAGATCAGCGCCGCCGCTCCGCCTCCCACACCGTTGAAGATGGCGACCATCTGAGGCATCGCGGTCATCTTCACGAGGCGAGCGGCGGGCACGGCCACCGCCGTGCCCAGCGCCATCGCGCCCAGGGCGAGCCCGAGGTTGCGCGCGGAGTGGTTCACCGTTCCCGCGGAGAAGGTCATGCCGACCGCGACCAGCGCAGCCGCGGCTCCGAGGAGGTTGCCCGGGCGCGCGTGACGGGGCGAGCTCAGCCCCTTGAGCGCCAGGACGAAGCCGATGATGGCGACTAGGAAGATGGCAGATCGCCAGGTCGACAGCGGGAACGACACCGCGGTGTAGCCGAGGATCACGAAGAGCCGTCCTCCCGCTCCTGGGATGCGGCCGGTGACACCGGCGCCGGCGAGCGCTCGGGCTTCGCACGGAACATCTCGAGCATCCGGTCGGTCACGACGAAGCCGCCGACGATGTTGAGCGTCGCGAGGAACACGGTGACGAAGCCGAGGACGAGCTGCGCGGTGCCGGTCGCCTCCCCCATGATGAACAGGGCTCCGACGAGGACGATCCCGTGGATCGCGTTCGACCCGGACATGAGGGGCGTGTGCAGGATGCTCGGGACCTTCGAGATCACCTCGTACCCGACGAAGGCAGCGAGCACGAAGATGGTGAGGTACCAGACGATGCCCGTCATGGTTCGCCCCCGAGCAGCTCGGCGGTCGGGGTGTGCTCTGGCATCCCGTCCCGCAGGACGCACGTGCCAGCCACGATCTCGTCGTCCCAGTCGGGCGCCACTGCTCCGTCGGAGGAGAGCAGGGCGAGGATGTTGACGACGTTGCGCGCGTAGAGCGAGCTGGCATGGGTCGGCATGCCCGACGGAGGGTTCGACATCCCCACGACCGTGGTGCCGCTCACCACCACGTCGCTGCCGCGCTCGGTGACCTCGCAGTTGCCGCCGGAGTCCGCCGCCATGTCGACCACGACCGCACCCGTCGCCATCCCTTCGACCATCTCTCTGGTCACGAGGATCGGAGCGGGTCGCCCCGGCACGGCTGCCGTGGTGACGACGGCGTCCGCTCTCGTCACCTCGTCGGAAAGCGCACGCTGCTGAGCGGCGAGCTCCTCGGGCGTGAGCTCGCGTGCGTACCCCCCGGCGCCTTCCGCGCTGACCCCGAGGTCCACGAAGGTGGCGCCCAGGCTCTCCGCCTCCTCCTTCGCCGCAGCTCGCACGTCGTAGGCGCGGACGACCGCGCCGAGGCGCCGGCAGGTCGCGATGGCCTGGAGGCCGGCGACCCCCGCGCCCATGACGAGCACCTTGGCCGGAGGGATCGTCCCTGCCGCCGTCATGAGCATCGGGAAGAAGCGGCCGAGACGGGTCGCCGCCGTGAGCGCGGCCCGATACCCCGAGACCGTCGCCTGCGAGGAGAGGGCGTCCATCGACTGCGCCCGGCTGATGCGAGGGAGGAGGTCGAAGCTGAAGACGCTGCAGCGCTTGGCAGCGAGCACACGCAGCGCCTCGAGGGCGGCAGCGGGCTGGAGAAAGCTCAGCACGAGGGCGCTCTCAGGGATGAGCTCGGCGTCTCCCACGCTGGGGGGCTGCACCCGGACCACGGCGGCAGCGCCGGCAAGGCACGCGGTGGCGTCCGGGGCCACCTCGACGCCGGCAGCCACGTAGTCGGCGTCCGTGAACGCGGCCTCGAGTCCGGCGCCGGACTGGACCGAGACCGACCACCCCGCGGCGACAAGGCGCTTGGCGACGTCCGGCACGACTGCGACCCGACGTTCTCCCGCGACCGTCTCCGCGGGTATCGCCAATTTCATGGGAGCGTTCTAGCAGGTACGCGCCCTTCTGCCGAAATGCCGTCGGCCCGGACCCGCGAAGGCTCGCCGACTAGTCGGGCGGCCGCCGAAGCAGGTTCGAGATGCGCTGGTGGGTGACTCCGAACAGCTTGGCGATCGCGGGAATGCTCACCCCCTCCCGCCGCAGGGAGTCCACGAGCTCCTTGCGCAACGCGCCGCTCGCCTTCGCGAGGCAGGCGAGCATGCGGCTCACGACCTGCATCGCCCCGGGTGGCTCCTCGTCGCTCAGGATGTCTCGCCAGGCGCGTCCTTCCGAGCGACGGCGGCGTAGCGCCTCCAGGCGCTCCTCCAGCAGTTGGGTGTCACGGCGCAGCTCGGCGAGGGCGCCCGACAGCGCGTCGAGCGCGCGCATCGTCACGTCGTCGCTGCCCGTCGTGCCCTGCGCCCTGCTGCTGCCCGTCTCGGCGAGCGCGTCGGGAAGGGCGGCTCCGTGGATCTCTGCACCCGCCGCGCGTAGTCCGTTCATCGACGCGTCCTCCCGGTCGGGGAGGACGCGCTGTCCGCTGTCGCCAAGGTGCTGCGACATCGTCGTCTGCCTCCCGCTTCGTCCGTCTCGGGGTGGTACCCGCGACCGGTCCGTCTCGTCGCTGCCACATACCCGGTCGCACGGGGCTTGAAACAGGGAATGCATCGACTACTGCGAGCGCCTGGCGAGCACGTGCCCGGCGCCTCGCAGGCGTTTCGTGGGCGCCTCGCCAGCGCCTGCCGTCCTGACATCCCGGCCTGGGGCAGGGCCCGGGATCCTGGCAAGAGCCTGCCCCGAGAACCCGCCGACGGCGGGCGACTGCGTGCGTTCGGGACGCCTCGACGAGCGAGCGAGCCAATAGGCGCAAATCGGAGCCGGACGAGCGTTTGTTTTGTCGCCCTCAGCGCTCACTGTGCACGGCAGCCGTCGTCCGTAACTGGGCGACGCGCCGCCGCATACGAGCGTTCGATGGGCACGACGAGCGGGTGCATTGCTCTTAAGCTGGCACTATCGTGCGGCTGGTCACGCTTCGCCTCGTGCCCATTCCAACGGAGCGTTCCGACCGGACGCTCCGAGACGCGCCGGGAGGCTCGCAGACGAAGAGAGAGATAGAGCGGGACGAAGACGGGAACTGACGACCGGGACGAAGACCTGAATCACCTGAATCACCTGAATCACCTGAATCACCTGAATCACCTGAATCACCTGAATCACCTGAATCACCTGAATCACGAGCCAAGGAGCAGTGGGTGATCTTTACGACGACAGGATCGCCACCACACCCCGACCTCCCGGCCGCGCGCACGGTCTACGCACAAGCGACGAGCGAGAATTTTCCCGTCGCCTCGCGGCTTCTTCCCGGCGCGTTGCGTGCGGATCTCATGGCGATCTACGGCTTCGCGCGGCTCACCGACGACGTCGGGGACACGGCCGGCGGTGACCGGCTCGCCCAGCTCGAGTGGCTCGAGCACGAGCTCCTCCGGGCCGCGGGCGGCGAGGCGTCCCACCCTGTCATGCGACGGGTCGGCGCGACGATCGCCGCGCGGCGGCTGCCGCTCCAGCCCTTCTTCGACCTCATCGAGGCGAACCGCCAGGACCAGGTCGTCCGACGCTACGAGACCTTCGACGACCTGGTCGGCTACTGCCGGCTTTCCGCCAACCCTGTCGGCAGGCTCGTGCTCGAGATCTTCGGGGCCGCCACCCCCGATCGGGTGGCCCTCTCGGACGACGTGTGCACCGGGCTCCAGGTCGTCGAGCACCTCCAGGACGTCGCAGAGGATCTTCGCCAGGACCGCATCTACCTCCCCCTCGTGGACCTGCTGGCGGAGGGATGCGAAGAGTCAGACCTTGCGGCCCCGCAGGCGGGCCCCGCGCTCCGACGTGTGGTCGCGCTGGAGGCGGCACGGGCCCGACGTCTCCTCTTCTCCGGAGCGCCCCTTGCCGCCAGCCTCCCCCTTCGGCCCCGCGTCGCCGTCGCCGCCTTCGCGGCAGGCGGCATGGCGGCCCTCGACGACATCGACGCGGCCAGCTTCGACGTGCTCGCGCACCGATGCCGCCCACGCCCCGGGCGCTTCGCCGCCCGCCTCGCGCTCGTCCTGCTCGCCTCGCAGAGGGCCCACATCCCGGTGCTCCGGCCCGGAGCCCGGCCCGGAGCCCGAGCCGCCGGTCCAGGAGCCTTCCCATGACCGCCCCCGCAGCTCCGGCCCTCGACCGCGCCTACTCGGAGTGCGAGGCGATCACCCGGCGCGAGGCCAAGAACTTCGCGTACGGGATCCGACTGCTCCGCCCGCCCGAGCGCCGGGCGCTCTCCGCGGTCTACGCGCTCGCTCGGCGCATCGACGACATCGGCGATGGTGAGGCGCCGCCCGAACGCAAGCTCGAGGACCTCGCACAGGTCCGCAAGCAGCTCGCGACGGTCGGAGAACCGACGCAGGACCCGGTCCTGCTGGCGATCGACGACGCGAAGAACCGCTACGGCCTTCCGATGGATGCGTTCGGCGACCTCGTCGACGGATGCGAGATGGACGTCGTAGGCACGACGTACGCGACCATCGACGATCTCGTCGTCTACTGCCGGCGGGTCGCGGGCTCGATCGGCAGGTTGTCACTCGCGATCTTCCGCGCGGCCGGCGAGCCAGGGGCGAGCGGGCTCGCGGACGACCTCGGCGTCGCGCTCCAGCTCACGAACATCCTGCGCGACGTGAAGGAGGACGGGCGGCGCGGACGCGTCTACCTCCCGTCCGCCGACGCCGCCGCCAACGACTGCCCTCCGGACCTCTCCGACGACGGTGCGCTCGGTCGGCTCGTCGCGTTCGAGTGCGGGCGCGCCGAGGAGTGGTTCGCCCGCGGCCTCCTGCTCCTGCCGATGCTCGATCGGCGCAGCCAGGCGTGCGTGGGCGCGATGGCGGGCATCTACCTGCGGCTCCTGCGCCGGATCGCCCGAGACCCGATGGCCGTCACCCGCGGCCGCGTCTCGGTCCCGGCCTCGGAGAAGCTGTGGGTCGCTGCGTCCTGCCTCGTCTCGCACCGCGGCGCCACCTCCGCCGGCCGCGAGCGGAGAGCCGCGTGAGCACGACCACACCGAGGGTGGCGGGGCGCGTCGTCGTCGTCGGCGGGGGGCTCGCCGGCATGTCGGCCGCACTCGCCGCCGCGGACGCCGGCGCAGAGGTCGCGCTCGTGGAGAGGCGGCGGCGCCTCGGCGGTCTCACCTGGTCCTTCCGGCGCAACGGGCTCTCCTTCGACAACGGCCAGCACGTCTTCCTCCGCTGCTGCACGGCCTACCGAGCCTTTCTCGAGCGCATCGGCGCGGCGGACAAGGTCCGCCTCCAGGCGGCGCTCGACATCCCCGTGCTCGCCCCGTCCGGCCGGCGCGCCCGGATCGCGCGGACCCCGGCGCCGCTCCCCTCGCCCTTCCACCTCGGCCGGTCGCTCCTCGGCTACGGGCATCTGTCGCTCGCCGAGCGCGCGCGGCTGCTCCGGCCGGTGCTCGACCTGCGCGCGCTCACACTCGACGACCCGGCGCTCGACGACGTGGCGTTCGGGGACTGGCTGGCTCGACGGGGCCAGTCGAGTCACGCGATCGAGCGGCTCTGGGACCTCGTGGTGCTGCCAACCGTGAACGTCGGCTCGGCGGAGGCATCCCTCGCGCTCGCGGCAAAGGTCTTCCGCACCGGACTGCTCGACACCGTCGACGGCGCGGACATCGGGTGGTCGGCGGTGCCGCTCGGCGAGCTCCACGGGGAGCACGGCAAGCGGGCGCTCGAGGCGGCCGGCGTCGAGCTCGTGCTCGGCTCTCCCGCAGAGGTCGTGGAGGTGCGCGCGGGCGGCGCACCCCGCCTCGCCGTCCTCGCCGGCGGCCGGCGGCTCGACGCGGACGCCGTCGTCGTCGCGCTCTCCCACGAGGCCGCGCCGGCGGTCCTCCCCCCAGGGGCTCTCGGCGACCTCTCGGGTCTCGGCCGGTCGCCCATCGTCAACGTCCATCTCGTCTTCGACCGCTTGGTCACCGACTTGCCGCTGGCCGCCGCCGTCGGCTCGCCCGTCCAGTACGTCTTCGACCACACGGACGCCGCGGGCATCCCCGCGTCGCGCGGCGGCCAGTGCCTCGTCGTGTCGCTCTCCGACGCGAGCGCCTACGCGGGGTCCCGTCCCGACGAGCTGATCCGCACGTTCCACGCGGCCCTCGGCGAGCTCTTCTCGAAGGCCAAGGACGCCGCGCTCGTCGACGCCGTGGTCACCCGCGAGCACGCAGCAACGTTCCGCGCCGTGCCCGGCACCGCGGCGCTCCGGCCCCCCCCTGCCACCCGGTGCCCTGGTGTCTTCGTCGCGGGGGCATGGTGCGCGACCGGCTGGCCGGCGACCATGGAAGGCGCGGTGCGCTCGGGGACGGCCGCAGCCGGCGCGGCTCTCGAGTCGATCCGGTCGGAAGGGATCCCGCAACGGCTGGAGGGGGCGCCCGCGTGAGCGCGCCCATCGCGTCGCCGACCCCCGCGAGGGCCTCCGCGGTGCAGGTGCCCCGCGCGCTGGTCCGCGCCTCGGAGGTGGTCACCCCAGCGCTGGCGGCAGCGGTCGACCGGCTCGACCCCGCGCTCCGAGAGCCCGTTCGCCACCACCTCGCAGGAGGCGCCAAGTTCGTCCGTGCGGGGCTCGTCCTCCTCGCCGCGCACGCCGCGGGGGGTTGCGACGACAGCGCCGTGCCCGCCGCGGTCGCGATCGAGCTCGTGCACAACTACTCGCTCCTCCACGACGACATCATCGACCGCGACCGGGAACGCCGGCACCGCCCGACGGTGTGGGCCAAATTCGGCGAGAGCATCGCGATCGTGGCCGGGGACGCGCTTGCCGGGCTGGCGATGCAGGTGCTGCTCGACATCCCGACCGCTCGACGCGTGGAGGCCGCTCGGCGGCTCGCCGACGCCAACCAGCAGATGATCGCTGGACAGGCCGCGGACATGGCCTTCGAGTCGCGTGGCCGGGTCACCGTCGACGAGTGCCTCGAGATGGAACGTGGCAAGACCGGCGCGCTCCTGGCGGCGTCGTGCGCCATCGGCGCGGTGCTCGGGGGCGCGGACGAGACAACGGCCGACGCGCTGGGCGACTACGGCGAGCACCTCGGGATCGCGTTCCAGGCCGTCGACGACATGCTCGGGGTCTGGGGAGAGCCCGCCGTCACCGGCAAGCCCGTCGGCGCCGACCTGCTGGCTCGCAAGAAGGCCCTCCCCGTCGCGGTGGCCTTCGAGCGAGGCGGCGCCGTGGCGGACGAGCTGTCGGCGATCCTCTCGCGCCCGCTCGGACCTGGCGACGTCGCTCGGGCGACCGCGCTCATGGAGGAAGCGGGCGTGCGCGACGCGGTGACCGCGATCGCCGACGAGCACCTGCGGGCGGCGCTCGATGCGCTCGACCTCGTGGACATCGAGACGAGATCCAAGGAGCAGCTGGTGGAGATCGCACGTTACGTGACGGCGAGGGACCGATGACGACGACGGACCCGATGACGACGACGGACCCGATGACGACGACGGACCCGATGACGACGACGGACCCGAGCGCGCCCGGGCGAGAGGGGGTGCTGGTGGAGGCCGCCGCGCCGACTACGTCCAGGACCGATGCGGCGCCCACGATGTCCGCGGCCCACGCGCTGAAGAGGGCGACCGATGCGCTGGTCGCCCTCCAGCACGAGAGCGGGTGGTGGAAAGGCGAGCTCGAGACGAACGTCACCATGGACGCGGAGGACCTCCTGCTTCGCCAATTCCTCGGCATCCGAACCGAAGAGGACACTGCCGGCACGGCGCGCTGGATCCGGACCAACCAACGCGAGGACGGGACCTGGGCCAACTACCTGGGCGGCCCGGGTGACCTGTCGACGACCATCGAGGCCTACGTCGCGCTGCGGCTCGCGGGCGACCCTCCCGACGCCCCGCACATGGCCTCCGCCCGCGCCTTCATCCGCGCGCACGGCGGGCTCGAGCGGGCCCGCGTCTTCACCAAGATGTGGCTCGCCCTCTTCGGGAAATGGCCGTGGGACGACATCCCCGTGCTGCCGCCCGAGCTGATGCTGTTCCCGTCGTGGCTGCCGCTCAACATCTACGACTTCGGCTGCTGGGCCCGCCAGACCGTCGTCGCGCTCACGATCGTGAGCACGTACCGTCCGGTCAGAGACCTCGGCATCGAGGTCGAAGAGCTCCGCACGGGCCTCCCGCCGCTCCCGTCCCACCGGCTCTTCACCCGGGAGGGGGCTCTCGAGCGGGCGGACGCGCTCGCACGGCGGTACGCGCGCCGGCCGGTGCGCGCGCTGCGCGAGGCCGCGCTGCGCAAGGCGGAGTGCTGGATCGTCGAGCGGCAAGAGGCCGACGGCGGATGGGGCGGGATCCAGCCGCCCTGGGTGTACTCGATCATCGCGCTCCACCTACGGGGCTACGCGCTCACACACCCCGTGCTCGCTGCCGCGCTCGACGGCCTCGAGGGGTTCACCATTCGAGACGAGCGCGGGCGCCGGCTCGAGGCCTGCCAGTCCCCGGTGTGGGACACCGCGCTCGGGGTCATCGCGCTGGCAGACGCGGGGCTCTCCCCCGACGATCCCGCGCTGCGCACCGCGGCGCGCTGGCTGGTCGACGAAGAGGTCACCGTCGACGGAGACTGGAAGGTGCGCCGCCCGCGCCTCTCCCCCGGGGGATGGGCCTTCGAGTTCGCCAACGACCACTACCCCGACATCGACGACACGGCGGAGGTGGTGCTCTCGCTGCTGCGCTGCTCCGAGGACGACCGCGGCGCCGTCGCTCGCGCGACCGCCTGGGTCCTCGGCATGCAGTGCAGCGACGGCGGCTGGGCCGCGTTCGACGTCGACAACACGCGCGAGCTCTGCCGCAAGCTGCCGTTCTGCGACTTCGGCGAGCTCATCGACCCGCCGAGCGCCGACGTCACCGCACACGTCGTCGAGATGCTCGCCGCCCTCGAGGTGGCAGGCCGCCGGTCGGACCGTGCCGCGCTGGAGCGCGGGGTCGCCTGGCTCCTCGAGCACCAGGAGCCCGACGGGTCGTGGTTCGGACGCTGGGGGGCGAACTACGTGTACGGCACGGGCGCGGCGGTCCCCGCGCTCGTGGCAGCCGGCGTGCCGACGGCGCATAGGGCAGTGCGTCGGGCGGTCGAGTGGCTCTGCGCCCATCAGAACGACGACGGCGGATGGGGTGAGGACCTTCGCTCCTACGACGACCCTTCCTGGGCAGGAAGAGGCGCCTCGACCGCGTCGCAGACGGCGTGGGCGCTGCTCGCCCTCCTGGCCGCAGGCGAGGCCGAGCGGCCGTCGACGCGCCGAGGCGTCGAGTTCCTCTGCGCCACGCAGCGCCCCGACGGGACGTGGGACGAGCCGTGGTTCACGGGGACGGGGTTCCCCGGCGACTTCTACATCAACTACCACCTGTACCGGCTCGTCTTCCCGGTCACCGCACTCGGCCGGTTCGTGCACGGAGGCGGTCCCCATGAGTGACGACGTCGTCGTCCTCGCGCCGACGCACCTGGAGGCGCGCGCCATGGGCGCGCGCACGATCGTCACGGGGACCGGGGCTGCGTCGGTGGCCGACGCCGTCGCTCGGCTCCTGCCCACGCTCGCGCCTGGCACCGCGATCGCGGTCACGGGCACGGCGGAGAGGCTCATCCCGGGGCTCCTGCCCGGCCAGCTCGTGGTCGCGTCGGAGCTGTGGACGGCCGGCCCCGGGGCCGCGCCACGGCTCGTGCGCCGGCTCCCCTCGGCGTCGCTGCTCGCCGACGAGCTGCGCCGGGACGGCCACGTGGTCGCCGTCGGCCCCGTCGTCTCGACAAGCGAAGCGTGCGACGAGAGCCTCGGGGCTTCCCAGAGCCCCGGTGCCTCCCGGGAGCCTGCGTCGCATCGCCGTGTCGTCCGGAGCGAGCTCGTGCGCCTCGGGGCGCTGGTCATCGACCACGACTCCGCGTGGGCTGCCGCGCTGGCCGATCGCGAGCGCCCGCTTGCCGTCGTGCGGGCGGTCGAGGAGCTGGCCGGCCCTGGGGCGATGTCGGCGGTCGACGCCCGACGCGCCTCCACGTCGCTCGCCGGGGTGAGAGGGCCGATCGAGCGCTGGGCACGCGCCTGCCGCAGCCGCCGTGTCGTGCTCGCGTCGCCGCGGTCGTTCTGCGCGGGCGTGGAGCGGGCGATCGAGATCGTCGAGCGGGCGCTCGAGCGCCACGGGGCGCCCGTCTACGTCCGCCGCCAGATCGTCCACAACACCCACGTGGTGGGGCGGCTCGCCGCGATGGGTGCGGTCTTCGTCGAGGAGCTCGACGAGGTCCCAGACGGCGCGACGGTGGTGCTCGCCGCCCACGGCGTCTCCCCCGACGTCCGAAGCGAGGCCGCGGCACGCCATGGTTTCACCGTGATCGACGCCACGTGCCCGCTGGTCGCCAAGGTGCACCACGAGGCGCGTCGCTATGCTGCGCGCGGGTACGACATCGTCCTCGTCGGACACGACGACCACGAGGAGGTGATCGGGACCTACGGGGAGGCGCCCGACCGGATGCACGTCGTGGCCACGCCCGACGACGTCGCCGAGCTCGACCTGGGCGACGACGCGCCGGTCGCGTACCTCACGCAGACGACGCTCGCCACCGACGAAACCGCCGAGATCGTCGATGCGCTGCGCTCGAAGTTCCCCGGGCTCGTCGGTCCGAGCGCCGACGACATCTGCTACGCGACGCAGAACCGCCAGGACGCGGTGCGGGCGATCGCCAGCGAGTGCGATCTGCTGCTCGTCGTCGGCTCGGCCAACTCCTCGAACACGGCGAGGCTGGTCGAGGTAGCCCGGCGGGAAGGTTGCCGTGCGGAGCTGGTGGAGGACGCCGGCCAGCTCCGCCTCTCGTGGCTCGACGGAGCGGCAACCGTCGGGATCACCGCTGGTGCGTCCGCCCCCGAGTCCCTCGTCGCCGACGTGGTCCGAGCGCTCTCCGCGCTCGGCCCGATCGACGTCGGCGAACGCAGGACTACGTCAGAATCCGTCCGATTCGCCCTCCCCCCACAGGTGCGCTGATGCCTATTCCGTTGAAGCAGAACTTGAAGATCGGCTCCCATCTCCTCCGACAGCGGCTGAAGGGCCGGAAGTACTACCCGCTGATCGTCGAGATCGAGCCGCTGTTCTCCTGCAATCTCTCCTGCCCGGGCTGCGGGAAGATCCAGCATCCCACCGAGATCCTGCGAAAGCGGCTCTCCGTCGACGACGTGGTGAACGCGGTCGAGGAGAGCGGCACGCCCATGGTCTCGATCGCTGGCGGCGAGCCGCTCTTGCACCCCCAGATCTCCGAGATCGTGCAGGCGCTCGTGCGGCGCAAGGTCTACGTGTACCTCTGCACGAACGCCGTGCTCCTCAAGCGCCGGCTCGACAAGTTCACCCCGAGCGAGTACTTCTCCTTCGTCGTCCACGTGGACGGGCTGCGGGAGCGCCACGATGCCGCAGTCGACCGAGACGGGGTCTTCGACACCGCGGTCGAGGCGATCGGGGAGGCCAAGCGCCGGGGGTTCCGGGTGACGACCAACTCGACGTTCTTCAACACCGACTCCCCGAAGACGGTGCGCGACCTCCTCGACTTCTTGAACGACGAGCTCGAGGTCGACGCGATGATGATCTCGCCCGCCTACGCGTACGAGAAGGCTCCGGACCAGGAGCACTTCCTCGGGGTGGAGCAGACGAGGCAGCTCTTCAAGGAGGCTTTCGCCGGCAAGCGTAGGAAGTGGCGACTGAACCACTCGCCGCTCTTCCTCGACTTCCTCGAGGGAAAGCGGGACTTCCAGTGCACCGCGTGGGGAATCCCGAGCTACTCGGTGCTGGGGTGGCAGCGGCCCTGCTACCTCATGTCCGACGGGTACGTCTCGTCCTACAAGGAGCTCGTCGAGACGACCGACTGGTCGAAGTACGGCAGAGGGAGAGATCCTCGCTGCGCCAATTGCATGGCGCACTGCGGCTACGAGCCGTCGGCGGTGATCGCCTCGATGGGGTCCCTGCGCGAGTCGTTGCGCGCGCTCGTGAGCACCCACTGACCGGCGTGACGACGCTCCACGACATCTCGGTGCAGCCCGACACGTCGGCGGTCGCGACCGCAGACGAGCCCCCGGCCGCGAACGGCAACGGGCACGCCCCCGACAGCGTGCGCGTCCCGGACGTGCTCCGGGACCTCACCCCGGCGCGGCTTCGCGTGATGGACCGGCCCGCGCTCGACCGGCTCGCGACGGAGATCCGGCGATTCCTCGTCGCCTCGGTGTCACGAACGGGAGGACACCTTGGATCGAACCTCGGAGCGGTCGAGCTCTCGATCGCGCTCCACCGGGTCTTCGACTCGCCCTCTGACCCGATCGTCTGGGACACGGGCCACCAGGCATACGTCCACAAGGTGTTGACCGGGAGGGCGGAGGGCTTCGCGCGGCTCCGGAAGGCCGGCGGTCTCTCGGGCTACCCGAACCGCGCCGAGTCCGCGCACGACCTGGTCGAGAACAGCCACGCGTCGACCGCGCTCGGCTACGCGGACGGGCTCGCGCGCGCCCGCGACGCGCGGGGCGAGCGCCACCACGTCGTCGCAGTGGTCGGCGACGGAGCGCTGACCGGGGGGCTCGCCTACGAGGGGCTGAACAACATCGGGGTCACGCGGCGCCGCGTCGTCGTCGTCCTGAACGACAACGGCCGGTCGTACGCACCGACGGTCTCCCCGCTCACGACGGCGGCTGCAGCCGACGGCACCAGCGCGGGATCGCGGGCACCGGGATCGCCGGCGCCCTCCGCCTTCTTCGAGGCACTGGGCTTCTCCTACATCGGCCCGGTCGACGGCCACGACCTCGACGCGCTCGAAGCCGCGCTCGGTGACGCAGCCGCAGCCCGTGGCCCCGTCGTGGTGCACGTCCACACCGTGAAGGGCCGCGACTACGCGCCCGCGGAGCGCGACGCGGAGAAGCGCCTCCACGACGTCTCCCCCTTCGACGCCGCGACCGGTCTTCCCCGGGTCCCCAAGGGCAGCGTGCCGACGTACACGGACGCGTTCGGTGCGGCGCTCGTGCGTGAGGCCGCCTCACGGCCCGAGCTGGTCGCAGTCACCGCGGCGATGACCGGGCCGACGGGCCTCATCCCCTTCGCCGTTCGCTACGGCGACAGGCTGGTCGACGTGGGGATCGCCGAGCAGCACGCCATGACGGCCGCCGCAGGCATGGCGATGGGCGGGCTGCGACCCGTGGTCGCCGTGTACTCCACCTTCCTCAACCGCGCGTGGGACCAGGTGCTCTACGACGTCGGTCTCCACCGCCTCCCGGTCGTGCTCTGCCTCGACCGCGCGGGGGTGACCGGGGACGACGGCCCGAGCCACCACGGGATCTTCGACCTGGCGCTGCTCACCAAGGTCCCGGGGATGACCGTGCTCGCCCCGTCGTCGTACGAGGAGGTCGAGGTCATGCTCCACGACGCCTTGGAGCACACTGGCGGGCCCGTCGCCATCAGGTGGCCCAAGACGCCCGCCCGCCGGGCGTCCGAGACCGGCTCGGGGCTCCGGGCGCGTCGCCTCGCGCCCGGCGACGGCTCGGTGTGCCTCCTCGGGGTGGGCAAGCTCCTCGAGGCGTGCGAGCAGGCTGCCCAGGTGCTCGGCGGAGAGGGAGTGGCGGCGACGGTGTGGGACGTCCGGGTCGCGAGCCCCCTCGATCCCGAGATGCTCGCCGACGCACGGTCCCACGCCGCGGTCGTGACCGCCGAGGACGGCATCGCCGAGGGAGGCGTCGGTTCGGCCGTCGCGATCGCGCTCAGGAGCGGCGCCTTCGGCACCTCTTCGCCGCAGCCCGCCGTCGCCACCTGCGGCCTGCCGCTCGCGTACCTCCCCCACGGCAAACCCGACGAGATCCTGGCGGCCCACGGCCTCGATGCCTGCGGGATCGCCGACGCTGCGCGCCGCGCGTTGCGCTCGGGCGCTGCCGGCCGGGGCTAGCCGGGCCGCACGACGACCTCGCGCGTTCTCCCTCCCGGGCGCGCCGCGCGGGACCGCCTTCCATCTCGAGGTGAGGAGGGCGCTCGCCGACATCCCCTACGGCGTGACGATCACCTACGGAGAGCCCGCCCGCCGCGTGGGCCGGCCGGACGCGTCCCGGGCAGACGGGCAGGCAAGCGGCGCCAACCCGCTCCCGGTCGCCATCGCGTGCCACCGGATGGTCGCTACGAACGGGGGGCCGGGGGCTACGCGGGCGGAGCGGACACCAAGTGGCCCCTTATGGCGTTCGAAGGCGCGGCGCGATCGGTCGTCACCACCGCGCCGGGGTCTCGGCGGACGAGCACGACACCGCGGCCCGATCTCGGACATCCTTCGGGGTAACGTCAATCCGTGCCGACTGTGAGCAGGCCCGTTCGCGGCGCCACCGTCGAGGTCCGAGGCCTCACGAAGCGGTTCGGCTCCCTCACCGCGATCGACGACCTGAGCTTCACCGTCGAGCCCGGACGCGTCACCGGGTTCCTCGGGCCCAACGGCGCGGGAAAGACCACGACCCTGCGGATCCTGCTCGACCTTGCCTCTGCGACGTCGGGGACCTGCTCGATCGGCGGTCGTCGCTACCGCGACATCCCCGAGCCCGCCCGCCAGGTCGGCGCAGTGCTCGAGGCCACGAACTTCCACCCGTCGCGGCGCGCCCGCGCGCACCTCGAGATGCTGGCGATCGAGTCCGGGATCGAAATCTCGCGGATCGACCCGATGCTCGAGCTCGTCGGGCTCACCGCTGACGCCAGGCGGAAGGTAGGTGGGTACTCGCTCGGCATGCGCCAGCGGCTGCAGCTCGCAGGCGCCCTCCTCGGCGATCCCGGCGTCCTCATCCTCGACGAGCCGTCGAACGGCCTCGATCCCCAGGGGATCGCCTGGCTGCGCGACCTCCTCCGCCACCTCGCGGCCGAGGGGCGCACGGTGCTCGTGTCCTCCCACGTCCTGGCCGAGATGGCCCAGACGGTCGACGACGTGGTGATCGTGTCGCGCGGCCGGCTGCGGGTGCAGGGTCCGCTCTCGCTGCTCACGAGCCGGTCCAGGTCGTCGATGCGCGTGCGCACCCCAGAGCGCGACCGGCTGGCGGCGGTCGCCCACGACGCCGGGCTCGCGCCCCGACCGGTGGGCGAGGACGTCCTCTTCGTCGACGGGGCGACCCCCGAGACGCTCGGACCGCTCATCGCGTCGAACGGCATCGTCGTCTACGAGCTCGTCCAGGTGAACCAGGACCTCGAGAGCCTCTTCCTCGAGCTCACGACATCGATGACCGCTCGAAGGCCGCCGGTCGAGATGGCGGCACGATGACCTTCACGCCTCGGCTCGTACGCGCCGAGCTCTTCAAGTTCCGCACCACGCCCGGCGCCTGGGTGTGCGTCGCGGTCGTCCTGCTGCTCACCGGGCTCGGCATCACCACGTCGTTCATCAACGGAAGCAACGGCGTGGTGCACTTCTCCGCACCGACGACGGTGGTTGGTCTCCGTCGGCTGATGGGCGCCGGCTACACGGCGGCGATCGTGATGGCCCCCGTGGTCGGGGTGCTGTCCATCACCACGGAGTACCGCCACCGTGTGCTCACCTCGACGCTCCTGGCCCATCCGCGCCGTGCGGACGTGCTCAGCGCGAAGGTGCTCGCGTCGGCGCTCTGGGCGCTCTTCATGGGCGTCGCGTCGTTCGCCATGATCGGCGCCATGGGCATCCCCCTCCTCGTTGCCGAAGGCGGCTCGGTCGCGGCGCTGCTGCACCAGGTGGGCCCCGTCCTGCCAGGCATGCTCGCGGCCTACGTGCTCCTCGCCGTGTACGGCATGGGGATCGGCACCTTGGTGCGCAACCAGATCGCCGGAGTGATCATCGCGCTCGGGCTCACCCTCGTCCTCGAACCGATCGTCGTGGCGATCTTCGGCTCGCTCGCGCACATGGACGTGAACTTCCTCCCGACACGGGCAACGGAGGCGATCGCAGGAGGGGTGGCGGCGCGCGGGCCGGGAGGGGCCAGCGCCGTGACGACAGCGCACGTGCTCCTCAGCTGGTGGCTCGGGGCGATCGCCCTCGTCATCTGGGGCGTCGGCACTGCGGTGGTCGGCTACTTCACGACGTTCCGTCGCGACATCACCTAGGCGCTTTACGCCCAACCGGTCAGAGGAGCTCCAGCGTCTCGAACGGCGCGCACTCGACCACGGTCGCGACCGTGGTGGCGCCGTGCGGGTCCCGCTGCCGGCGCACGTCGCAGGGCGCTTCGGCGCCGTCCGCGCGCACGCCAGCGGCGGCCTTCCCGTGGACGACGACCCGTACCCGCTCGGGGTCGGGGTAGTCGCCCTCCCGTTCCCAACGCAGCGTGCGCAGCCCCCCCGCACCCGGCGTCAACGTGAACCGGTGGCGGCGGTGCGGGCCGTCGCCGTCGCCGGCGTCGTCGAAGAGAGTGCCCCGCGCGCGCCCGGAGCGGTCGGGAACGCAGTGGAGCGCGACGAGCCGCGGCTGGTGGCCGGGCCCGAGCACGCCGTCGACGTACGGACCGTCGTCGAGAGGAAGGACCGTTCCCCCGCGGATGAACACGGTGGGGGCGCCAAGGGGGGCGTCGGCGTGCACGGCACGCTGGCACGTCGCGGCGCCGACACGGTCCCCGTCGCCCGCCAGGGGCGCCCAAGGGGCCCATTCCCCCTCGGGAAGGACCACGCGCCGTGCCCGCGCGCCGGGGATCGTGACCGGCGCGACGAGCAGGCCGTCGCCGAGGAGCAGCTCGTCGAGCGACGCCGTGGCGTCCACGGCCTCGGGCCAACCGGGAGGACGGACCAGCGGGGCCCCGGTCCGGGTCGTCTCCTCCGCGAGGGTGTAGAGGTAGGGAAGGAGCCGATAGCGGAACCGCACGAGCGCGCCCACGAGCGCTCGGGCAGGGTCGGGGAGCTCCCACGGCTCACGGGGCGCCGCAGAGCTGACGCAGTGCGTGCGGCACAGCGGCAGGAACACGGCCAGCTCGAGCCACCGCACGTACAGCTCGTCGGTCGGCGTCCCGGTGAACCCTCCGATGTCCGGCCCGCTGAAAGGGATGCCGGACAGTCCCAGTCCGAGCACGGTCGCCACCTGCTGACGCAACGACGCCCAGCTCGTCTCGGCGTCCCCCGTCCAGATCCAGGACCACCGCTGCAGGCCAGCCCAGCCAGCGCGAGAGAGCACGAACGGCCGGCGATCAGGCCTCGCCGCTCGTAGCGCGGCCGCTCCCGCCTCGGCCATGAGCAGCCCGTAGACGTTGTGGCAGCTGCGGTGGTCCCCTGCGGCGTGCTGGGCGTCTCGGGGGAGCGTCTGGTCCCCTGAGAGGGAGAACGACGCCGGCTCGTTCATGTCGTGCCAGACGCCACCCACCCCGTCGTCGAGGAGCCGCCCGTAGAGGCCGCTCCACCACCGGCGGGCATCGTCGTCCGTGAAGTCGCAGAACGCGACGCGCCCCGGCCACACCACCCCGTGGAGCACTCCGCCGTCGCGCGACCGCACGAAGTGCGCTGCACCTTCGGCGTAGACGTCGTATGCGGGGTCGGCCTTCACTCCCGGGTCGACGATCGCGACCGTCCGCGTCCCCGCCTGAGCGAGCTCCTCGGAGAGCCCGCTCAGCTGGGGGAACCGCCCCTTGTCCACGGTGAAGACCCGGTAGCCGTCCATGTAGTCGATGTCCAGGTACAACGCGCTGAGCGGCAGCCCTTCGTCGCGGAAGCCCTGCGCCACCTCCCGGACGCGGGCGCCGGTCGCGTAGCCCCAGCGCGACTGGTGGTAGCCGAGGGCCCAACGCGGGGGGAGGGGCGCCCGGCCGGTGAGCGCGGAGTAGCGCTCGAGCACCGTCGAGAGCGACCCGACGGCGACGTAGTGGCGGAGCATCCCCGAGGCGAAGCGCGCCTCCACGCGCGCCGGTCCGAGCCCCGACGTCGCACCTGAGAAGATCTCCACTTCGCCTTCGGCCGCGTTCTCGAAGAAAGTGAGGAGGCTCCCGGTCGAATGCATTCCGACCACGACGGGGACGACGCAGTAGAGCGGATCGGTGCCCGGCCCCCATCCGCCGCCCGGGTCCCGGTTCCACAGCCGGTGGCGCCCGGAGAGCGCCAGCTCACCAGCCTGCTCGCCGAGCCCCGCGAGCGCCTCGCCGGCGCGCAGGAGGTGCCGGTGCACCCGGACCTCACCCACCCGGAGAGGGGGCAGCTCGTGGCGGAGCACGTCACCTGCCGGCCCGAGCAGCAGGATCGACCCGTCGGGGCACGCACGCACGGTGAGCGCGGCGGTCGCCGCGCTCGGCCCGGGAGCCCCCGTCGTCACCTCCACCTCCCCGAGGGGTCCCGGGGGCTCGGTCAGAGGATCCCCCGCAAGAGCCCAGGGCATCGGCGGCTCGCCGGGACCCCAGCTGATCCGCACGACGTCGTCGGCGAGGAACCGGACCTCGACCTCGGCTCGCGCGAAGCGGCACACTACGCCCACAGGTACCGGCTGACGCCGCCCGTGCCCGGCGGGACGCGCGTCGAGCACGGGCTCGGCTCCGAGCATCTCCCCGGGGTCCCTCGGTACCGGACGCCCGGGGGGCTCTGGGCGGGCGGCCGCCGCCATCTCGACGGTGTTCAAGAGCACCGCGGCCACGGTCCGGGGACCGAGCCTCGAGAGGATCCGAGCGGCGGCGGCGGTGTGCGTGAGGGTGCGGAGGGCTGGATGCATCGCCGGCGAGGCTAGTGACGCGCCTCGACGAAGCGCCCCAGGCCCGGAGCGTCACCGCCGAGACCGAAGTCGGCGTCAGGCCATGTGGGATCCCCGCCGCCCTCGGGCGCGTGGTACAGGTAGCCGGCGATCTGGGGTCCTGCGCCGGAGCCGTCGGACTCGAGCACCTCGGATTGGAGCGCGCGAACCTGCGCTCGGATGTAGGAGCGCCGGTCCCAGCCGTCCGCACGAGGCGCGCCGCCCAAGGTCGCGAACCCGTCCTCCACCCACACGGGGAGCCCCGGTGCCGCGCGGGCATGTTCCCGGCACCACACCGTGAGCCCACCT
Source organism: Actinomycetes bacterium (assembly GCA_021844425.1). GTDB lineage: Bacteria > Actinomycetota > Acidimicrobiia > Acidimicrobiales > RAAP-2 > JAJYVT01. The sequence continues at coordinate 17,720 of JAKBTL010000033.1, read as the reverse complement.
GGATCCGGCCCGACCTCCCACGGGCGCGGCGCGCGCGCCGAAGCGCCCGGGCGCGCCACACCGGGGAGGGTCGCCCTCGCGTGCGGCGGCAACCATCCGACGAGCAGCGCGTCGACCAGGTACCTCGGCCCCCCTGACGGGGCGGACCCGTTCGGGGCCGGCGGCGTGACGCCTCGCTCGGCAGAGAGCCGGTAGGCGAGGTCCAGCACGCGCCGCGGCGAGGGACGACCTAGCCTCCCCGCGCCGAACGGCGACGTGGCCCCGGCGACGCGACGCCACGCCAGGTCTCCAAGGCTGGCGGGGGGCGATACGGCGTCGTGGCGCGAGCGCCGCTCTGCGATCCACGGGTCGAGGGCGTCGCGCGCGACCCCGAGAGCGGGGGCGCACAGGAGGTCGACCATGAGCCGGTGCCAGTCGTAGGAGGGCGACGCCCGGAGGCCGAGGAGGACCTGGGCGTCGGGCTCGAGGTCATGGATCGCGCCGTACGCGAGCAGGTGCGCTGAGAGGAGGTTGTCGACGACGGCCCACGCGTCCGCCAGCGCGCCGAGCCGACGGGGGGGATGCCGGCCGTCGACCCACCCCGCGAGCGCGACGAGGTTCGGCTGGCGCAGCGTCACCCAGTGGCGGCACGAGGAAGCGAGCGAGCCGACGAGCCTCGCGACGTGGTCGGCGAACCGGTCTGGGGATCCCGGGGTCAGCCAGAACTCCTCGCCGAGCCAGGCCGGGTTCGCGACGTCGTGGAGGACCGCGATCGGGGTGATCCCGCGGGCGGCCGCAGACGCGAAGGTCGCCGCGTACCGTGCGACGGCGCCCTCGTCGACGCGCCCTGGCTCAGGCTCGATCCTCGCCCATTCAACGGAGAGCGCTAGAGCGCCCGCGCCGGCGTCCGTAGCCAGCTCGAGCACGCGATCGGGGTCGGCCCAGACCCGCGCGCCTTCACGAGCGGCAGGAACCTTGCCCGCGCGCTCCCACGCCGTCCACTGGTTCGCCGGCTCGCCGCGGCCGTTGAACCCGCCCTCCAGCCGGGAGCCTGCAGCGCTCAGACCGAAGAGGAATTGGCGCACAGCCGAGAAGCATGGCACGACCTCGGCCTGCGGACGGGCCGCTCGGTGCGGCGCGTGCGCCAGCGCACGGGCCCTGTCCGGACCGGACGACTAGCGTTGCCGACGGGTACGAGGCGCGACGTCGTGCGGTGCCGGCTGCACGCAGGTACGACCACGACCGGACCGACGGCGCTCGGAAGGAGAGTCATGGCAGACGAGGTCCTGAGGGAACGGCGCGGCAACGTGGAGATCCTCACGATCAATCGCCCCGACGCTCGCAACGCGATCAACGGAGCCGTGAGCCGAGGCCTCGCCTCGGCGTTGGACGAGCTCGCCGAGGACGACGGTGCATGGGTCGTCGTCCTCACCGGCAGCGGCGACAGGGCGTTCTCGGCAGGGCTGGACCTGAAGGCCTTCGCCGCCGGCGAGAGCGCGGAGGTCTTGAACGCGCCCGGCGGCTTCGCCGGGATCGCCCGCCGTAGCTTCCCGAAGCCGATCGTCGCGGCCGTCAACGGGGCAGCACTTGCCGGCGGCCTCGAGATCGTGCTCTCGTGCGATCTGGCGGTCGCCGCCGACCATGCGACCTTCGGCATCCCCGAGGTCAAGCGCGGGCTCATCGCAGGCGCCGGCGGCCTCTTCCGTCTCCCGAGGCGCCTACCGCTCTCGGTCGCGCTCGAGCTCGCCCTCACGGGGGACCCCATCGACGCCGAGCGTGCGTACGCCCTGGGCCTCGTCAACCGCGTCGTGCCCCGCCACCAGCTCATGGAGGAGGCGCTGGTCCTCGCGGAGCGGATCGCGGAGAACGCACCGCTTGCGGTCCGCTACTCGAAGTCCGTCATGCTGCGAGCCGTCGACGCCGACGAGGCCGAGGGCTGGCGCCTCACCGACGACGCGGTGGGGGTGGTCTTCAGCTCCTCGGACGCCATGGAGGGCTCTGTCGCCTTCGCTGAGAAGCGCAGGCCCGATTGGCAGGGTCGCTGACCGTCGGCTCACAGGCAGGCCGGGGACGTCTGCCCGGCGACCACGACGTCTGCCCGGCGACCACGACGTCTGCCCGGCGACCACGACGTTCCGAGGTAGGTTAGCCTTGGTCTGGCGAGTGCCCACCCGCCGAGAAGGAGACACCGATGTTGGCAGACATCTTCGGTCCAGATCTGCTCGTCGTCCTGCTCGTGATCGCCGTCGTGCTGTTCGGCGGCGCAGCGATCCCGAAGCTTGCCCGGAACCTCGGCTCGGCCAAGCGCGAGTTCGAGAAGGGTATGAAGGAAGGGACGACGTCGTCGAACTCGCCCGCCGCGTCCGACGAGACTGCAGCTTCCTAGTTCGGGGGCTCAGCCTGCCGGGCGGGGGCCTTCGTCGACGGCTCCCTGAAGCCGCGCCACCTCCGCCGCGGCCTTTCCGACGCACGCCGACCGACGCACGACGGCGCGAAGCCGTCCACAGAGTCGGCACTCCTTCGACCTGCGACTTCGAATTCCCGCAGCGGTTTGGCTAGTCTGCCGGATCGTGGATCAGTCGCCGTCAGGCAACCCCTCCGCCGCGTCCGCGCCAGGACCGTCGCCCGCGCCCACGGGCTCGTCTCCGCAGCTCCGCCATCCCCGCCTGCGTCGCCCGCGCTGGCTTGTCGCCCTGGTGGCGCCTGCCGGCGGGCTGCTCCTCGCGGGGTGCAATCTGCCCACCTTCGGGGCGCACAGGGCGATCTCCAGCCAGGGGCAGGACTCCCTGAAGCTCTGGCAGGGCTTCTTCATCACCGGCGCGGTGGTCTTCGTGATCGTCTTCGCGCTGATCGCCTGGGCGGTGCTCCGGTACCGTCGGCGCTCCGACGCGATGCCGCGGCAGTTCCAATACCACACCTTGATCGAGATCTTCTACACGGTGATCCCGATCATCATCGTGCTCGTCCTCTTCGGGTTCACCTTCGTGACCGAGAACAACGTGGACGCTCTGCCAGCGCCGAAGATGGCGGTCACGGTCACCGGGTTCCAGTGGGGCTGGCGTTTCCACTACACAACAAAGAACGTCACAGTCATCGGCGTCGAGCTGCAGGACCCTGAGATGGTCCTTCCCCAGAACGAGACCGTGCGGATCTACCTCGAGTCCCACGACGTCATCCACGGCTTCTACGTCCCGGCCCTCGACTTCAGCCGCTACGCGCAGCCCGGGATCGTCAACAAGTTCACGCTGAACCTCCACACACTCGGCACCTACCGCGGCCAGTGCACGCAGTTCTGCGGGCTCTACCACTCCCTCATGCGGTTCCGGGTGAAGGTGGTGACCCCCGCCCAGTTCGCCGCATGGGTCAGCACGCACCACTCGACAGGCCCGGAGGCGTCGATCTCCAACGCCGAGAAGACCGCGCTCGCGAGGTCGACCGGCCGCGCCGCGCCGACAGCGACGACAGGGGGATCAGGCTCGTGACCGACGTCATCGTTCCGCAGATCGCCGGCGGCGAGCCCGCCTATGCCGCCGCCCACGAGGAGCACGGCCCGACCGGGCTCATGAAATGGATCACGACGACCGACCACAAGGTGATCGGTCTCAGCTACATGATCACCTCGATCGTGCTCTTCTACATCGCCGGTCTGCTCGCTCTCGGCATACGGGTGCAGCTCACGACACCCCACGGCACGTTCATCTCGTTCCAGCAGTACAACGAGCTGTTCACGATGCACGGCAGCATCATGCTGTACCTGTTCGCCGGCCCCTTCGCCTTCGGCGGTCTCGCGAACTACATCGTCCCGCTGCAGATCGGCGCTCCGGACATGGCGTTCCCCAGGCTGAACGCGCTCAGCTACTGGCTGTACCTGGGCGGCTCGATCATGATGCTCTTGACCTTCGGGGTCGCAGGCGGCGCGGCGGACTTCGGCTGGGTCGCCTACGCGCCGCTGTCCACCACGACCTACACGCCGGGCGTAGGCGCGGATATGTGGATCATGGCGCTCGTGCTGACCGGGTTCTCGGCGATCTTCACCGGCGTCAACCTCATCACGACCATCTTCTACCTGCGCGCCCCGGGAATGACGATGTTCCGGATGCCGATCTTCACGTGGAACATGCTGGTCACCGGCATCCTGATCCTCATCGCCTTCCCGGTGCTCACCGCCGCGCTGGTCATGTTGTTCGCCGACCGCCACTTCGGAGCCAAGATCTACGCGGTCACGGGCTGCCACACCGTCGCGGGCGCGGTGGACGTCCATGCCTGCGGTTCGGCCGTGCTGTGGCAGAACCTGTTCTGGTTCTTCGGCCATCCCGAGGTCTACATCCTCGCCCTGCCCTTCTTCGGCATTGTGACCGAGATCTTCCCCGTCTTCTCACGAAAGCCCGTCTTCGGCTACAAGGGGATGGTCTTCGCGACGATGGCCATCGCTGCGCTCTCGACCGGGGTGTGGGCGCACCACATGTTCACGACGGGCACGGTGCTCCTGCCGTTCTTCTCGCTGATGAGCCTCCTCATCGCGGTGCCGACCGGCATCAAGTTCTTCAACTGGATCGGCACGATGTGGCGAGGCCAGCTCGTCTACACGACGGCGATGCTCATGTCGATCGGCTTCCTCTTCGCCTTCCTGATGGGCGGGGTCACCGGGGTCATGCTCGCCTCGCCGCCGATCGATTTCTTCGTGCACACAACGTACTTCGTGGTCGCACACTTCCATCAGGTGCTCTTCGGCACGGCGGTCTTCGCCGGCTTCGCAGGCGTCTACTACTGGTACCCGAAGATGTTCGGCCGCATGCTGAACGAGCGGCTCGGCAAGCTGCACTTCTGGCTCCTCTTCGCCGGGTTCTGGGTGACCTTCATCCCCATGTACGTCCTCGGGCTCTCGGGCATGCCGCGGCGCGTCGCGAGCTACCCGACCGGGCTCGGCTGGCACGTGTGGAACGACGTCTCGACGGTCGGCTCCTTCATGATCGCCGTGTCGTTCCTCGTCCTGCTGGTGAACTTCTGGGTCTCCTGGCGCTACCCGGTCCCCGCAGGCGACAACCCGTGGGACGCGCACACGCTCGAGTGGTTCACGACGTCGCCCCCGCCCCACCACAACTACACGCACCTCCCCCTCATCCGCTCGGAGCGGCCGACGTGGGACTACAACCACCCTGACGCGCCCACGATCCGCTACGACCACGGGCGCGGTGGTCACCCGAACGGCCACGGCCCCTACAGCGGTGGCAACGGCGCGGGACCCTCCGGACACGGTGACGGCGCGCCAGGTGCGGCGGAGCAGGTGCCGGCGACGTGAAGATCGAGTCCAGGTTCCTCATCGGCATCGGGGTGTTCTTCGGGATCATCGCGATCTCGTACTGGTTCACGTCGTACGAGGACGGAGGCACCCTGATGCTCGTCGGCGCCACTACGCTCGGGCTCGTCCCCGGGGCGTACTACTTCTTCTGGCACCGCCGTTTCCAGGGCAGCAAGTACTTCTTCTGGGGCAGGACCGACCGCGCCGTTGGCACACGCCCCGAGGACCGCGACGACGCGACGATCGCGGACGGCGCCGGCGTGGTCAGCTCCTTCCCCGGGTCGAGCATCTGGCCGATCACCCTGGCCGCAGGGGCCTTCGTCCTACTGCTCGCGTTCGTCTTCGGCACCTGGCTGGCGCTGGTCGGCGTGTCGGTGATCCTCATCGCGCTCATCGGCGTGACCGCCGAGAGCCGCCGCGGCGGCCGCTACTGAGCTCCTCGGGGAACACCCATCCCGCGTCACGGAGCGGGCGGGAACCCGAGGCTCCCTCGGAGGCACACGGGAACCACCTGGGAACCCCCAGCACGCAGGCCCTCTCCCCGCGCCTGGTGCTCCTCATGGCCGTGGCGACCGGCGCGATCATCGCGAACCTCTACTACGCGCAGCCGCTCCTCCACCAGATCGCGCTGAGCTTCCACGCCAGCACGACCGGGGTTTCCCTCGTCGTCACGTGCTCGCAAGCCGGGTTCGCAGCTGCGCTCGTGTTCGTCCTGCCTCTCGGGGACCGCCACCCGCGCCGCCGGCTCCTCGCCGCGCTGTACGCGCTCGCGGTCGGTGGGCTGGTCCTCTGCGCGCTCGCGCCCTCGCTCTGGGTCTTCGAGCTCGCGGTGCTTGGCACCGGGCTCGCCACGGTGGGCGGCCAGGTCATGGTCCCCTTCGCCGCCGACCTCGCCGAACCGGCTCGGCGCGGACGCGTGGTCGCCCGCCTCATGACCGGGCTCCTCACCGGGATACTGCTGGCCCGGACGCTTGCGGGCGCCGTCGCGGATCTCCTGGGCTGGCGGGCGATCTACTGGGTCTCCGCTGCGCTCATGGCGGTGCTCGCCGTCGTGCTCGCCGTCGTGCTCCCCGAGGAGCGACCGCGCCAAGCGCTGCCCTACCGCGAGCTCGTCTCGGGGACCCTACGCCTGTTCCTCGACGAGCCGATCGTCCGGCAGCGTGCCGCCTACGGCGCCACCGTCTTCGGGTCCTTCTCCGTGCTGTGGACCGCGCTCGCCTTCTTGCTCTCCGGGCCTCCGTACCACTACTCGAGCCTCGTCATCGGGCTCTTCGGCCTCGCAGGCGTGGCGGGCGTCGCCGCGGCGAACCTCGCGGGGAAGCTCGCCGACGCGCGCCGCACGCGGCTCTCGACGCTGCTCGCCGCCATCCTCACCCTCGGCTCGTACGGCGCGCTCGCCTTCGGTCGCACCTCGCTCGCCGCGCTGCTCGTCGGCATCGTCGTTCTCGACGTCGGCGAGCAGAGCATGCACATCACGAGCCAGGCGGTGATCTACGAGGCCGTGCCCGAAGCTCGGAGCCGGGTGAACAGCGCCTACATGACCTGCTTCTTCGCCGGCGGTGCGCTCGCGTCGGGCGCGACGGGCGCGGTCTTCGCCGCGGACGGCTGGACGGGAGTGTGCGCGCTCGGGGCAGGCTTCGCCGCGCTCGCGCTCGCCATGGCCCTGCGCGAGCACCGACGCGCTACCTGAGGACCCGCCGCACCCCCGACTCGCCGGTCGGCGCCGTGGTGGCCGACGCCCCCACCGTCTCGGGCTCGAGCTCGATCCGCACGGGGACGGGCTCCGGCTCGAGCTCGTGGTGCTCGTCGCCCGGACGCTCGGGCGCGGGAGCAGCCACGTACTCACCCTCGGGGGTCCTCGAGACGACCATGGCCCTCTTGCGCTTCACCGCGCCTGGCACGTGCTGCAGCTCGATGCAGATCCTCCAGGTGACCACCCCGACGATGATCGGCACCACGATCACCACGACCCGGAAGAACCAGAGCACCTCGTTCAGCGAGACGTGGAAGTAGTTCGCGAGCACGTCGGTCGAGCTCGCGGCGAAGACGGTGAAGAGGAGTGCGATCATCGCCGCTCCCGCGGCGGTGCGCTTGGGCCGGTCGCGAGGGCGGTCGAGCAAGTTGTGCATCACGTAGTCGTCCGTGAAGCGCCGCTCGATCATCGGCCAGGCGAGGCAGAGGTTGAACACGAGCCCCGGGAAGACGACCCCAGGGAGGAACACCTCCCAGGGGATCGTGTGCCCCCAGGCGGTCCACTGCCACGACGGCATGATGCGCAGCGCGCCGTCCAAGAAGCCCATGTACCAGTCCGGCTGGACGGCGTAGGAGATCTTCGTCGGCTCGTAGGGCCCGAACTGCCAGATGGGGTTGATCTGTGCGAATCCCCCGAGGACGCCCAGGACGCCGGTCACCATGAGCATGAACCCGGTCGTCTTGGCGGCGAACTGCGGGAAGAGCGGGGACCCCACGACGTTGTGCTCGGTCCTCCCCTTGCCGGGGAACTGGGTGTGCTTCTGGCGGACGAGGAGGGTGAGGTGCGCGCCGATCAGCCCGATGATGAGAAGCGGCAGGATCAGGACGTGGAGGATGTAGAAGCGCTCGATGATGATGTGCCCTGGATAGGGGCCGCCGAAGAGGAAGAAGGCGAGGTAGCTACCGACGAACGGGATGGAGAGCAGGATCGAGTACCCGATCCGGATGCCGGTTCCCGAGATCAGGTCGTCGGGGAGCGAGTACCCGATGAACCCGTTCAAGATCGCGAGGATCAAGAGGATGATCCCGATGGTCCAGTTGAGCTCCCGCGGCTTGCGGAACGCGCCCGTGAAGAAGATGCGGGCCATGTGGACGACGATCGACCCGATGAAGACGTCGGCCGCCCAGTGGTGCACCTGGCGCATGAGGAGGCCTGCGCGCACCGCGAACGAGAGGTTGACCGTCGACTCGTAGGCCTGCGACATTCGAACGCCGTCGAGCGGCTTGTAGACGCCGTGGTAGACGACGATGGCTTGCGAAGGCACGTAGTAGAGGGTGAGGAAGATCCCCGTCGCCACGAGCACGATGAACGAGTAGAGCGCGATCTCCCCGAGCATGAACGACCAGTGGTCGGGGAAGATCTTGTCGAGGAGGATCCGTCCACCTCGGGCGATGCCGATCCGCTCGTCGAGCTCGTTGACGGCCTTCTGGACACGGCCGTAGGGGCCGAGTTCCCGACGTGCCTCACGGCGGGTGCGAGGCCGCCTCTCGATCAGCGCCATCCGGTCATCTCCGTGCTTCTCCGGTCAACGGCGTGCGCGCGGGAGCTCATGTGTTGCTCGCCTTGCCGTTCCCGATTGTCGACCGCTCCCAGAAGCCCGGGCCGATCGGCTGGTCGTAGCCCGATCGCGCCCGGAGGAACCCTGTGGAGTCGAAGTAGATCGGCAGCTGGGGAAGCGGACGCGGCGCGGGCCCGAAGACCGGGAACGCCCCGTCGCGCACGTTGAACATCGACTGGTGACAAGGGCAGACCAGCAGCTCGAGCTGCTGCTCGTAGAGGCCGACGGGGCAGCCGAGGTGGGTGCAGACCTTCGAGTAGGCCACATAGCCATCGGGAGCCCAGTCCGCACGCGCCTTCATGGTGACGAGCGTCTCCGACTGGACCCGGATCAGCACGGTCTGGTCGACCGCCTGCGCTGTCAATGTTGTCTCTTTCCCCTTCGGGAAGACCGTGAGGATCCCGCCGACTTGCATGTCTGTGCGGTGGACAGGCTTTCCGTTCAGGTCGACGAGCAGCGACCCCTTCTTCCAGTTCGTCGTGAAGAGGCTTCCGCGTGGTCTCGGTCCGAGCGAGCGCAAGAGCGGGAACGCGGCCACGACGCCGAAGAGCCCGAGGCCGGTGACCAAGAGCCCTCCTAGGAACTTGCGCCGCCTGACCACGATGCCGGTCCGCTCGACGAGCGCGGCCGCCATCGCCCGCTGCTCGCTCGGAGAGGACTCGAGCGAATGGCGCTCCTCGACGAAGGGCCCCCGGGGCATCAGGTACTTGCCCCACGCGGTCAGCCCGAAGCCCAGGAAGAAGAGCCCCACGAACAGGGTCGCAGCGTAAGCCTGCGTGCCCGCGCGCTCGACGTAGGCGCCGCCGAACGCGCAGATCCCCGCGATGCCGACGAGGAACGACAACCCCACGATCGCCTCGACGCGCCGCGGGTAGCGCGTCGCCTCCCGGAGGTGTGGATCGTCGGCGCGAGCGACCGGCAACGTCGCGGTGTGCGGGCCGTGGCCGTCGCCTGTCCCCGTACCGCCGGACCCGCCGGCGGGGAACGTCACCGCGGCTTCGCCGCCCACACGGGGTTCCTCCGACTCGCTCATCCTCGTGGCACCTCGCAAGGCTCGGTCACGACGACCTGTCTCCGATCCAGAAGGACACCAGCATGAGCCCGCCGACGCCGAAGAGCAGCGCCACGAAGCCCTCGGCGACCGGGCCGACGCCGCCCAGGCCGAAGCCGCCCCGATTGGTGGGGTGCTGGATCTTCTCGGTGACGTAGGCGACGATGTCGCGCACCTGCGCGTCGGAGAGGTTCCCGGTGAAACGCGGCATGTTCCCGGGCCCGGTGCGGATCGCCTCCGCCACCTGCGTCGCTGTCGCGAAGTGCAGGCTCGGGGCGTAGGTCCCGTAGGCGAGCTCATCGCCCGCGCCGGTGATCGTGTGGCAGGCGGTGCAGTTCAGGGCGAAGAGTGTCGCACCCTTCGCCAGGTTCGCCTTCTTCAGGTGCACGTCAGGGATGTACGGCGCCGAGGGTGTGAGCGAGTTGATCCACGCGGCCACCTCTTCGGCCTGCTTGTCGGTGAGGCGCGGCGGCTTCTGCTTTGCCTGGACCTGCAGCGTGGTCGCTGCGGGCATGCGCCCGGTGTTCACCCAGAAGTCGACCGTCGCGGGCCCGACGCCGATCAGCGAAGGAGCGGCCGCGCTCCCCTGGGCTGTCGGGAGGTGGCAGCTCGAGCAGTTCTCCTCGAAGAGCTTGTGCCCCGCCGCGATGTACGAGGAGGGAGGGACGCGGTACGTGATGGCTGTGTCCCCGTACTGCACCACCTTGCCGTGAGAGCACCGCAGGTAGGCCGGTGTGCTGTTCTGGGGCGAGCCGCTGTCAGGCGGCGACTTGTACCCGATCCGCTCGGCGTCCCTCAGGCACGCTGTCGCGTGGGGTGTCACCCTCGGCTTTGTGTTGACGAAGCGGGTGGCGCCGGGTGTCGGCGCGGCGTGTGTCGCGCCTCTTGGCGCCGCCTGCGCGGCGGAGGACAGGGAGAGGATGCTGCCCAAGGCGACGGCCACCAGCAGCGCAGCAGGCAGCGCGAACCGGTTCCTCGTCAGTCGACGGATCACGTCGCCGCTCCTACCTCAGCAGGAACAGGCAACTGTAGAGCCCGATCCACACGATGTCGACGAAGTGCCAGTAGTAGCTGACGCCCTGGAAGACCGAGAGCTCGCCGGGGTCGCCTGCCGGCCCCTTCATGCGCCCGAGCAGGAACACCATCGCGACGATCCCGATGAAGACGTGCAGGCCGTGGAGGCCCGACATGATGTAGAAGAGCGACCCGTAGGCGTTCGTGTCCCACCGGGTGGTCTGGGTGACCCACTCGTAGAACTGGTTCCCGAGGAACATGAGGCCGAGCACCATGGTCGCCGCGATCCACGTGCGCGCCCCGCGGCGGTCGAGGCGCTCCTCGAGGAACACCGCGTACTGCATGGTGAAGCTCGAGGAGACGAGGATCGCCGTGAAGATCCCGGCCTGCACCACGTCGAGATGGGTGCCCACGGGCGGCCAGGGGTGGTCGTTGGCCCGGATGGTGAAGAAAGCGGCGAACAGGCCGCTGAAGAACATGAGCTCGGAGCCGAGCCAGATCATGACGCCCACCGCCAGCATCGGCGGACGGTCGTGCACCACCCGAGCGGGCTTACCCGGACGCGGCACCGAGATGGCCTGACTCACGGGCCTATGTACTAGTCGACGCCGCCCTTGTGGCGCCAACCACCTGCACAGCGGCGCCACGCGCCCTGCGTCCCCGACTGCGCCCGGGATTCCCTGGTCGAACGCCGCAGATCAGGGGAGCTCGAGGCCACGAGGCAGGTCCAGCGCGTGCACGACCGTCAGCCGGCGGGTGGGGCGGGTGAGGGCCACGTAGAGCGCGCGGCTGCCCGCCGTCGTCGCCTGCCGGGGGGCGGCGTCCTCCGCTTCCCCGGCCACGATCGCCGCGGGCTCGACCACCACGACGGAGTCGAACTCGAGCCCGTGGGACTCGGCGGCAGGCAGCACCACGAGCGGCGCTGCGAGCCCGGGACCGTCGGGGTCCCTGGGATCGACCGCGTCCAGCCCGGCAGCCTCGAGGGCGCTGACGACCTCGGCGGCCGCCGCAGCGGGGACCAAGACCGCGACGCGCCCGCCGGCGACCTCGGCGAGCTCGGCCGACGCCACCTGCACGGTCGTCGCAGCCAGCTCCTCGGGCGTCGACCTCCAGGCCCTCGGCGCTTCCCCCGAACGCCGCACAGGGGTCGGCGCTCGCAGCCCCGGCGCGGCCGCCGCGAGCACCCCCGCTGCGACGTCCATGACCTCGGCCGGCGTGCGATAGCCCACGGAGAGCTCCGCCACCCGAGCACGGCGGGCCGGGCTCAGGTGCCGCTCCACGTCCTCCCAGCCTACGGGTGCCCACGGGCCGGTCGCCTGGGCGATGTCGCCCACGACGGTCATCGACCCCGAGATCGAGCGACGGGCAAGCATGCGCAGCTGCATCGGCGACAGGTCCTGGGCTTCGTCGACCACGATGTGGCCGTAGGCACGTACCTCCTCAGGGGCTGCGCCGTTGGGGCTCGCGCCAGGAAGCGGGCTCGTGCTGAGGCCCGCCGGCCAGAAGCCGTGCTCCGCGCGGAGCTGCTCGGCGCGGTCGGGCGTCGCGGACCGCTGGCGCGGGCGCGACCGGCGAGGGCCGAGCAGGGCCCGCGCCTCGTCGACCAACGCAGCGTCCCCGGCCGTCCAGGGCACCTGGTCGAGCGACGCGCTGCGCGGACGGTAGAGCATCGCCGCCTCCGCGTCCGAGAGAATGCCGCTCCCCGCCGCGGCGAGCAGCGGGCGCGCCCCGAAGAGGTCGTGGACGAGCTCGTGCGGCGCGAGGCGCGGCCACATCCGGTCGAGCGCTTCTGCGACGACGGGGCTCCTTCGGATCTGCCTTCGAAGCTCGCTCAGGTCCGCGCCGGTGTCGAGCCCGTCGATGTCGAGCCTGCCGGTGTCTCCTCGGCGCGGGTCCCGAGCAGCCACGGTGCGCAGGGGCGGACCGGACCGCCCCGCCAGCTCGCGGCGGCGGGCTCGGTCGTACTGCTCGGCGAGCCGCTGGAGCACCTGGTGCTCCACGAACCGACGGCGGCCGTTGTGCGGCCCTGGCCGGCGGCGCGCCGATGAGACGATCTCGCGGGTCTCCGAGGCAGTCAACCGCAAGGTGGTCGTCCCGAACGCCACCTCGAGGTCCTGGCGCAGCCCACGCTCGCGCGTCCGCACCGCCTTCGAGAGCACCCTCGCCATCCGCGCGTCGCCTTTCAGGCGGGCGACCGAAGGCCGGTCGACCGAGCGGACCCGGATCTCGGGGACCAGGCCCGCGACCGTCGACAGCGTGACGCCGGTCTCCCCGAGAGAAGGCAGTACCCGCTCGATGTAGCGGAGGAAGAGCGGGTTCGGCCCGACGACCAGCACGCCCTGGCGCTCGAGGGGGAAGCGGTGGGTGTAGAGGAGGTAGGCGGCGCGGTGCAAGGCGACGGCGGTCTTGCCCGTCCCCGGCCCGCCCTGCACCATGAGGAGCCCGCCCAGCGGCGAACGAATGATCTCGTCCTGCTCGCGTTGGATCGTGGCGACGATGTCGCCCATGTACCCGGTGCGTGCCTGGCTGAGCGCGGAGAGCAGCGCGCCTGGCCCGCCGAGAGCGATGGCCTCCGGTGCCGGCGCGGTCTCCCCGGGCGCGACGGCGCCGGAGGCGAAGTACTCGTCTTCTACCCCGGTGACGGTCCTTGCGCTGACCGCGAGATGACGCCGACGGGCGAGGCCCTGGGGATCGAGCCCGGTCGCGCGGTAGAACGGCTCGGCGACCGGGGCACGCCAGTCCACCACCAGCGGCTCGTGGTCGGGGCCCGACACCGCCAGCCGACCGATGTGGAACGTCTCACCCTGGTCGAGACCGGGCTCGGGCACCCGGTCGATCCGTCCGAAGCACAGGGCCTGGTCTCCGATGTCGAGCTGCGCGAGCCGTGCCATGCTCGTCCGCACGACGATGTCGCGCTCGGTGCGCGATTGGAAGGTCCCGCCCCGCCCGACGTCGAGCACCGACTCGAGCATCCGGGTTGCCTCGGCACGCATCGACTCGAGGCCTTCGTAAGCCCGGTCCAGGAACCACTGCTCTTCCTGGACGTCCTGCTCTTGGGTCACGTCGTCGAAGTCCTCCCGAGCGGACGAGCGAACGAGCCAGTCTACTGGGGCAAGGCGCGAGGGGGGCGCGAGGGGGGCGCGAGGGGGGCGCGAGGGGGGCGCGAGGGGGGCGCGAGGGGGGCGCGAGGGGGACGCGAGGGGGGGCGCTCGCGCCTCGCCGTCACGTCCCGCGGTGGTGGAGGGCCCCACGGGCTGCGATGATCGCCGCATGCCCGCCCCCAGCCCTCGCACAGCGCCCGGGACCGACGCCGGGAACCTCGCAGGCGCCCTGCGCGGGGCGGCGCCCTTGGTGCTCGCCTGTCGGCGCCAGCCTGTGCCCCACACCCCTGTGTGGTTCATGCGTCAGGCAGGGCGCTCGCTTCCCGAGTACCGCGCCGCACGCGGCTCGGGCGACGTGCTCGCGGCGATCTCGGACCCCTCCCTCGCCGCCGAGCTGACCCTTCAGCCGGTACGCCGCTACGGGGTGGACGCAGCGATCCTCTTCTCCGACATCGTGGTCCCGATCCACGCGATCGGATTCGGCGTCGAAGTCAAGCCCGGTCGCGGTCCGGTCGTCGCCGAGCCGTTCTCCTCGAAGGAGGACCTCGGCCGGCTGCGTGCGTTCGTCCCCGAGGAGGACGCCCCCTACGTCGGGGAGGCGGCCGCGCTCGTGGCGCGCGAGCTGGGCCCGGACGTGCCGCTCATCGGCTTCGCCGGCGCGCCCTTCACCGTCGCGAGCTACCTCGTGGAGGGGGGACCGTCGCGCACGTTCGCCCGGGTGAAGTCGCTCATGCACGCCGACCCTTTCGTCTGGCACGCTCTCGTCGAGCGGCTGGCCGACATGGCGGCCGCGTCGCTCGCCGCGCAGGTCCGCGCCGGCGCCTCGGTCGTGCAGCTCTTCGACAGCTGGGCAGGCGCCCTCTCCCCGGCCGAGTATGCACGGTTCGCGCTGCCAGCGACGCAACGGGTGTTCGAAACCGTCGACGCCCTGGGAGTGCCTCGCATCCTCTTCGGCGTCGGCACCGGTGAGCTGCTCGGCCTCATGGCCCGGGCCGGCGCGCAGGCGGTCGGAGTGGACTGGAGGGTGCCGCTGGACTCGGCCAGAGCGCGGCTCGGTCCACGGCACGCGGTCCAGGGCAACCTCGACCCGGCGATCTGCCTCGCCCCCTGGGAGGTGGTGGCCGAAGAGGCACGAGACGTGCTCCGGCGAGCAGGGCCCGCACCCGGGCACATCTTCAACCTGGGGCACGGCGTGCTCCCTGAGACCGATCCGGGGATACTCTCCGCGCTCGTGGAGCTCGTCCACGCAGAAGGCCGTGCCGGAGTCCTTCCCCGGTGAGCAGGCCTGCACCTGGTGCGCTCGGCGTCCTGCTCATGGCGCATGGCACGCCCGCCAGCCCCTCGGAGATCGAGGCGTTCTACACGAGGATCCGCCGCGGCAGGCCCCCGTCGCCCGAACAGCTCGCGGACCTGGTGCGCCGCTACGACGCGATCGGCGGCACCTCGCCACTCGCCGAACGCACCGCGGCACAGGTCGCCGGCATCGCCGCTGCGCTCGACGCCGTCGAGCCAGGGGCGTTCCTCGTTCGCTTCGGCGCCAAGCACACCGAGCCGTTCATCGAGGACGCCGCCTTCGAGCTGGCGGCGGCCGGCGTGCGCCGGGTAGTGGGCCTCGTGCTCACCCCGCACCGCGCGTCGATGGGCTCGGACGAGTACCTCGACCGCGCCGAGCACGCGCTCGCCTCGACGCCCCGCCAGCCACCGCTGGTACGCGTGCCCCAGTGGTACGACGCGCCGGGCTTCGCGGAGCTCCTGGCTGAACGCGTCCGTGCCACCCTCGGCGGGCTCCACCCTGCGGACCGCACGATCGTGCTGTTCAGCGCCCACTCGCTCCCCCGGCGCGTCGTCACCGCAGGAGACCCCTACCCTGGCCAGGTCGCCGCCTCGGCCGCCGCGGTGGCGGCGGCTGCAGGTCTCGACGCCGCGGGCGTCTCGTGGAGGGTCGCCTGGCAGAGCGCAGGGCGGACGCCGGAGCCCTGGATCGGCCCCGACCTGCTCCAGGCACTGCGCGAGATCGGCGCGGAGTCGAAGCACGCGGGGATCCGCAGCGTCGTCGTGGTGTGCCCGATCGGCTTCGTCTCCGACCACTTGGAGGTGCTCTACGACGTCGACATCGAAGCGCACGGCGTCGCGGCGGCCGAGGGTCTGGAGCTCGCCCGTACCGCGTCGTTCGACGCCGACCCCCGCTTCTGCGCGGTCGTCGCCGGCGTCATCGCCGGCGCGGTCGACGGCGCGGTCGACGGTGCGGTCCGCGCAACGATTGCCGGCGCCGCGGAGCCGGGAGGGCCCGGATGACCCCCGATCGGCCCGTCGTGTCTGTGGTCGGTGGTGGCATCGCGGGGCTCGCTGCAGCATGGGAGCTCACCGGCGGCGCCGCCGGCCCAGGGCCTGGATCACCGTCGGTCGTGCTCCTCGAAGCCGACCAGAGGTTCGGTGGGAAGCTGCGCACCGTCGAGCTGTGCGGAGGACCGGTCGAGGCCGGACCCGACGGTTTCCTCGCCCGGCGCCCCGAGGCGGCGGAGCTGTGCCGGGAGGTCGGTCTGGGCGACGACCTCGTCCCGGTGGGCGCCTCGGGTGCCGCGGTGTGGGCTCGGGGGAGGCGCCGCCCTCTCCCCGAAGGGCTCGTGCTCGGCGTGCCCACGAAGCTGCTCCCCGTCGCGCGCTCGGGGATCCTGTCTGTCGGTGGCACCCTCCGGCTCGCAAGCGACCTCGTCGTCCCCCGGCCCGACACGCGCGGGCCGCTCGGTGACCGCTCGATCGGGCCCCTCGTCAGCCGAAAGCTCGGGAGTCAGGTGGTCGACCGCCTCGTCGACCCCCTCGTCGGCGGCATCCACGCCGGCGGCGTCGAGGACGCGAGCGTGGCGGCCGTCTTCCCTGCGCTCCTCACTGCCGCGCAGGAACGCTCGAGCTTCATGCGAGCCCTCCGGCGGCTCGGCGCCCAGGCCCCCGAGCCCGGAGGGGAGCCGCTCTTCTGGGCGCTTCGCGACGGCCTCGGGTCGCTCGTCGAGCGGCTGGTCGAGCGGCTGGTCGAGCGGCAGGTCGACGTCCGCCTATCCCAGCCGGTCGAGGCGATGGAGCGTGACGGCGCCGGCTGGGTGCTCCGGACCACGGAGGGGCACCTCCACGCGGACGGCGTAGTGCTGGCGACCCCGGCCGGCCCGGCAGCCGAGCTCCTCGCTCCCCACGACGTCCAGGCCTCGGGGATGCTGCGAGCGCTCGACTACGCGTCGGTGGCGGTGGTGACCCTGGCCTTCTCGCGCGAGGCGCTGCCCGACGACCTCTTCGGGACCGGCCTCCTCGTCCCCCGCACGACGCCCGTGCCCCGTCAGGTCGCCGACGCGGCGGGGCTCGCACGCGGCGAGCCGTTCCTCGTGACCGCCTGCACGTACCTGTGGGCCAAGTGGCCCCACCTCGAGCGGCCTGGGGTGAGGCTCCTGCGCGCCTCGGTGGGAAGGAGCGGCGACACACGTCACCGGTCGATGTCCGACGCGGAGCTCGTGCGACGGGTGGTCCACGAGCTCGCCGCGCTCGTCGACGCGGGCGGCGAGCCGCTCGACGCGGTCGTGACGCGCTGGGACGACGCGCTGCCGCAGTACCGGGTGCACCATCCCCTGCGCGTCGCCAGCGCCGAGGCGTCCGTCCGTCGCCTCGGGGCCGTGGCGGTCGCAGGCGCCGCGTACCACGGGATCGGCATCCCGGCGTGCATCGCGAGCGGCAGGGCTGCGGCGAAGGAGGTCCTCGCGCAGGTGACCGGCGTACCGGCGCCGAGCACAGCCTGAGGCGCGCCGCTTCGGGGGAAAGAAGCGCGCGACTCCGCATCGAGGGAGATCGAGGGAGACCGAGGGAGACCGAGGGAGACCGAGGGAGACCGAGGGAGACCGAGGGAGACCGAGGGACGACGAGGAGGACGAGACATGACGCAGGCAACTCTCGACACGGGGAGCGCCACCCTGCGGTTCCGCTTC
>JAKBTL010000030.1 GCA_021844425.1 Actinomycetes bacterium | reverse complement strand
TCGTAGGCCCACATGACGTAGGCGTCCTCCCCGACGAGCTGGTAGTAGCCCCTCCGGATGCCGACGGGGACGAACCCGAAACGGCGGTAGAGCGCCTGCGCGCGCTCGTTGCCGACGGCGACCTCCAGGGAGACGTGGCGGGCGCCCTGCTCCTGAGCGATGCGCAAGGCGCCGAGCATGATCTGGGTCCCGATGCCCTGCCCTTGGTGCTCGGGAGCGACGGCCACCGTCGTCACGTGCGCCTCCTCTTCTACGAACATGAGCCCCACGTAGCCCACCATCTCCTTGCCGATGCGCGCGACCCGGTACGCCCGGCCCTTCCTCTGGGAGAGCTCCGAGACGAACACCGCGTGGCTCCACGGCTCCGGGAAGACCACCTGCTCGACGGCCGTGACCCACCGCAGGTCGCGCCGGCGCATGCGCACGAGCTCGATCACCGCTGCACCCAGTGGATCCGGGCGTCGGCTTCTCGCAGGTACACGGGTCGCACCGCGGCCGGCGGCACCTGCGCCGCGCCTGCGGCAAGCCTACCGGCGGCGATCTCGACGAGGACGCGGGGCGAGGGCTCGGCGATGCCCGCGACCTTCAGGCCGGCGCCGGCGAAGACGGTCGCGTACCGCTGCGCCCCGGTCCCGACGACGAGCGTGCCGGGCTCCGAGGCGAGCTCTTCTGCAAGGGCCGAGGGCGTCCGTCGCGAGGGCGCCTGGACCCGTGTGCCCGGTCCGGCGCAGCGTGCGAAGAACACCTCGCCGCGACGGGCGTCGACGACGGCTGCGACCGGCCCGTCCCAGCCGCAGCCGTACGCCTCCTGCGCCAGCACCTCCACGCTCGTCACCTCGACCACCCCGACGCCGAGGCCTTCTGCGAGACCCTGGGCCGTCGCGACGCCCACTCGCAGCCCGGTGAAGAGCCCGGGACCCACGTCGACGGCGATCGCGTCGACGTCGCCGAGCGCCGCCCCCGCCTGCGAGAGGACGTGGTCGATCGCCGGTGCCAGCGCCTCGGCGTGGCGGCGGTCGCCGCGCAGCCACACCCCGGCGAGCGGCCGGTCCGCGTCGGCGAGGGCGACGCCGACGAGACCGGCTGCGGTCTCGATCCCGAGCAGCATCACGTGCCTCCCGTCATCGCGCGCCGAGGGCTGCCGCGACCTCGCCGCGGCGCGTCTCGTCCTCGCCGCTCACCGTGACGACGCGGTCGTCGTCGCCACCTCCCGGCCCATCGATGGAGACCGTCCAGGTCACCGCTCCGAGCGCGGGGCGCGCCACGTCACCCCACTCGACGAGTGCGACCCCGTCCTCGACGAGGTCCGCCAGGCCCAGGTCGGCCACCTCCGCGAGGCGGTCCAAGCGGTAGACATCGACATGGACGAGCTGGCCGAGCGCGCACGGGTACTGCCGGACGAGGGTGAACGTAGGGCTCGTGACCGGCCCCCCGACGCCGAGGCCGCGCGCGAAGCCCTGCGCGAACGTGGTCTTACCGGCTCCGAGCGGCCCTCGGAGCACAATGACGTCGCCGCGGCGTGCGACGCCGGCGAGGCGCGCGGCCAGCTCGCGCGTGGCGTCGGGTGACGCCGAGCACACGCGCAACGACCAGCCCACGTCAGCCCTCAGCGCCCGCCGTCATCGCGAGGCGCTGAGCACGGACTTCGCGCGTACGAAGTCCGCTCGCATCTCGGCGACGACCTCGCCGCCGCCGCGTAGCGCCGCAGCCGGGTGGTAGGTGGGGACCAGGCGCATCCCTCGGAACGGGTAGACGCGACCGCGCACGCGCCGGATCCCCTCGGTGGTCTCGAGCAGCGTCTTCGTCGCGAAGTTGCCCAGCGTCACGACCACCTTCGGGGACACGAGCTCGATCTGGCGCTCGAGGTACGGCCGACACGCGTCGATCTCCGCGGGAAGAGGGTCCCTGTTCCCAGGCGGCCGGCAATTGTGCACGACCCCGCCTGCCGTGACGAAGTTGTGGGTATCTTCAACGTCGATGCAGTAGACGGTCGTGTCTGCACCAGCAGGTGGGAGCTCCTCCACGACCGCCTCGTCGTACTGCGTGACGGCCAGTCGATCACTCGCCCGAGCCAGCTTCTCGGTGCTCGAGGGGTCGAAGCTGACGTGCCCCCGCTCCACCGTCGCTGCGGGTCCCTGGCCGGTGGCGATCCTCACCCCGGGCACGAGGCGGTCGACGGGCGTCCATCCCTGCTCGGTCAAGACCTCGTGGTCGCCGGTGGCGTCGACAGTGGCCTCGGCGGCTCCGGTCCGCTCAGCGCCCCGGTACGTGAGGCGAAAGACGCTCCGGCCGCCGAGGGGCGACTCGTGCCAGCCGACGACGCGTCGCTCGACGATCCTGCCGCGGGCGTCGACGCAGCTGACGGTCCCGCCGTACCGGCGACGGACGAGCTCGCCGATGCGCTCCCAGGAACCGTCGCCCAGCTGGACGAGCGCGTCAGCTGCGAGGCACATCACCACGTTCGCGATGTAGCACTCGTCACGCTCGACGCCGATCTCCTGGCGCATGAGGAGGTCGAGGAGCTTCCCCGACCTCCCCACGAACGGCTCTCCCTGGAGGTCCTCGTCCCTCCCGGGGCCTTCGCCCACGAACATGAGGTCCGCCGAGGGGCTCCCGACGCCGAAGACGACCTGGGTGCGCCCGTCGGCGAGGCCGCAGCGCGTGCACCCGAGTGCGTCGTCGCGCAGGCGCGCGAGCATCTCACGCGCACCCTTCTCACGCGCGCCTGCCTCGGGATGCGCCATCCTCGGATGCTACCGCCGGCCTGCGACGACCTGATGGTCCGAGCGCGCGGCCAGGCGCACGTCACCTGGTCAAAAGGACGCGCAACGCGTCGGGACGCTCGAGCATCACCATGTGGCCGCACCCCGCAAGCAGGGTGAGACGCGCTCGTGGCACGCGCTCGACGATCGCCCGGGCTGTATGCGGCGGCGTGAGCACGTCACTGCTCCCCGCCACCACGTGCACCGGCAGCGAGAGCGCCCCCAGCCGGCCGCGGACGTCGAAGGAGACGAGGTGGGGGACCAGCGCGGCGAGGGCCCGGGGCGACATCGCGTCGAGCATCTGGCGGAGCAGCTCCAAGTCGGGCGGCGAGGGCGACACTCCGAACGCCATCCTGGCCGCCCAGCGAGTCGCCGACCTCGGCAGGGGCCCGCGGCCGCTGCGCTCCGCGCCGGCGAGCGCCCCCACCGCCGCGGCGCCCAAGAGCCCCGAGAGCCCCGAGAGGGGCGAGGGGACGATCGGACCGGGGGCCGTCGCGACGAGCACGAGCTCGCGAACGCGCCTCGAGAGGTCAGGGTCGCTCAGCGCGAGGAGCTGCGCGATCATTCCGCCCATCGAGTGCCCGACGAGGGCTGCGTCGCGCACGTCGAGGACCTCGAGGACCTCGCTCAAGTCCGCGGCAAGCCGATCGAAGCTGAAGCCATCGGCCCCCGCACACGACTGGCCGTGGCCCCGCTGGCTCACCGCGATCACGCGACCGGGAAGGGTGTGCAGCTGTCGCGCCCAGGCCGCGACCCCGAGCATGATGCCGTGCACGAGCACCGTCGTCGGCCCCGCCCCGCGCTCGACCGCATGGACGCGGCCACCGTCACTCGTCGAGACGAAGTGATGGCGGATGTCCGGAGGCAACGCCAGCCCGGCGGCCACGAGCTCCTCGGCGCCCACCCTCCAGCGCGCGGCCGCCGCCCGCTCGAGGAGGTAGAGCGCTCCCCCGCCTGCCGCCCCTACCCCGACGGCTGCCGCGCGCCCGAGCCTCACCGAGCGCCCGCGCCGCAGTAGACGCGCGGCAGGCGCGGCCCGATGCCGCAGAGGACCTCGTAGGAGATCGTGCCGAGCAGCCGCGCCCAGTCCCCTGCGCCGATCTCCTCGTCGCCTTGGCGGCCGATCAGCACGACCTCGTCGCCCGGTGACACCGCCGCGCTCGGGCCGCAGTCGACCATGAGCTGGTCCATGGTGACGGTACCTGCGAGCGGCCGGCGCCGGCCGCCGACGAGGACCGGAGACCCCGTGTCGAAGAGGCGCCGGGGTACGCCGTCGGCGTAGCCGACGGGGACGGTCGCGACGACCCCCCGCTCCGGCAGCGCGCGCCGTCGTCCGTAGGAGGGGCGCTCGCCGGCGTCGAGCTCCCGCACGGAGCTGACGCGAGCTTTCAGCGAGAGGACCGGCCGCAACGAAGTGAGCACGGCGGCAACCTCGCCTCCCTCCGACGCCATCGCGGGCGCCGGCGCGCAGCCGTACAGGCCGATGCCGCAGCGGACCATGTCGTACCGGGCGGCGGGCCACGCGACCGCCCCGGCGGTGTTGGCGGCGTGCAGGAGGCGCGGCCGCGGCGCCAAGGCGGCGACGACCTCGTCGAAACGCTCGAGCTGGAGCGCGGTGAACGCCCGGTCGTCCGCGGTCGTGCCGTCCGCCACGGCGAGGTGGGTCCACACCGCCTCGACCCGCAGCGCTGGCTCTTCTGCGGCCGCATGGACGAGCGCCGGCGCCTCCTCGGGCGCGACGCCCGCACGGTGCATGCCGGTGTCCACCTTCACGTGCACCCTCGCCCGCGTACCGGCACGCCTGGCTGACCCAGCCAGTGCCTCCATCCCCTGACGCGTCGCCACGGTCGCGGTGAGCCGGGCGCGCACGAGGACCTCAGCGGCGTCGGGCCCCACCTCCGAGAGGACGAGCACCGGAGCGTCGATGCCGTGCTCGCGCAGCTCCAGGCCTTCGTCGACGATGGCGACCGCGAGACCCGCTGCGCCCGATGCGAGCGCCGTGCGCGCGACCTGCACCGCGCCGTGCCCGTAGGCGTCCGCCTTCACGACGGCGCACAGTGCCGCGGGCGCGGCACGGCGCGCGAGGACGGCGACGTTGTGCGCCAGCGCGTCGAGGTCGACCTCCACCCAGGCCGCGCGGGTGCGGCCCTCAGCCATCACCGCGCTCCGCGCCACGAGCGGCCGGGTCCATCGCTCGAGACAGGCGCACCGAGATGAGCTCGGGAAGGTCGACGGCGACGAGCCCCTCGGCGGGCCCGTCCGACGCGCCGCGCCCGTGCACGTGCGCAGCGAGCGCCCCGGCCTCGACCGGAGCCACGCCACGCGCGAGGAAGGCGCCGATCACCCCTGACAGCACGTCGCCGGTGCCCGCGGTCGCCAGCCGCGAGCTGCCGGCCGATGAGAGCCGCACCTCCTCGGAGGGCGAGGCGACCGCCGTGAGCGACCCCTTCACCAGGACGACTGCCCCGAGCGCTCTGGCGAGGCGCCGAGCCGCCGCGATGCGGTCGGGCCCGGGCGGAGCACCGGCAAGGCGCTCGTACTCCCCGTCGTGCGGCGTCACCACGACGGGCCGATCGCCAGCGACGACCCGGCGCGCCGACGCCGCGTCGCCGAGCGCGAAGAGCGCGTCCGCGTCGACGACCACCGGCACTCGGGCGCGCCCGACCACCGCGCGGACGTCGTCCACCGTGGCCGCGGCCCGTCCGAGCCCGGGGCCGATCACGAGCGCGCGGCAGCGCTCGAGCACCCCGAGCACCTCTTCCGCCCAGCCGCTCGACGGCAGCGCGAACCGCACCGCCTCCCCTGGCCATTGGCCGAACCCTGTGGCGTCGGCGCTGCCGGGGACCCCGAGCCGCACCATGCCGGCTCCCGCTCGAGACGCGCCCCGAGCGGCGAGCGCCGCCGCGCCCTCCATGCCGGTCGATCCCGCCACGACGCAGACGGCGGTCGCCCACTTGTGCGTCTCAGGGGGGCGGCGGGGCACGAGCCGGCCGAGGTCGGCGTCCTCCATGAGCGAGATCCGGGCCGCGATCTCCCCGAGACCGATGTCCGCCACCTCCACCTCCCCGGCAAAGCGCGGGCCGTCGCCCTGCAAGAGCCCCGGCTTCAACGCCCCGAAGGTCACCGTGCGGGTCGCGGACATCGGCCGGCCGGGCGCTGCCCCCGTGTCGCCGTCCACGCCCGAGGGGATGTCCACGGCGAGCACCTCGGCGCCTGCGGGAGGCGACGGCGCCTCGTAGGGGCCGCGCAGCCCCGTGCCCAGCGCCGCGTCGACCACGAGGTCGCAGTCCCCGATCGGCGCGCCGGGACCCACCACGGTCACCCGCGCGCCCCGACGCCCGAGCAGCTCCGCCGCCACGCGGCCGTCGGCGCCGTTGTTGCCCTTGCCCGCCACGACCACGACGCGGCGCGCGTAGGCACCCCGGAGCATCCGGAGGGCCGCGACGGCGGCCGCGGTGCCGGCGCGGCGGACCAGGGTCTCCTCGGGCACGGGTGCTGCCGCGTCTGCCGCGCGCATCTCGGCGACGGTGACGACGGGGCGCACGGTCAGGCCTCGGCCACCACCATCGCGATCGCGACGGTCGCAGTGTGGGTGAGCGACACGTGCCAGCGAGCGACCCCTCGCCGCGCCGCCAACTCGGCCGCGCCCGCAAAGAGGCGGAGCGTCGGCTCGCCGGTCTCGAGCCGCACCACCTCGACGTCTCGCCACCCGACGCTGCCGATCCCTCCGCCGAGGGCCTTCATCGTCGCCTCCTTGGCTGCGAAACGCGCCGCGAGCCGCTGCACGTCGTCATGGCCGTCGCGTCGCTCTCCGTCGGTGAACAGCCGTGCGGAGACCGACGGGCGGCGGCCGAGCACCGCACCGAAGCGTGCGACGTCCACCGCGTCGACGCCTACCCCGGCGATCGCGGTCACTCGACCGTCACCGTCTTCGCGAGGTTGCGCGGCCGGTCGACGTCGTTGCCGAGCCGGCGGGCGAGCCCGTAGGCGAGCAGCTGGAGCGGGACCACCTCGACGACCGGCGCGAGCACGGGGTCTGCGACCGCCGGGACGCGCAGGACGTGGTCGCCGGGTGGGTCCGCGTCGTCGTCGGCGGTGACGACCACCACCGTCGCGCCGCGCGCTGCCGCCTCGGCGACGTTCGATCGCATCTTGTCGCGCAACGGGTCGAGCACTGCGACCACCACCGTGCCCGGCTCGACGAGCGCAAGCGGCCCGTGCTTCAGCTCCCCGGCGGGATAGCCCTCGGCGCGCAGGTACGAGATCTCCTTCAGCTTGAGGGCTCCCTCGAGGGCGACCGGGTAGCCGAGGTTCCTGCCGAGGAAGAAGAAGTCACGGGCACCCACGAGCACGTCGGCGACGTCCTCGACCTCCTTCACCCGCCCGAGCACCTCGAAGAGCGCGCGGGGGAGCCGGTGCATCGCGTCGAGGGCCGCGGCGAGGGCGTCACGCCCCATGGTGCCGCGCCACTGCGCCAGGGCGAGGGCGAGCACCTCCAAGGCGACGATCTGCGCGACGTGGCACTTCGTGGAAGCGACGCTCACCTCGGGCCCCGCACGGGTGTAGACGGCGCCGTCCGCCTCGCGCGCCATCGTCGAGTGGACGACGTTGGAGACGACGAGGGTGCGTGCGCCAGCGCGGCGCGCCTCTCGAAGCGCCTCGAGGGTGTCGAGCGTCTCGCCCGACTGGCTCACGCCGACGACGAGAGTCCGCTCGTGCAGCACGGGCTCGCGGTAGCGCAGCTCGCTCGCGATCTCGACCTCGGTGGGTAGGCGCGCCCAGCGTTCGATCGCGTACTTGGCCACCATGCCGGCGTGATAGCTGCTGCCGCACGCCACCACCACCACCTTGTCGACCGCCCGCAGCTCGTCAGGCGACAGGCGGAGCTCGTCGAGCACGAGCGAGCCGCCCGCCGAGCGGCGGTCCAAGAGCGTGTCGGCGATCGCCTGGGGCTGCTCGCGGATCTCCTTCGACATGAAGTCGTCGAAGCCACCCTTCTGCGCCGCCACGACGTCCCAGGTCGGGTCCACGGTGACTACGGCCGGGTCGACCTCGCCGCCCGCCAAGGTGGTCACCCGCAGCGAGGCGGGCCTCACCTCCACCACCTGGTCGTCGTCGAGGGCGAAGTACCGGTCCGCGCGCCCTAAGAGCGCGGACACGTCCGACGCGACGAAACCGCTCGCCCCGCCAAGGGCGGCGAGAAGCGGCACCGAGCGCCGTCCGGCCACGATGAGCGAGGGGTCGTCGCTCGTGAGCGCGACGACGCTGAAGGCGCCGCGAAGCTTCCCGAGCGTACTGCGCATGGCCTCAGCGAGCCCAGCGCCGCGCGCCAGCTCCTCTTCGAGCAGGTGCGCGAGCACCTCGGTGTCGGTCTCGGACGAGAACACGTGACCGCGCGCGAGGAGCGGCGCGGCGAGCTCGGCGTGGTTCTCGATGATCCCGTTGTGCACGAGGGCCACGCGGCCCGTGCAGTCGAAGTGGGGGTGCGCGTTCTGCACGCTCGGCGCCCCGTGGGTCGCCCACCGGGTGTGGCCGATCCCCGTCGTCGACCGGGGCGCTCCCGCGACCGCTCGGGCGAGGTCCTCGACCGAATGGGTACCGTCGGCCGCCCGCTCTCGCCAGAGTGCCCCACCGGCGACGAGCGCGACGCCTGCCGAGTCGTACCCGCGGTACTCGAGGCGCCGCAAGCCGTCGAAGATCGTCTCGAGCGCCACCGCGTCGCCGGTGACGCCGATGATCCCGCACATGGTGCCGAGGCTAACCTCTGAGCGCGCCCTCGACGACCTCTGCGAGCCTTCCTGCGGCCTGCTGAGCGGCCTCCGGCGTCGGGGCCTCGACCATCACGCGCACGAGCGGCTCGGTGCCGCTCGCCCGGAGGAGCACCCGACCGCTCTCGCCGAGCTCCGCCTCGATCTCGGCGACTGCTTTCCAGACCCCGTCGGCGTCCGCGAGGCGGCCTGGCTCGCGGACTGCGACGTTCACCAGGACCTGGGGGACGCGCTCGACGAGGCCGGCGGACAGATCTGCCAGCGGCCGCCCGGAGCGCACGACGGTGTCGGCGAGCAGGATGCCGGTGAGCACCCCGTCGCCGGTCGTCGCGCGCCTGCGGAAGACGATGTGGCCGGACTGCTCCCCGCCGAGCGCGAGCCCGCTCTCGTCGAGCGCCGCAAGCACCTGGCGGTCGCCGACCGGCGTCTCGTGCACCGAGATCCCGCGCCGGGCCATCGCCAGGCGGAACCCGAGGTTGGTCATGACCGTCACCACGACCGCGTCCCCCGTCAGCTCGCCACGAGCCTCGAGGTCGACCGCGAAGATGGCCAGCAGCACGTCGCCGTCGCAGATCGCGCCCGTGTGGTCGACGGCCACGAGCCGATCGGCGTCGCCGTCGAGCGCGAGCCCGAGGTCCGCCCCGCGGGCGACGACCTCCCGAGCCAGACGCTCCGGCTGCGTCGAGCCGCACCCGTCGTTGATGTTCGTGCCGTCCGGCTCGGCGCACAGGGCGTCGACACGGGCGCCGAGGTCCTCCAGCACGTCGGGGGCGACCGCCGACGCGGCCCCGTTGGCGCAGTCGACGACCACGTGCAGCCCGTCGAGCTTGCGACCCTCGATCGAGTCGAGCAGGTGGCGGCGGTACTCGGCGAGCGCGCCTGGCTCCGGCGCGAGGGAGCCCACGCGTCCGGCGCGCGGCGGCAGGTCGAGCGCGGCGGCGACCTGCGCCTCGACCCCGGGGGCGAGCTTCACCCCCGCGGCGTCGAAGAACTTGATCCCGTTGTCCCGGTAGGGGTTGTGCGAGGCGGACACCATCGCCGCGGGGACGCAGCGGCGCGCCGCGAGGAAGGCGGCTCCTGCGGTGGGCAGCACGCCGAGGTCCCGCACGTCCGCCCCGCCCGAAGCGAGCCCGGCCGAGAGGGCGGCTTGGAGCATGGTGCTGGACTCTCTCGTGTCCCTCCCTACCACGAACCCCCTGGCGTCGAGCACACGTGCGGCAGCACGGCCGAGCGCCACCGCGAGCTCCGCGCTGAGCTCCGAGTTGGCGACCCCGCGCACCCCGTCGGTGCCGAAGCCCGGCCGCCTCAACGCGCTACCGCTTGGAGTACTGGGGCGCTTTACGGGCCTTCTTCAGGCCGTACTTCTTGGACTCCTTCTCCCGTGCATCGCGGGTGAGGAGCCCGGCGCGCTTGAGCGCGGTCCGAAGCTCCGGATCGAGAGCGCACAGGCCGCGCGCGATGCCGAGCCGCAGGGCCCCCGCCTGACCGGACATGCCTCCGCCGTCGATGGTCGCGTCGATGTCGTAGGCCTCGGCGAGGCTCGTCACCCTGAGCGGCTCGGTGGCGAGCATCCGGTGCGTGGCAGAGGGGAAGTAGTCCTCGAAGGCCCGCCGGTTGACCGTGATGGCGCCCTGCCCGGGGCGGAACCGGACGCGTGCCACTGCTTCCTTCCGGCGGCCGGTCGTCTGCGAGAGCGGTGCGGCCACGGTCAACCTGCCCGACGCGCGGACGCGAGCTCGAGGGGCTGGGGGGATTGCGCTTCGTGCGGATGCTCAGCCCCCGCGTAGACCTTCAGCTTCGCAAGCTGCTGGCGCCCCAGCGTCCCCTTCGGGAGCATGCCGCGCACCGCTCGGCGCACCAGCTCCTCGGGGTGCCTGTCGAGCAGCTCGGCGTAGCTCGTGCGCTTCAGGCCGCCGGGATAGCCGCTGTGGCGGTAGTGGAACTTGTCCTCGGCCTTGCCGGCGGTGAGGACGACCCTGGCTGCGTTCACGACGACCACGTGGTCGCCCGTGTCGAGATGGGGAGCGAACGTCGGACGGTGCTTGCCGCGCAGCAGCCGGGCGACCTCCGTCGCCAGTCGGCCGAGCACGAGGCCGTCGGCGTCGACGAGGTGCCAGGCCCGCTCGATCTCGCCCGCTTTCGGGTTGTAGGTACGCAAGAGGCTTCCTCGAAGGGTGGTAGAGACGCCAAGAGAGCGTTGAGAGCGTAACGGCATGCCCGAAGAGGGGCAAGCCGGCCCTGGCCGAGCGCCTGACGACCCGGCGACCCGGCGACCCGGCGACCTGCATCCTACCGTCTGGCGCGGGCCTAGGCGCCGTGCTTCTCTGCCCCTCCATGCGTGTTCGGGCCCGGCTCCAGTAACGCTCGGCCGTAGTCGACGCCGACCAGGCACAGGCCGTGCGGGGGCGCAGGCTGCGGCAGGCCGGCCCGCGTGCCGGCCGCGAGTAGCTCGATGACGGTCGCGGCGTTCACGCGCCCGCGCCCGGCGTCGACGAGCACCGCGACGACCGAGCGCACCATCTGGTGGCAGAACGACCCGGCCGCCACGTCGAACCGGAGCAACGCCGGAGCCCGACCCGGGGCGCCCGACGGCCCATGCTCGCCCCGGGGACCTCCCGGCCACGCCAGGTCCCCCAGGACCCCCGTGACGTCCACCGTGCGCCACGCTGCGGCGGTGACAGTCCGCACGATCGGCTCGCTCGCCGGCCTGCCCGCGGGTCGCCGGCAGAAGGCCCGGAAGTCGTGCTCACCCAAGAGCGCGTCGGCGGCCGCGGCCATCGCCTTCACGTCGAGCGGCTCTGCGACGTGCCACGCGAGGCGCGCGAGGAGCGGCTCGGGCGCCGAGGCGTTCCAGACCAAGTAGCGGTAGCGGCGCGCGGTCGCCGAGCGCCGGGCGTCGAAGTCGTCGCCGACCGGCTCCGCAGCTCGCACGACGATCGCCGGCGAGAGCTGCCGGTTCACCACCCGCGCGAGGTCTCCCTCGAAGTCGGCGGGAAGGTCGACGTGGACGACCTGTCCGGTCGCGTGCACGCCCGCGTCGGTGCGGCCTGCGCAGACGACGGGCGGCGGCCCGGCGAGGCGGGCCGCGCGGGCGATGGCGCCTGCCAGCGCGCCTGCGACCGTGGGGAGGCCGGCCTGGATGGCGAAGCCGCGGAACCCGCTGCCGTCGTAGGCGAGCAGGAGCCGCCAGCGCCGGAGAGCCGTCAGACGAACTCGATGCGCGCCATGGGAGCGTTGTCGCCAGGGCGCGGTCCCAGCTTCAGGATCCGGGTGTAGCCACCCGGGCGATCGGCGTAGCGGGGCGCGATCTCGTCGAACAGCTTGTGCGCCATGTCGCGGTCACGGATGAGCGCGACGACCTGGCGGTGCTGGTGCACGCCGCCTTTGCGCGCGGCGGTGACGCACTTCTCTGCGACGGGTCGAAGCATCTTGGCCTTCGTCTCGGTCGTGACGAGCGACTCCGCGGCGATCAGCGACGCGACCAGGTTGCCCAGCATCGCCTTCTGGTGCGCGGCGTCGCCGCCCATGCGACGTCCTCGCTTCGGGGTCCCCTGCACGGCGTCAGTCCCTGCTCCGCAGCGAAAGGCCGCGCTCGTCCAAACGCTGGATCACCTCGTCGAGCGACTTCTGGCCGAAATTCGTGATGGCGAGGAGCTCGTCTTCGGTCCGCTGCACGAGCTCGCCGATCGTGTTGACCTGCGCCCGCTTCAGGCAGTTGCGCGGCCGCTCCGAGAGGTCCAGCTCCTCGATGCGCAGGTCGAGGTCGGGCGAGCCCCCCACGACGGTGCCCGTCTCCCCGAGCTCCAGTCCCTGCGGAGCCTCCTCGAGGTCGGCGACGAGGCCCACGAGGGTCCGCAGGGTGTCGCCCGCCGACGCGAGGGCCTCGCGCGGGGTGATCGTGCCGTCCGTCTCGACGTCCAGCACGAGCCGGTCGAAGTCCGTCGACTGCTCGACCCGCACTGGCTCGACCTGGAAGGCGACGCGGCGCACGGGCGAGAAGATCGAGTCGACCGGGATGACGCCGATCGTCGAGGACTTCTTGTTCCGGTCGGCCGAGACGTAGCCCCTCCCGCGCTCGACCGTGAGGTCGAAGGCGAGGTGGCCCTTGGCGTTCAGAGTCGCGATGTGCAGGTCCGGGTTCAGGACCTCGACGTCGGCGGTCGTCTGGAGGTCGCCGGCGAGCGCGTCGCCAGGGCCGCGCTTGTCGAAGCGCAACGTGACCGGCTCGTCCGAGTGCACCCGCACCAGCAGGTCCTTCAGGTTCAAGATGATGTCGGTCACGTCCTCCTTCACCCCCGGAAGGGTGGCGAACTCGTGGAGGGCCTCGTCGAAGTGCACCTGGGTGACCGCCGCGCCCGGGATGGACGACAGGAGCGTCCGGCGCAGCGCGTTCCCGAGCGTGTGGCCGAAGCCGGGCTCGAGCGGGCCTATGGCGAACCGCTGGCGGTCGCCACCCTCCTCGTCGAGCACTTCGACGGTGGGTCGTTGGATGATGAGCATCGGCGTGGTTCCTCGCTCGCTTACTTGGAGTAGTACTCGACGATCAGCTGCTCTTGCACCGGCTCGTCGATGTGATCGCGCAGCGGTGGGTTCAGCACCTCGACGGTGAAGCCGCCGTCTGACGCCTCGAGCCACGGCGGCCTCTGGCGGTCGAGGGTGTCCATGTTGCGCCGCACCACGAACACCTCCCGGGAGGACTGCGCGAGCGTGACCCGGTCCCCCTTGCGGACCCGGTAGCTCGGGATGGTGACGCGCTTGGCGTTCACGAGCACGTGACCGTGGCGCACGAACTGGCGCGCCTGCGCCCTGCTCGCAGCCCACCCGGCCCGGAAGGCGACGTTGTCGAGACGCATCTCCAGCATCCGCAAGAGGATCTCGCCGGTGATCCCCGGCAGCCGGTCGGCCTCCTCGTAGAGGTTCCGGAACTGCTTCTCCAAGACGCCGTAGATGCGGCGCGCCTTCTGCTTCTCGCGAAGCTGGGCGAGGTACTCCGACCCCTGGCGCATCCGGTCGCGCCCGTGCTCTCCTGGCGGATAGGCACGGCTGTGGCGGTCGGTCACAGCCTCGGACACCGGGCACTTGAGCGAGAAGCAGCGCTCACCCTTCAAGAAGAGCTTCGTGCGCTCGCGGCGGCAGAGGCGGCAGACAGGTCCCGTGTAGCGAGCCATCGCGCCGGCCTCAGACCCTGCGCCGCTTCTTGGGGCGGCAACCGTTGTGCGGGATGGGCGTCACGTCCTTGATCCCGACGACCTCGATGCCGGCGGCAGCGAGGGAGCGGATGGCGGTCTCGCGCCCCGAGCCCGGGCCGCGCACGAGCACGTCCACCTTGCGCACGCCGTGCTCCATGGCCTTGCGCGCGCAGGATTCCGCTGCAAGCTGGGCCGCGAACGGCGTGGACTTGCGAGAGCCCTTGAAGCCGACGTTGCCGGCGGACGCCCAGGCGAGCACGTTCCCGTCGGGGTCGGCGATCGAGACGATCGTGTTGTTGAAGGAGCTCTTGATATGGGCGACGCCGTAGCTGACGTTCTTTCGCTCACGGCGGCGGGGCCGCCGGGCGGCCCCCTGCTGCTTGGTCGGCCTGGGCATCTACTTGCGTACCTTCTTCTTCCCGGCCACGGTCTTCTTCGGGCCCTTGCGCGTACGGGCGTTCGTATGGGTTCGCTGCCCGTGGACCGGCAGCCCGCGGCGGTGCCGGATCCCCTGGTAGCAGTTGATCTCCATCTTCCGCTTGATGTCCTGCGCCACGTCGCGGCGCAGGTCTCCTTCGACCTCCATCGTGGCGTCGATGTCGTTGCGCAGGCGGATGACCTCTTCGTCGGTGAGGTCCCGCACCCGGGTGTCGGGGCCGACGCCGGTGCGGGCGAGGATCTCGCGCGCCCGGGTAGGCCCGATCCCGTAGATGTAGGTGAGTGCCACCTCCACGCGCTTCTCGCGCGGGACGTCCACTCCGGCGATACGGGCCATCTGTCGCTCTCTCCTGTCCTAGCCCTGACGCTGCTTGTGCCGCGGGTTGTCGCAGATGACCACGACCCGGCCGTGCCGGCGGATCACCTTGCATTTCTCGCAGATCGGCTTCACGCTGGGTCGTACCTTCACGGCGTTCCTTCCTGCCTGCCTCACTTGTACCGGTAGGTGATCCGGCCGCGGCTCAGGTCGTACGGGGTGATCTCGACCTGGACCTTGTCGCCGGGCAGGATGCGGATGCGGTGCATGCGCATCTTGCCCGAGCTGTGGGCCAGCACCTTGTGCCCGTTCTCGAGCTCCACTCGGAACATCGCATTGGGCAACGGCTCCACCACCGTGCCCTCGAGCACGATGGCGTCTTCCTTCGGCTTTGGCAGGTGACTCTCCTCGACTGGTCGTTCGGGGTTTCCGACGGCGCGGCGCCGGAGCCCGGAGTTGACATTGCCAAGCCGGCCGGGGCGGCGGCGAGGCAGTCCAAGAGTGTACCGCATCGCCGATGGATTGCCAGCGGCGTGCGCTCAGGGCAGCGTCAGCACCTCGGGTCCGTCGTCGGTCACCGCGATGGTGTGCTCGAAATGGGCGGAGAGCGAGCCGTCCGCCGTGACCACGCTCCAGCCGTCGTCGAGCAGCCGGGTCTCGGGGCCTCGGGCATTCACCATGGGCTCGACCGCGAAGACCATGCCGGTCTTGAGGGTGGGCCCGGGGGTCCCGGGCCAGTAGTTCGGCACCTGGGGTTGCTCGTGCATGGCGGTGCCGATGGCGTGGCCCACGTACTCGCGGACCACGGAGAACCCCGCGTGCTCGACCACCTGCTGCACGGCGCGGCCAACCTCGTGCAGCCGATTGCCCTTGCGCAGCTGTGCGATGCCTGCCCACAGGCTCCGCTCGGTCACCTCGATCAGCCGGAGGGCGAGCGGGGAGGCCTCGCCGATCGCCATCGTGCACGCCGCGTCCCCGTGGTAGCCCTCCACGATCGCCCCGCAGTCGATGGAGAGGATGTCCCCCTCCTGCAGCCGGTAGTCCCCCGGGATCCCGTGGACGATCATGTCGTTGGGCGAGGTGCAGATCACCGCGGGGAAGC
The DNA here is from genome assembly GCA_021844425.1 of Actinomycetes bacterium. Lineage (GTDB taxonomy): Bacteria > Actinomycetota > Acidimicrobiia > Acidimicrobiales > RAAP-2 > JAJYVT01. Next base: position 39,722 of record JAKBTL010000030.1, on the reverse strand, counting down.
CGTGGTAGCCGAGGAAGTTCGACGTCGCCCCGCGTCGCTCGATCACCTCGCGGGCGACCGCGTCGAGCTCCTTGGTCGTCACGCCCGGCTTCGCTGCGGCGCGGGTCGCCTCGAGCATCTCGGCGACGACCTTGCCCGCACGGCGCATCTTGGCGAGCTCTTGGGGGCTGCGCCTCACCGGCGCCTCACTGGCGCCGCGCGTCGATCGCCTGGACGCAGCGCTGCGTCACCTCGCCGGCCGGACCGGTGCCGTCCACCCGCGCCAGGATCCCGGCGCGCTCGTAGTACTCCACCAGCGGCGCGGTCGCGCGGTCGTAGAGCTCGAGGCGACGCCGGATCGCCTCTTCGGTGTCGTCCTCGCGCTGGACCACCTCGCCGCCGCACACGTCACAGGTCCAGTTCACCGACGGCGGCGAGGCGACCGAGTAGTTCGTGCCGCAGTCGACGCACACCCGCCGCGAGGCGAGCCGCTGCAGGACGACGTCGGTGGGCACCTCGAGGTCGATCACGAGGTCGAGGCGGTCGGGGGCGAGGATCTCGTCGAGCTGCTCGGCCTGGGCGAGCGTCCTCGGGCATCCGTCGAGGATGAACCCCCGCGCCCGCGCGTCGCGCTCGCAGAGCCTGCTCGTGACCATCTCCATGACCAGCTCGTCGGGGATCAGCTCCCCGTCGTCCATGAGCTTCTTCGCCCGCAGCCCGAACGGGGTCTGGGCCTTCACCTCTCGCCGGAGCATGTCGCCGGTCGAGACGTGCGGCACCACGTAGTGGTGCGAGAGCCGCACACACTGCGTCCCCTTGCCAGCTCCCTGCTTGCCGAGGACCACGAGCCTGACGCCGGGAACCACTCAGGCCCTACTTGAGGAATCCCTCGTAGTTGCGCATCATGAGCTGACTGTCGATCTGGCGCATCGTTGTCAATGCGACGCCGACGGAGATGAGCAGGGTGATCCCGTAGAAGGGGAAGCGGTTCAGGTTCCACAGCGCCATCAAGAGCGAAGGGATCACGGCGACGGCGCCGAGGAAGAGCGCCCCGGGCACGGTGATCCGGTTCAGGATGTGGGCGAAGTAGCGCTCGGTCGGTCCGCCGGGGCGGATCCCGGGAACGAACCCACCCTGCTTGCGGATGATGTCCGCCTGCTGGTGCGGGTCGAACGCCACGTAGACGTAGAAGAAGGTGAAGGCGACGATGAGCACGAAGTACATGAGGATGTAGAAGAGCGACGTCGGGGTGATGTTGTCGCGCACCCACGTCTGGAACCCTCCGGCCGGCACGACGTTGCTGAGCAGCACCGGGATGTAGAGCACCGAGCTGGCGAAGATGATCGGGATGACCCCGGACTGGTTGACCTTGAGTGGGATGTAGGTGCTCTGGCCGCCGTACATCCTTCGGCCTGCCATGCGCTTGGCGAAGGTGACGGGGATCCGGCGCTGCCCCTGTGTCATGAACACGATGCAGACCAGGAGCACGAGGGACACGGCGATGATGATCCCGAACTTGAACGCCCCACCCTCCTCGTACAGCCCCTTTCCGCCCGACGGGATCGCGGCCACGACGTTGGCGAAGATGAGGATCGACATCCCCTGGCCGATCCCTCGCTGGGTGATGAGCTCGGCGAGCCACATCACGAAGGCGGTCCCAGCGGTGAGGCAGAGCACCATGAACGCCGCGAGCGGGACCGAGAACTTCGGGATGAGGTCGATGTTCGTGCCGATCAGCGCCGAGTCGTGGCCGTGGAAGGCGTACACGAGGCCGGTGGACTGCATGAGCGCCAGCGCGATCGTGAGGTAGCGCGTCGTCTGGGTGATCTTCTTCTGGCCGACCGCGCCCTGGTCCCGCCACTCCTCGAGCTTCGGGATCACCGTGGCGAGCAGCTGGATGATGATCGAGCTCGTGATGTAGGGCATGACGCCGAGACCGAAGACCGCCAGCCGCACGAGCGCGCCGCCGGAGAAGAGGTTCAGGAAGCCGAGCACGCCCGAGGAGCCTGCGGCCTTCGTGAGCTTCGTGAGCTGGACCCAGCTGACCCCAGGGACCGGCACGTTGGCGCCGACCTGGTAGATGGCGATCACCACGAGGGTGAACAGGACCTTGTTGCGCAGATCCGGGACCCTAAAGACGTTCCCGAGACGGGCGAGCATCGGCCTCAGCGGTTCATGAGGGCGTTGCCACGGGCGGGCGGGCGGCCAGACGCGTAGGGCAGCGGGATGCGCTCCACCGATCCTCCTGCGGCGACGATCGCAGCTTCGGCGCTCGCCGAGAACGCGTGCGCCCGCACCTGCAGCCCCCGTGACAACTCCCCTCGGCCGAGGATCTTGACGAGCGCCCCCTTGCGGACGAGCCCCGCCGCCACCAAGTCGTCAGGGCCGAGCTCCGCGACCTCGAGCGCCTCGAGCGCCTCGAGGTTCACCGGGGAGTACTCGATGCGGAACGGGTTCTTGAACCCCCGCAGCTTCGGGATCCGCTGCATGATGGGCAGCTGGCCGCCTTCGAAGCCCGCCGGAACGGTGTCGCGGGCGCGCTGGCCCTTCGATCCCCGTCCGGCGGTCTTGCCGCCCTTCCCGCCGATGCCGCGCCCGACGCGGTGCTTCGGGCGACGGGAGCCGGGAGCCGGGGCCAGGTCGTGCAGCTTCATTCCGGCACCTCCTCGACGCTCACGAGATGAGGGACTCGAGCCAGCATCCCACGGACCTCGGGGCGATCGGGCAGCTCGTTGGTCTGGCCGATGCCGCGCAGCCCGAGGGCGCGCAGGGTTCCGCGGTGCTTCGGCTTGCAGCCGATCTTCGACCGTACCTGGGTGACGCGCAGCACGGCCATCGTCAGCGCGCCTCGGCGTACAGGTCAGCCTCCCGCCGGCGCTCGCGGTACGCCCGCAGCACGCCGGTCGGGGTGACTTCGTCGGGGGACTTTCCCCGCAGCGCGGCGACCTCGTCGGGCCGGCGCAGCGCGCGGAGCCCCGCGATGGTGGCGTGCGCGACGTTGATCCCGTTGGACGAGCCGAGCGACTTCGCGAGGATGTCGCGGATCCCCGCCATCTCCAAGATCGCCCGTGCAGCGCCCCCGGCGATGACGCCGGTACCGGGCGCAGCGGGCTTGAGCAGCACGCGGCCCGCCCCGCTGTGCCCGATGACCGGATGCGTGATCGTGGACCCAGCGAGCGGCACCTCGAAGAGGCTCTTGCGGGCCTCTTCGATGCCCTTCTGCACCGCCAGGCCGGCCTCCTTCGCCTTGCCGTACCCGAGGCCCACTTTCCCGTTGCCGTCGCCGATGACCATCAGCGCGGCGAACGAGAACCGCCGCCCACCCTTGACGACCTTGGCCACGCGGTTCACGCGGATGGTCCGCTCCTCGAATTGTGCCTCGGTCATCAGAACTCCAGTCCCTCGCTACGGGCGGCATCCGCGACCGCCGCGACCCGGCCGTGGTACTTGAACCCACCCCGGTCGAACACGACCTTGGTCACCCCCACAGCCTTCGCGCGAGTGGCGACGAGCCTGCCCACGGCCTGAGCCGCGCCCACGTTACCGCCGCCCTTGCCCGAGAGTGCAGCGCGCAGCTCGCGGTCGGCCGTGGAGGCCGCCGCCACCGTGCGGCCGCTCGTGTCGTCGATGACCTGGGCGGTGATGTGACGAAGGCTCCGACTGACGGCGAGCCTGGGGCGCTCCGCGGTTCCCGCGACCTTCCGGCGCACCCGGGAATGGCGCCGCGTGCGCAGCGCCTTCGTGCGATCGGTCCCAGCCATCACTTCGCCGCCTTCCCGGCCTTGCGCAGCACGCGCTCTCCTGCGTAGCGCACACCCTTGCCCTTGTAGGGCTCGGGCTTGCGGATCTTGCGGATGTCGGCCGCCACCTGGCCCACGAGCTCCTTGTCGATGCCCCGCACCACGATCCTGGTGGGGGTCGGCACCTCGAAACTGACCCCGTGGGGCGCGTCCACGACCACGGGGTGCGAGAAGCCCAGGGCGAGCTCGATCTCCTGGGGGCTCCGTGCACTGGCCCGGTAGCCCACCCCGACGATCTCGAGCTCCTTCGAGAACCCCTGGGTGACGCCGGTCACCATGTTCGCCACGAGCGAGCGCGCGAGGCCGTGGAGCGCGCGCTGTTCACGCTCGTCGTCCGACCGAGCGACGTCGAGCACGCCGTCGCCCTGGGTGACCGAGATCCCCGGGGGCAGCCGCCGTGCCAGGCTGCCCTGCGGACCGGTCACGGTCACCGTGCGGTCGTCGAGCGCCACGGTCACGCCCTCGGGGACCGGGATCGGGGAACGCCCGATGCGGGACATCTACCGTTCTCCTTCGCTCGCGACACACACCACGATCTTCGCCAGGGGGGCGCTACCACACATGGCAGAGCACCTCGCCGCCGAGATGACGCTGGCGCGCTTCTCGGTCGGTCATGAGGCCGTGGCTCGTGGAGACCACCGCGACGCCCATGCCTCCGAGCACGCGAGGCATCTTGTCGGCGCGAGCGTAGATGCGCAGACCGGGTTTGGACACCCGGCGGATCCCCCCGATGCTGCGCACCCTGTCGGTCGAGTACTTCATCATGATCTCGAGGGTCGAACCGGGACGCCCCGGCTCGCGGCGCACCGCGTAGCCCGCGATGAACCCCTCCCGCTCGAGGATCTGCGCGAGTGCCTCCTTGAGCTTGGAGCCCGGCATGGCGACGGTCTCCTTCTGGGCGGTGCTCGCGTTGCGGATCCGGGTGAGCATGTCCGCGATGGGGTCGGTCATCGTCATGGCCCGCTCCTACCAGCTCGCCTTGGTCACGCCCGGCACCTCGCCGGCGTGCACCATCTGTCGAAGGCAGATCCTGCACAGCCCGAACTTGCGGTAGACGGCCTTCGGCCGGCCGCAACGCTTGCACCGGGTGTACGCGCGCACCTTGAACTTCGGCGTGCGCTGCTGCTTCTCGATGAGTGCCTTCTTCGCCATGATGCCTATCGGGTCTCCTGTCGGAACGGGAAGCCGAATGCCCGTAGGAACGCTCGGCCCTCCTCGTCGGTGCGGGCGGTGGTGACGATCGTGATGTCCATGCCGCGGACCGTGTCGATGCGGTCGTAGTCGATCTCGGGGAAGATGAGCTGCTCGTTCACCCCGAACGTGTAGTTGCCACCGCCGTCGAACGAGCGGGGCGACAATCCTCTGAAGTCGCGGATCCTCGGGATCGCGAGGCTGATCAGCCGATCCAGGAATTCCCACGCCCGGTCACCGCGCAGCGTCACTCGTACGCCGATCGGCATCCCGGCGCGTAGCTTGAAGCCGGCGATCGACTTCTTGGCACGGGTGACCACCGACTTCTGGCCCGTGATGATCTCGATGTCGCGCTGGGCCCCCTCGATGAGCGACGGCTGCTGGGTCGCACGGCCGACGCCCATGTTGACGACGATCTTGTCGAGGCGGGGCGCCTCCATCACGTTCGTGAGGCCCAGTTCGCCCATGAGCTGCGCCTGCACCACGTCGCGGTAGCGGGTCTTCAAGCGAGGCACGGCGGCACCGGCACTGCCCGCGGCGCGCCCGGCGGTCCGTTCGATGTCGGGGACGGCGCGGGGCCCTGGCGCCCTGGCGGCCTGGGATGGCGTGCGCTGGCCAGCGCGACCCGCGGCCTTCTTCACGCCGCCGGTCTTCTTCGCCGCCGCGGCCTTCGCCGCCTTCGAAGGGCTCACAGCTCACCTCCGCACTTGCGGCAGACGCGGACCTTGCGGCCCTGGTCGTCCACCTGCATGCCGACACGCGTGGGCTCGCCGCAAGACTTGCAGATGACCGACACCGAGGAGACCGGGACCGGCATGAACTTGTCGATGATGCCGCCCTGGTAGGTCCGGGCGGTCGGCTTGGAATGGCGCTTCGCGACGTTGACGCCCTCGAGCACGACCTTGCCCTCCGACGGCAGCGCGCGCACGACCTCGGCGCGACGCCCCTTGTACTTGCCCGTGCGCACCACCACGCGGTCGCCCTTGCGCACCCGCATCAGAGCACCTCCGGGGCGAGAGAGACGATCCTCATGAACTTCTTGTCCCGCAGCTCGCGGCCGACGGGCCCGAAGATCCGGGTGCCGCGGGGCTGCTGCTGGTCGTTGATGAGGACGGCGGCGTTCTCGTCGAAGCGGATGTAGCTGCCGTCGGGACGGCGCTTCTCCTTCGCGGTCCGCACGACGACGCACTTCACGACGTCGCCCTTCTTCACGGCCGCCCCAGGGATCGCGTCCTTCACGGTGGCCACGAAGACGTCGCCGATGGTCGCGTAGCGCCGGCGCGACCCGCCGAGCACGCGGATGCACAGCACCTCGCGCGCGCCCGAATTGTCGGCTACCCGCAGACGGGACTCCTGCTGGATCATCGGGCTCGCTCCAAGATCTCGGCCAGCCTCCACCGCTTGAGCTTGGAGAGCGGCCGGGTCTCGACCACGCGTACGCGATCGCCCACCCTCGCGGTCCCCTCTGCGTCGTGGACGTAGAGGCGCTTGGTGCGCTGCACGGTCTTGCCATAGCGCGGGTGACGGACCCGCTCGACAACCGCGACGACGACCGTGGCCTGCATCTTGTCGGACACAACGGTCCCTTCACGGACCTTTCGGCGGTTCGGGCGCGCCGTCGTGCCATCGGACACGCGCTCTCCCTCGGGCATCACGCCTCCTCCTCGTCGCCCTCGCCGGCCCTCGCGGGACCCGCACCCCATGACGTGGCGCCGGGCTCGGTCTCCAGGTCGCCGTCGAGGTCACGCTGGCGGAGCACCGTGAGGAGCCTGGCGACCTCCTTCTTCGCCGTCCCGACGCGCGCGGTGTTGTCCAGCTGGCCGGTGGCCTTTTGGAAACGGAGGTTGAAAAGCTCCTTGCGCGACTCGGCGAGCTTGTCCTCGAGCTCGCTCCTCCCCATGCCCGCGTACTCCGTGGACGCCCTCACACCTGCACCTCCGCTGCACCGTGGGTGCCGGGACGCACCACGAAGCGCGCCTTCATCGGCAGCTTCTGGATGGCCCGCTCCATCGCAGCCTGCGCCAGCTGCTGGTCGACCCCCGACAGCTCGAAGAGCACCCGTCCGGGTCGGACGACCGCTACCCAGTGCTCCGGGTTGCCCTTGCCCGAGCCCATCCGGGTCTCGGCCGGCTTCTGGGTGACCGGCTTGTCGGGGAAGACGCGGATCCAGATCTTCCCGCCTCGGCGTACGTGGCGGGTCATCGCGATACGAGCGGCTTCGATCTGGCGCGCGGTGAGCCACCCTGGTTCCAGCGCCTGGATCCCGAAGTCCCCGAAGGTGACCGTCGTACCGCCCTTGGCGGCTCCGGTGAGCCGGCCCCGCTGCTGCTTACGATGCTTGACCTTGCGCGGCATGAGCATCTCAGTCCACCTCCCGGCGGAAGTGCGGCGCTTCGTGGTGCTCGTGCCGGGCGCGACGTTCCATCTCCTCGTCCTCGGCCAGCTGCCGCTCCAGCTCGTCGGGCTCAGGGGGCGGCGCGAGCAGGTCGGAGGCCGCCGGGGCGACTTCTTCCGCCTCGCCGGCAGGACCGCCGTCGTGCGCAGGCACAGCCGAGCCTGCGGCCGGCTCCTCTCCGCGGGTCATCCCGCCCGTGACCGGTGCCTCCTCCTCGGCGGCGGGGTGCGCCTGCGCCTCCTCTGCGACGTCTTCTACAGGGGCCTGCTCTGCGGAGGCCGCAGGGGCCTGCTCGGCGGAGGCCGCAGGGGCCTGCTCTGCGGAGACCGCAGGGGCCTGCTCGGCGGAGGCCGCAGCGGCCTGCTCTACGGAGACCGCAGCGGCCTGCTCGGCAACGAGCTCTTCGGCGGCGAGCTCTTCTGCGGCGAGCTCTTCGGCGGCGAGCTCGGCTGCACCGGCGCCCGGCGCGCCCAAACCGGCCCGCCGGCGTCCGCCGCCGGCGGTGATGAGCCGGCGCGGCATCCCCTGACCGGACGTCTCGCCCACCGCCATCGCTGCCTCGCGGGTGATCTTCTCCTCGATCGACACCTTGTACGGGAGGATGTCGCCCTTGTAGATCCAGACCTTCACCCCGACGCGGCCCGAGGTAGTCCTCGCCTCGCGAAACCCGTAGTCGATGTCGGCGCGCAACGTGTGCAACGGCACGCGACCCTCCCGGTAGGACTCTTTCCTGGCCATCTCGGAGCCGCCCAGGCGGCCCGAGCACTGCACACGCACGCCCTGCGCGCCGGCCTTCTGGACGGTCTGGATGGCCCGCTTCATCGCGCGGCGGAACGCGACGCGGCGGGCGAGCTGGTCGCAGATGCCCTGGGCGATCAGCGCGGCGTCGAGCTCGGGCTGCTTGATCTCCTGGATGTTCAGCTGGATCCGGTTGTGCAGTCCCGTGATCTCCTCGAGCTTCTTCTTCAGCCGGTCGGCCTCGGCTCCGCGGCGACCGATGACGATGCCCGGACGCGCGGTGTGGATGTCGACGCGCAGCCGGTCCCGCGTGCGCTCCACCTCGATGCGGCTGACCGCTGCAGCCTCGAGCTGCGACATGAGGTAGTCGCGGATCCTCCAGTCCTCGACGACGAAGTCGCGGTAGTGGCGTTCCTCGAACCAGCGGGACTTCCAGTCGGTGGTGACACCGAGCCGGAAGCCATAGGGGTTGACCTTCTGGCCCATCTACTCGCCCTTCTCGCTCTCGTCTTCGGGGTCGTCGCCCTCCGCGTCGCCCTCCGCGGTGTCCTCTGGGGTGCCCTCCGCGGTGTCCTCTGGGGTGCCGGGCTCCTCGAGCTCCGCGACCGCGTCCGTCGCGTCGACCTCGGGCGCCTCCGCCCGGTCCTCGAGGTCCTCCTCGCCTGCGAGCTCCACCTCAGGCGACTCGGCACCGAGGGCCGCAGCCGCCTCCGCCGCGTGACGGCGACGCGACAAGCGCCCTGCGAGGTCGGCACGCCGACGCGACTCGGCGACTCGACGTTGACGCTGCGCGCCAGCGGCCTGGCGCTCGGCGCGACGTCGGACCAGGCGCTCCTCGGGCATCCGGCTCACGATGACGGTGATGTGGCAACCGCGCTTGCGGATCCGAGTTGCACGTCCCCGGGCCCGCGGTCGCCAACGCTTCAAGGTCACTCCCTCGTCCGCGTAGCACGCTGAGACATACAATTCCTCTGCGTTCTCGCCGTCGTTGTGCACGGCGTTCGCCACCGCCGAGGCGAGCAGCTTGCCGACGATCTCGGCAGCCTCGCGCGGGGTGTCGCGGAGGATCTCGGCTGCGTGGTCGACGTCCCGACCGCGGATCAGGTTCAGCACCACCCGCGCCTTGGTCGCAGACATGCGACAGTGCCGCAACACCGCGCGCGTGCCCGGACGCTCGTTGGTCTTGACCCCCGGCATGTCAGCGCCTCCCCGCCCGCTCTTGGCCGGCGTGGTAGCGGAACGTCCGAGTGGGCGCGAACTCGCCGAGCTTGTGCCCGACCATCGACTCGGTCACGTAGACAGGGACGTGTCGACGCCCGTCGTGCACCGCGATGGTGTGGCCCACCATGTCCGGGATGATGGTCGAGCGCCGGGACCAGGTCTTGATGACCCGCTTCTCCCCCGTCGCGTTCAGCGCGTCGACCTTCTTCAGCAGGTGATCGTCGACGAACGGCCCCTTCTTCACACTACGCGGCACCGCGACCTCCCGCTACCGCCGGGCGCCGCGGGTGCGGCGGCGGCGAACGATCATCTTGTCGGACTCCTTGTGGCGGGCCCGCGTCCGGCCTTCGGGCTTGCCCCACGGCGAGACCGGGTGCCGGCCGCCGGACGACTTGCCCTCACCGCCACCCAGCGGGTGGTCGACGGGGTTCATGGCGACGCCGCGCGTCTGGGGACGGACGCCCTTCCAGCGGTTGCGGCCCGCCTTGCCGACCTTCACGAGCTCCGCCTCGGCGTTCCCGACCACTCCGAGCGTGGCGCGGCAATCGACCGAGACGCGGCGCATCTCGGTCGACGGCAGTCGCAGCGTCGCGAATGCCCCTTCCTTCGCGACCAGCTGGGCGCTCATGCCTGCACCCCGGGCGAGCCTGCCGCCGCCCCCGGGTCGCAGCTCGACGCAGTGCACGACCGAGCCCACGGGGATGTAACGCAAGGGGAGCGCATTGCCCGGGCGGATCTCCGCACCCTGACCGTTCTGGAGGACGTCGCCGACCCTGACGTTCGCCGGGGCGAGGATGTAGCGCTTCTCACCGTCCGCGAAGTGGAGCAGCGCGATGCGCGCGTTGCGGTTCGGGTCGTACTCGATCGCAGCGACCCTCGCCGGCACACCGTCTTTGTCACGCCGGAAATCGACGATCCGGTACTGGCGCTTGTGCCCCCCTCCGCGGTGGCGGGCGGTCTTCCGGCCGTAGCTGTTGCGCCCGCCGGACGCGGGGTTCGAGGCGAGCAGCGAGCGCTCGGGGCGATCCCTGGTGATCTCGGCGAAGTCGGAAACGGTCTGGAACCGCCGTCCGGCGCTGGTGGGCTTGCGTGAGCGAAGCGGCATGCGTCCTCAGCTCTCGAAGAGGTCGATCTTGTCGCCGGGGTGCAGCGTCACGAAGGCACGCTTGGTGCCCGGACGCTGGCCGGTCTTGTTGGTACGCCGGTTGCGAACCACCTTTCCCTTGCGGTTCAAGGTGTTGACCCTGTCGACGCGCACGCCGAACGCCTTCTCCACCGCGTGGCGGACGTCGACCTTCGTGGCGTGCCGGTCGACGACGAAGACGTAGACATTGCGGTTCATGAGGGCGTAGGACTTCTCGGAGATGACCGGGCGCCGAAGCACCGACAGAGGCTCCCTCATCACTCGGCCTCCTCCTCTTCGTCCCGGGCTTCTCCGTCCTCTGCGTCTCGACCCGCGGCTTCTTCCCCGCCCGATCGCTCGGCCGCGGCCGGCGCGCGCCCCGGCAGCGTCGCGTCGGTGAAGACGACCCAGTCGTGGCGCAGGACGTCGTACGCGCTGAGCTCCGACACCAGGACCGTCTGGACCTCGGGGAGATTCGCGAAGGACCGCTCGGCGTTCAGGTCCTCCCTGTCGATCACGACGAGCACGCGTCCGCTCAGCCCGAGGGCGTCGAGTGCCTTGACGGCGTCCTTGGTCCTCGGTACCTCGAACCTCCAGGCGTCCACAAGTGCGACCTTGGACTCCGACGCACGGTCCGACAACGCCGAGCACAGAGCGAGCCGCACCATCTTCTTCGGGGTGCGCTGCGCGTAGCTGCGCGGCTTCGGGCCGAGGGCGATCCCGCCGCCCTTCCATATCGGCGATCGGGTGGACCCCTGACGCGCCCGGCCGGTGCCCTTCTGGCGCCACGGCTTCGATCCCCCGCCGCTCACCTCCGCACGCGTCTTGGTCGAGTGCGTACCGGCGCGCGCCGCTGCGAGCTGGGCCGTCACGACCTGGTGGAGGACCGCCGCGTTCGGCTGGATGCCGAAGACCTCGGGGGCGAGCTGGACCTCGCCGAGCGACGTTCCGCGGATGTCCCGGCGCACGACCGAGCGAGAGACGGGGGCCGGACGGTCCTTCCGGACCGGCGGACGGCGACCCGACCGGGGCGCGGCCGGGTTCACCTCGTGCTCCCGTTGCGCTGGGTAGGCGTCTTCACGGAGTCTCGCAGCACCACGACGGCGCCGCGGGGACCGGGAACCGCGCCCTTCACGAGCACGAGCTCACGCTCGGGGTCGCTCGAGACGACCTCGAGGTTCAGCGCGGTGACCTGGCGGCCGCCCATCCGTCCTGCCATGCGCGTACCCTTGAACACCTTCGCCGGCGTCGCGCAGGCTCCGATGGACCCAGGCGCACGGTGGTGCTTGTGGTTCCCGTGTGCCGCGCCCTGCCCCTTGAAGTTGTGCCGCTTCATGCCCCCGGCGAATCCCTTACCCTTGCTCACGGCGATGGCGTCGACCCGCTCGCCGGCGCTCCACAGCGCCGCGGTCAGCTCTTGGCCGACCTCGAACGAGGCCGCGTCTTCGAGCCGGAGCTCGACGAGATCACGGCCTGGGTCGACACCCGCGTGCTCGTAGTGGCCGCGCTCGGCCCGCGTGAGGGTCGAGGCGCGGCGAAAGCCCCAGGTCACCTGGAGCGCGGCGTACCCCTCGCGCTCGGGCGTCTTCACCTGGACGACCCGCACCGGGGCGACGCGCAGCACCGTCACCGGTATGGCGCGGTTCTGCTCGTCCCATACCTGGGTCATGCCGACTTTCTCGCCGACGATCGCCTTCGTTGCCACGTCTCTCCTCGCGCTTGGTGCTCGCTTGCCCGTGCGCATGCCAACGCTCCGCCCGGAGAACCCGAGCGGAGCGCTCGTCCTGTGTCGGCCGGAGGTTCCCCCGCCCCCGAAGGGCTGTGGGCGCTCCGGCACGTCTATTGGCTCGGCGCGGTGCTCCCGCAGCCGGTGCACCGACCGCCTGCGAGCGGCCGGAAGTTTATCTTACCGAACCTCGCCGCGAGCCGCCAAGGCGACGATCGCAGGGTGGCGCGGACCTCAGGCGTTCTGGATCTTGATCTCGATGTCCACGCCAGCGGGCAGGTCGAGGCGCTGGAGCGAGTCGACCGTCTTGGGCGTGTGCTCGACGATGTCCACCAGCCGCTTGTGCACGCGCATCTCGAAGTGCTCGCGGCTGTCCTTGTACTTGTGCGGCGAGCGGATCACCGTGTAGCGGTGCTTGTCCGTCGGCAACGGCACGGGTCCCTGCACCTTCGCCTGGGTCCGGAGGACCGTCTGGACGATCTTCTCCGTCGACTGGTCGAGGATCTCGTGGTCGTAGGCCTTCAGCCTGATGCGGATCTTCTGCCGGCTTCCCTCGGCCATCGCTGTTCGCGTCCTCGTCTTCTCGGGCTGGGTCTCGCCGTCGCTACTTCAGGATCTTCGTGACTCGGCCGGAGGCGACGGTGCGCCCACCCTCGCGGATGGCAAACCTGAGCCCCTCGTCCATCGCGATCGGCTTGCCGAGCTCGACGGTGATCTCGGTGTTGTCACCGGGCATCACCATCTCGGTCCCCTCGGCCAGCGTGATCGAGCCGGTCACGTCGGTGGTCCGGAAGTAGAACTGCGGACGGTAGTTCGTGAAGAACGGCTTGTGCCGGCCGCCTTCTTCCTTCGTGAGCACGTAGATCGCTGCCAGGAACTCCGTGTGCGGCGTGATGGATCCCGGCTTGCACAGCACCTGGCCGCGCTCGACGTCCTCCTTCTTCGTCCCTCGAAGCAGCGCGCCGATGTTGTCGCCCGCACGGCCCTCGTCGAGGAGCTTGCGGAACATCTCGACACCGGTGACGGTGGTCTTCTGGGTGTCGCGAAGCCCGACAATCTCGACCTCGTCACCGACGTGGACGACGCCCTGCTCGACCTTCCCGGTCACGACCGTGCCACGACCCGTGATCGACATCACGTCCTCGACCGGCATGAGGAACGGCTTCTCGACGTCGCGGACGGGCTCGGGGATGTACTCGTCCACCGCGTCCATGAGCTCGAGGATCTTCGGCGTCCACTCGGGATCACCCTCCAGCGCCTTGAGGGCGCTCACGCGCACGACCGGGGCGTCATCGCCGGGGAATGTGTACTCGCTCAGCAGCTCGCGCACCTCGAGCTCGACGAGGTCGAGCAGCTCGGGGTCGTCCACCATGTCCGCCTTGTTCAGCGCGACCACGATGTAGGGCACGCCCACCTGGCGGGCGAGCAGCACGTGCTCCCGGGTCTGGGGCATCGGGCCGTCTGCTGCCGACACGACCAGGATCGCGCCGTCGACTTGGGCGGCGCCGGTGATCATGTTCTTGATGTAGTCGGCGTGCCCGGGCATGTCGACGTGGGCGTAGTGGCGCTTCGCCGTCTCGTACTCGACGTGGGCGATCGAGATCGTGATGCCGCGCTGCTTCTCCTCGGGCGCCTTGTCGATCTGGTCGAACGGGGTGAAGGCGACGTTGGGGTTCTGCTCGGACAGCACCTTCGTGATGGCCGCCGTCAGCGTGGTCTTGCCATGGTCGATGTGCCCCATCGTCCCCACGTTCACGTGGGGCTTCGAGCGCTCGAACTTCTTCTTGGCCATCTCCTCGAACTACTCCCTGATCTCGGGCGGCGTCCCGTCGGGCCCGCCGCCGGCGGTCACCCGCCCCATGATGTCTGTCTCCTGCGTGCCGCTCTCCGCCGACCGTTGCCGGCGGACCGCCTACTCCCCGCGTGCCCGGGCGATGATCTCCTTGGCGATCGAGTCGGGCACTTCGTTGTAGGCGTGGAACTGCATCGTGTACGTGGCTCGGCCCTGGGTACGCGAACGCAGATCGGTAGCGTAGCCGAACATGTCGGCCAGCGGTACCTGCGCCTTCACGACGTGGCTGCTGCCCCGCTGCTCCATCCCCTCCACCCGGCCGCGCCGGGAGGACAGGTCGCCGATCACGTCGCCCATGTACTCCTCGGGGGTCACCACCTCGACGGCCATCACCGGCTCGAGGAGGACCGGGGCGGCCATCCGGAGCGCCTTCTTCACGGCCATCGACCCGGCGATCTTGAAGGCCATCTCGGAGGAGTCGACCTCGTGGTACGAGCCGAAGACGAGGGTCACCCGGACATCCACGGTCGGGTAGCCCGCAAGGACGCCGGAGGTGAGCGCCTCTTGGATGCCCGCGTCCACGGCCGGGATGTACTCCTTCGGGACGACGCCACCGGTGATCTTGTCGATGAACTCGTAGCCGCCGCCCGGACCGGTGGGCTCGACATTGATGACGACGTGCCCGTACTGACCACGGCCACCGGTCTGGCGGACGTAGCGCTCCTCGACCTTGTCCACCGCCTTGCGGATGGTCTCACGGTAGGCGACCTGGGGCTTGCCGACGTTGGCGTCGACGTTGAACTCGCGCAGCATGCGGTCCACGAGGACCTCGAGGTGGAGCTCGCCCATCCCCGAGATGACCGTCTGGGCGGTCTCCTCGTCGGTGCGGACACGGAAGGTCGGGTCCTCCTCGCTCAGGGCGAAGAGCGCCTTCGACAGTTTGTCCTGGTCCGCCTTCGTCTTGGGCTCGACCGCCACGTGGATCACCGGCTCGGGGAACTCGAGCGCCTCGAGGACGATCGGGTGGTCCGGGTCCGACAAGGTGTCGCCCGTGGTCGTCTGCTTCAGGCCGACCGCGGCCACGATGTCGCCGGTGAAGATCGCCTCCTTGTCCTCGCGGTGGTTGGCGTGCATCTGCAGCAGCCGGCCGATGCGCTCCTTGCGACCCTTGGTCGTGTTCACGACCGTCGCCCCCTTGCGCAGCGACCCCGAGTAGACCCGAAGGTACGTGAGCTTGCCGACGTAGGGATCGGTCATGATCTTGAACGCGAGCGCGGCGAACGGCGCGGCGTCATCCGCGGGGCGCTCCTCGGCGTCGTCCGGCGCGCCCGGCCTCGTGCCGACGGTCGGAGGCAGGTCGAGCGGGCTCGGCAAGTAGTCGACGACGGCGTCGAGCATCGGCTGGACGCCCTTGTTCTTGAACGCTGAGCCGCAGAGCACCGGGACGACCTCGTTGGCGAGGGTGGCCGCGCGTAGCGCTGCGCGCAGATCGTCCGCCGTGATCTCCTCGTCGCCGAGATACTTCTCCATGAGGGTGTCCGAGTAGTTCGAGAGCACGTCCACCAGCTGGTGACGCCCGCCCTCGGCCTGCTCGACGAGATCGACGGGAACGTCGATCTCGTCCCACTTCTCGCCCATGCCCTCTTGCCAGACGAGCGCGCGGTTGGCGAGAAGGTCCACGACGCCGTGGAACCCGCCCTCGCTCCCGATCGGGAGCTGCACCACCGCCGGGACCGCGTCGAGCCGATCCCGGATCATCTGCACGGTGCGGAGGAAGTCCGCGCCGACGCGGTCCATCTTGTTCACGAAGCAGATCCGCGGGACGTGGTACTTGTTGGCCTGACGCCAGACGGTCTCGGTCTGGGGCTCCACCCCTGCGACGGCGTCGAAGATCGCCACTGCACCGTCGAGCACGCGCAACGACCGCTCGACCTCGACGGTGAAGTCGACGTGGCCCGGCGTGTCGATGATGTTGATCCAGGTATCGCGCCACCGGCACGTCGTCGCCGCAGAGGTGATGGTGATGCCGCGCTCTTGCTCCTGGACCATCCAGTCCATGGTCGCGGCGCCTTCGTGCACCTCGCCCATCTTGTAGCTGCGGCCGGTGTAGTACAGGATGCGCTCGGTGGTCGTGGTCTTGCCCGCGTCGATGTGCGCCATGATCCCGATGTTGCGGGTCTTGGCGAGCGGGAATTCGCGCTGGGGCGCAGGATCAGGCATGGGTGCTCGACATTCCAAACGAAGGCAGGCCGACTACCAGCGGTAGTGGGCGAAGGCCTTGTTCGACTCGGCCATCTTGTGCAGGTCCTCACGGCGCTTGACCGCCGCGCCGATGCCGTTCGACGCGTCGAGGATCTCGTTGGCCAGGCGCTCGGCCATCGTCTTCTCGCGGCGCTGGCGCGAGAAGCCCACGAGCCAGCGGATCGCGAGCGTCGTCGCACGCCGCGGCCGCACCTCGACGGGCACCTGGTAGGTCGCTCCGCCGACCCGGCGGCTGCGGACCTCGAGCTCGGGCCGGGTGTTCTCGACCGCGCGCTTGAGCACGGTCACGGGCTCGGCGCCGGAGCGCTCCTTGACGAGCGCGAGCGCCCCGTAGACGAGCCGCTCGGCGAGCGTCCGCTTGCCGCGCGACAGAACCTTGTTGACGACCTGGGTCACCAGCACCGAGCGGTAGACGGGGTCGGGCTGCAGCTCTCGGCGGGGGGCCGGTCCGTTGCGCGGCATCTCAGGACTCCTTCTTCGTGCCGTAGCGGCTCCGCGCCTGGCTGCGCTCCCGCACGCCCGAGGTGTCGAGCGCGCCCCGGATGACCTTGTAGCGAACGCCGGGGAGGTCCTTCACACGTCCACCGCGCACCAGCACGATCGAGTGCTCCTGGAGGTTGTGACCCACGCCGGGGATGTAGGCGGTGACCTCGACGCCGCTGGTCAGCCGGACGCGGGCCACCTTGCGCAGAGCCGAGTTCGGCTTCTTCGGCGTGGTCGTGTAGACGCGCGTGCATACCCCCCGTCGCTGGGGCGCGCCACGCAGAGCGGGGGTCTTGGTCTTCGACTGCTTGGCCTCGCGTCCTTTGCGGACGAGCTGGGCAATGGTCGGCACGCGTGTCCTCTGGTCCGAATGTGGGCGGTGTCCGCACGGGCTGGCGCCTCGGGGCCCCTGCCGCCGTACAGCAGGGCAATGCTATGGCAGCGCCCCGGCTCCGGCAAGGCGGACCCGACAGGTGCTCACAGTCTACCGGCGTCAGGCTCCGGCGCTGCCGGTGGCACCGCCCGAGTCGGTCCCCACCTCCGGGCTGTCGGCGAGCCAGCCGGCCTCTTCAGCCGGACGGTGGCCTGCATCGGCACCTGCGATGCCGACGGCGTCGTCGGTGCCCATGTCTCGTAGCCACGCAGCGAGGTCCTCGGTGCCCGAGTCGCCTCCGGCGCCGACGGCCCAGAACGGCAGGGCCTCCGCACCGGGAAGCTCCAGGCGGATGTGCCGGTAGTGGTCCATGCCCGTGCCGGCGGGGATCAACTTGCCGATGATGATGTTCTCCTTCAAGCCGAACAGCTGGTCGCTGCGACCCTCGATCGCGGCCTCGGTGAGCACCCGCGTCGTCTCCTGGAAGGAGGCGGCCGAGAGCCAGCTGTCCGTGGCGAGCGAGGCCTTCGTGATGCCCATGAGCTCGGGGCGGCCCTCGGCAGGACGCTTTCCCTCTGCCACCAGGCGGCGGTTGACCTCGGCGTAGACCTGGTTGTCGACGCGCTCTCCGGGAAGGAACGGGGCGTCGCCGGGGTCGGCGACGAGCACGCGCCGGAGCATCTGGCGGACGATCAGCTCGATGTGCTTGTCGTGGATCGACACCCCCTGGTCCCGGTAGACCTTCTGCACCTCCTCGACGAGGTACTGTTGGGTCTCCCGGATGCCGCGCACCTCGAGGAGCTCCTTCGGGTCCTTCGGTCCCTCGACGAGCGCGTCGCCGGCAGCGACCTCCTGGCCCTCGGTGACCTCGAGGTGCGCACGGGCCGGCACCACGGTCGACTCCTCGGTCCCGTCGTCGCCGACCACGGTAACCCTCCGGCCGGTCTCCTCGTCCTCGATGCGCACGACACCCGAGTGGCGGGCGAGCACCGCGGCCCCCTTGGGCGTGCGGGCCTCGAACAGCTCGACCACGCGAGGCAGACCGTGGGTGATGTCCTCACCGACGATCCCTCCGGTGTGGAAGGTCCGCATGGTGAGCTGGGTCCCGGGCTCGCCGATCGACTGCGCCGCGATGACGCCGACCGCCTCGCCGAGCTCGATCAACCTGCCGGTAGCGAGCGACTGTCCGTAGCAGGCCGCGCACACGCCGTGCGCAGCCTCGCAGGTGAGCACCGAGCGGGTGCGCACCCGCGTCACGCTCGGGTCGTCCCTGAGCTTGGCCACGATGTCGTCGGTGAGGACCGTCCCCGTCGCGACCGTGGTGCCGTCGGACAGACGGACGTCCTCGGCGAGCAGACGGCCGTAGGCGCGGGTCTCGAGGTAGGTTCGCCTGCCCGGGCTGTCGGGCTCGACGTTCTCGATCCACACGCCCCGCGTCGTCCCGCAGTCCTCCTCGCGAACGATCAGCTCCTGGGCGACGTCGACGAGGCGGCGCGTGAGGTAGCCGGAGTCCGCGGTCCGCAAGGCCGTGTCGGCGAGCCCCTTGCGGGCACCGTGCGTCGAGATGAAGTACTCGAGCACCGACAGGCCCTCCCGGAAGGAGGACTTGATCGGCCGGGGGATCATCTCGCCACGCGGGTTGGAGACGAGGCCCTTCATGCCTGCGATCTGGCGGATCTGCTGGGCGTTCCCCCGTGCCCCGGAGTCGACCATCATGTCGAGCGGGTTGAAGGCGAGGCCCGAGAGCGTCTTCTCCATGGCGCGGCCGACCTCGGAGTTCGCCGACGTCCAGATCTCGATCTCCTTCTGGCGTCGCTCGTCGTCGGTGATGATGCCCCGTTTGAACTGGGTCTCGGCCTTCTCCGCCTCCGTCTCGTAGCGGTCGAGGATCGCCTGCTTGTCCGGAGGCGTGCGGACGTCGTCGATGGAGATCGTGAGGCCCGAGCGCGCGGCGTACCGGAACCCGAGCGACTTGATCCGGTCGAGGCTCTCGGCCACGACGTGCTTCGGGTAGCCCGAGGAGAGCTCCTCGACGATCGCACCGATCGGCGTGTTCCGCTTGCCGACGACGTCGTTCAGGTACGGGAAGCCTCCGGGCAGCGCCTCGTTGAAGAGCACGCGGCCAGGAGTCGTCTCGATGGAAAGGCGGTCCGACCCTGCGCCGACCGCGTCAGCATCGCCGGGCTCGCCGGCGTCGGCCTCCGCCTCGGCCGAGCCCGGGGCAGTGCCGGCCCCACGCGTCGAGGTTGCTGCCTCCAGCCGATCGGCGAGCGGCGTCCCCGGACGAGGCCGCAGTTGGATCTTCGCGTGCAGCGCGACGCTGCCCTCGTCGAGGGCCGCCTGCACCTCGTAGCTGTGCCGGAACACCCGTCCCTCCCCCTCGGCGCCGTCGACGGCCAGGGTCAGGTAGTACGCGCCGAACACCATGTCCTGCGTCGGCACGGTGATCGGACGCCCAGTGGCCGGCGAGAGGATGTTGTTCGCCGACAGCATCAGGACCCGGGCTTCGGCCTGCGCCTCCGCCGAGAGCGGCAGGTGGACGGCCATCTGGTCGCCGTCGAAGTCCGCGTTGAAGGCGGTGCAGACGAGGGGGTGGATCTGGATGGCCTTCCCTTCGACGAGGACCGGCTCGAACGCCTGGATCCCGAGGCGGTGGAGGGTCGGCGCCCGGTTCAGCAGGACCGGGTGCTCGCGGATCACGCCCTCGAGCACGTCCCAGACCTGCGGCCGGCGCCGTTCGACCATCCTTTTGGCCGACTTGATGTTCTGCGCGAGCTCTGCGTCCACGAGCCGCTTCATGACGAAGGGCTTGAAGAGCTCGAGCGCCATGAGCTTGGGCAGTCCGCACTGGTGGAGCTGCAGGGTCGGGCCGATGACGATGACCGAACGTCCCGAGTAGTCCACTCGCTTGCCGAGCAGGTTCTGGCGGAACCGCCCCTGCTTGCCCTTCAACATGTCCGAGAGCGACTTGAGCGGTCGGTTGCCCGGACCGGTCACCGGCCGGCCGCGTCGGCCGTTGTCGAACAGCGCGTCGACCGCCTCTTGGAGCATGCGCTTCTCGTTGTTGATGATGATCTCGGGCGCGCCAAGGTCGAGAAGCCGCTTCAGCCGATTGTTCCGGTTGATGACCCTCCGGTAGAGGTCGTTCAGGTCGGAGGTCGCGAAACGACCGCCGTCCAGCTGGACCATCGGACGGAGGTCCGGCGGGATGACCGGCACGGCCTCGAGGATCATCGCGCGCGGGTCGTTCACCCGGCGGCCGTGCTCGTCACGCCGGTTGAAGGCGGTCACGATCTTCAGGCGCTTGATGACCTTCTGGCGCCGCTGCGCCGAGAGCGGACGCCGGCCGTCCGACGCGTCGATCATCTCGCGCAGCTTCACCTCCTCGGCGTCGAAGTCGATCCGGTCGATGAGGCGCTGGATCGCCTCCGCGCCCATGCCGCCCTCGAAGTAATCCGAGTAGCGGAGCTGGAGCTCGCGCCAGAGGAGCTCGTCTTCGATGATCTTCCGGGCGTGCAGGCCGCGAAGCTCGTCGAGCGCGCGCTTGGCGAGCTCGATCTCGTCGTCGGCTCGCTCCCGCAGCGCACCGATCTCCCTCTCGGCGGCTCGCTGACGGGCCTTCACCTCAGCGTCGCGTGCGCCTTGGGTCTCGAGCTCCTTGAGCTCCTCCTCGAGCGCCTTGAAGCGGCGGTCGATCTCGAGGTCGCGACGGCGCTCGATCTCGGACACCTCCTCGGCGAGCTCGGCCTCGAGGTTCGGGAGGTCCTCGTGGCGCTTCTCCTCGTCCACCCAGGTGACCAGGTTCGCCGCGAAGTAGATCACCTTCTCGAGCTGCTTGGCCTTCAGCTCCTCACGGGCCTCGGTGCCCATGAGGAGGTACGCGAGCCAGCTGCGCGTGCCGCGCAGGTACCAGATGTGGACAACGGGGGCGGCGAGCTCGATGTGGCCCATGCGCTCGCGGCGAACCTTGGACCTGGTGACCTCGACCCCGCACCGCTCGCAGATGATCCCCTTGAAGCGCACGCGCTTGTACTTGCCGCAGTAGCACTCCCAGTCCTTGGTGGGGCCGAAGATCTTCTCGCAGAAGAGCCCGTCCTTCTCGGGACGAAGGGTCCGGTAGTTGATGGTCTCGGGCTTCTTCACCTCGCCGTTGGACCACGCGCGGATGGCGTCGCCGGTCGCGAGACCGATCCGCAGCTGGTCGAAGGTGTTCACATCCAGCGCCATTACGAGAAGCTCCTCTCAGCCGCGCGCCGCTCGTCCTCTTCGTCCGATCCTCGTTCAGGCCTGCTGATGTCGATCCCGAGCTCCTCGGCCGTGCGGAACACGTCCTCGTCGAGCTCGTGCATCTCGATCCCAGAGCCGTCTTTCGCCAGCACCTCCACGTCGAGGCAGAGGGACTGCATCTCCTTGATGAGCACCTTGAAGCTCTCCGGGATCCCCGGCTCGGGGATGTTCTCGCCCTTCACGATCGCCTCGTAGACCTTGACGCGACCGAGCACGTCGTCCGACTTGATGGTCAGGAGCTCCTGGAGGGCGTACGCGGCGCCGAAGGCCTCGAGCGCCCACACCTCCATCTCCCCGAAGCGCTGGCCGCCGAACTGGGCCTTCCCGCCGAGGGGCTGCTGGGTGATCATCGAGTACGGACCGGTCGAGCGGGCATGGATCTTGTCGTCGACGAGGTGGGCCAGCTTCAGGATGTAGACGTAGCCGACCGAGATCGGGTTGTCGTACGGCTCGCCGGTGCGGCCGTTGTAGAGCACGGCCTTCCCCGTCGGCTTGATCTGCACCTCGCCGGTCGCCGAGTCGGCGTTCAGCCGCTCGAAGAGCTGGCGGATCGTGTGGTGCTTGCCCGCGTCCTCCTCCTCGTCCCAGTGCGCCCCGTCGAACACCGGCGTCGACACCCACGTGGACGGGATCGTCCGCGGCCGCGTCTTGCGACCCGAGCCCGGGCGAGCGCACGTGCCGGCTCCTTGCTCCACGGCGACGCCCTCCCAGCCGTAGCGAGCGGCGTACCCGAGGTGCGACTCGAGCACCTGCCCGACGTTCATGCGGCTGGGCACCCCGAGGGGGTTCAAGATGATGTCGACCGGGGTGCCGTCGGCGAGGAACGGCATGTCCTCGATTGGAAGGATCTTCGAGATCACGCCCTTGTTGCCGTGGCGACCAGCCAGCTTGTCGCCTTCGGAGATCTTCCGCTTCTGCGCGACGTAGACCCGCACGAGCTGATTCACGCCGGGAGGGAGCTCGTGAGAATCCTCGCGAGAGAACACCCGCACGTCGATGACCTTGCCCTCTTCGCCGTGGGGGACCTTCAGGCTCGTGTCACGCACCTCGCGCGCCTTCTCGCCGAAGATCGCCCGCAGCAGCCGCTCTTCGGGCGTCTGCTCGGTCTCACCCTTGGGCGTCACCTTCCCGACGAGGACGTCGCCGGGCCCGACTTCCGCGCCGATGCGGATGATGCCTCGCTCGTCCAGGTCGGCGAGGATCTCCTCGGAGAGGTTCGGGATGTCCCGGGTGATCTCCTCGGCGCCGAGCTTCGTGTCCCGGGCGTCGATCTCGTGTTCCTCGATGTGGATCGACGTCAGCACGTCGTCGCGAACGAGGCGCTGGGAGAGGATGATCGCGTCCTCGTAGTTGTACCCCTCCCAGGGCATGAACGCGACGAGCAGGTTCTTGCCCAGCGCGAGCTCGCCGTTGTGCGTGGAGGGTCCGTCGGCGAGCAGGTCGCCGGGAGCCACCCTGTCGCCTTCGTCGACGAGCGGCTTCTGGTTGATCGAGGTGTTCTGGTTCGACCGGCGGAACTTCGCGAGCCGGTACACCTTCCGGGCGAGCGCGTGGCCGAGGCGGTCCTTCTGCCCGGCGCGGTACTCGACGACGATCTGGTCGCCGGAGACCTCCGTCACGGTGCCCTCGCCCTCCGCCACGATGACGTCGCCCGCGTCCCTCGCCGCGCGGCCCTCGACACCGGTGCCGATGTAGGGGGCTTCGGGCACGATCAGCGGCACCGCCTGCTTCTGCATGTTGGCGCCCATGAGCGCCCGGTTCGCGTCGTCGTGCTCGACGAAGGGGATCAGCGCGGTCGACACGGAGACGATCTGCTTCGGCGAGACATCCATGAGGTCGACCTCGTCGGGTGGGACGTAGTCGATCTCGCTCGTCGTGCCGTAGGTCGTCGTGGTCGCGCCGATGCGCACCCCGGTGCCCTGCGGGCCGCGGCGGACGAGCACGCGGTCGCTGGTGAAACGCCCGTCGGGGCCGATCGGCGCGTTCGCCTGGGCGATGACGTGCTCCTCCTCCTCGTCAGCGGCGAGGTACACGATCTCGTCGGTGACGCGACCGTCCACCACCTTGCGGTACGGGGTCTCGATGAAGCCGTACTCGTTCACCCGCGCATAGGTCGCGAGGGCGCCGATCAGCCCGATGTTGGGTCCTTCGGGCGTCTCGATCGGGCACATGCGGCCGTAGTGGGACGTGTGGACGTCACGCACCTCGAAGCCAGCCCGCTCACGGGAGAGGCCACCGGGGCCGAGCGCGGAGAGGCGACGCTTGTGGGCCAGCCCGGACAGCGGGTTGTTCTGGTCCATGAACTGGCTCAGCTGCGACGTGCCGAAGAATTCCTTCACGGCGGCGACGACAGGGCGGATGTTGATGAGCGTCTGAGGGGTGATGGCCTCGACGTCCTGGGTCGTCATGCGCTCGCGCACCACCCGCTCCATGCGCGACAGGCCCACGCGGACCTGGTTCTGGATGAGCTCGCCGACCGACCGGATCCGGCGGTTCGCGAAGTGGTCCTGGTCGTCGATGCGGTAGGTCGAGTCCCCGTCCGACATGTGCAGGGCGAGGTGGAGCATGTAGGTCGCCGCCGCCAGGATCTCCGACGGGCTGAGCACGCTCTGCCCTGGGGCGGGACGCTCGAGGTCGAGCCCGAAGAGCTCGGCGATGCGCTCGATCTCCGGCCCGAGCTTCCGGTTCAGCTTGTAGCGGCCGACGCGGGTGAGGTCGTAGCGCTTCGGGTTGAAAAAGGCGTTCTCGAAGTACTGGCGCGCGGCCTCGACCGAGAGCGGCTCGCCTGGGCGGGCACGCTTGTAGATCTCGAGGAGGGCCTCCTCACGGGTGGGGGCGAGGTCCTTCTCCTTCTCCCACTGGCCCTCGAGGAAGTCGAAGTGCCGGACGAACCGCTCGAGGAAGGCCTCGTCCCCGAAGCCGAGCGCGCGCAGCAGCACGAACAGCGACAGGCGCCGCTTGCGCGCCACCCGTGCCCCTGCGGTGACGTCCTTGGACGGCTTTGCCTCGATGTCGAGCTCGATCCACTCGCCACGGTAGGGGTGGATCGTCCCGGTGAAGATCGTCTTCAGGTCCCGACCCGGCTGGAAGATGACGCCGGGGGAACGGACGAGCTGGCTGACGACGACGCGCTCGGTCCCGTTGACGATGAACGTGCCACGGTCCGTCATCATCGGGAAATCGCCCATGAAGACGGTCTGCTCCTTGATCTCGCCGGTGCCCGCGTTCAAGAAACGCGCCCGGACGAAGACCGGAGCGGCGTACGTCATGTCCTTCTCCTTGCACTCCTCCACCGAGAACTTCGGAGGCGGGCGCAGGTCGGCGTCGGACGGGTCGAACTCGAGCTCGAGGCTCAGCTGGCCGGTGAAGTCCTCGATCGGGCTGATGTCGTCGAAGGCCTCGGCGAGACCCTTGTCCAAGAACCACTGGAAGGAGTCTCGCTGGATGGCGATGAGGTCGGGCAGGGGCAGCGCCTCGTCGATGTTGGCGAAGGACACACGTTCGGGGCTACGGGACCGTGAAGGCAACGGTCAACTCCTCCCAGTTGCTCGGGGTGCGGTGAAGTGGCAGAGGCTGATGGGGCAGGAAGCGGCGGGACTAGAGACGGCGGGACTAGAGACGGCAGGACTGGAGACGGCGGGACCAGGGACGGCGGGACTAGAGACGGCAGGACTGGAGACGACGGGTACGGAGGACCCCGAACGGGTCCTGAGCGGCGCCGTGGCGCGCGCCATCACGCTGAATTAGTTGCGGTCGCAAAACAAGGCTGCACGGCAACCCTGTAGCATACCCGAAGACAGGAAAGGACACAACCCCCCGGCGTTCGCGCGCCGACGAGCGAACCAGCGACAGGCTAAAGGGCGCTCTTCCCGTCGTCAAGGGTCGCCGGCACTCTCCGCCGCGCCGCGTGACCGCGTGCCGTGTTGCCTGCTGGCGTGCGGCCTGCTGGCGTGCGGCCGAGCAGCGCGCGTGCAGGACGTCGCAGCGCCGACACACCCGGCCACCGCCCGCCGCAATCGTGCCCAAGGGGCCCGGCCAGCGGTCGCCGTGCACGCCGCCAGCTGGGCCCTCGGCCGCGGCTACTTGACCTCGACGGTCGCGCCGGCACCCTCGAGCGCCGCGCGCGCCTTCTCGGCGTCGTCCTTGTTCACTCGCTCCAGGACCGGCTTCGGCGCGCTATCGACGAGGTCCTTCGCCTCCTTCAAGCCGAGGCTCGTGAGCGCGCGCACCTCCTTGATCACCTGGATCTTCTTCTCGCCCGCCGCGATGAGGACGACGTCGAACTCCGTCTTCTCCTCTTCTGTGGCGCCCGCCTCGGCTGCACCTCCGCCCGCTGCGGGCGCAGCGGCCAGCGCCACCGGCGCAGCGGCCGTCACACCGAACCTCTCCTCGAAGTCCTTCAGCAGCTCGCTCAGCTCGATCACCGAGAGCTCGGCGATGCCATCGAGGATCTGCTCCTTGGTCAGGGACCCTGCCATCTTCTGTGTTCCTTTCTTCGTCGAGCTCTTCTTATTCGCTATCTGCAACTTGTGCGGACAGCCCGAACGGGCTAGCCAGCGTCAAAAGCCGCGTCCTGCCCGCTCTGCTCGGGCTCGGGGGCCGCCGCCTCGGGCTCGGGGGCCGCCGCCTCGGGCTCGGGGGCCGCCGCCTCGGGCTCGGGGGCCGCCGCCTCGGGCTCGGGGGCGGCCGGAGCAGCCTCCACAGGCACGCCGCCGCGCTCGTCCAACAGGGCCTTGAGCCCGTAGGCGAGGTTGCGCGGGAGCGCCTGGAAGAGCGAGGCGAGCTGGGCGAGCGGCGCTTGGAGCGCGCCGGCGACGCGGGCAAGGAGCACCTCGCGAGACGGGAGGTCGGCAAGCGCCCCGAGCTGCGCCGGGGACAGCAGCGTGCCGTCGAGCACGCCGCCCTTCACGACGAGGTGGCTGTTCGTCCGCGAGAAGTCGCGCAAGGTCTTGGCGACTGCGCCGACGTCCCCGTGGACGAACGCGATCGCCGTGGGACCGACGAGCAGCTCCCCGAGCAGCGCGTGCGGACTGTCGTCCACCGCCCGTCGCACGAGCGTGTTCTTGAAGACCTTGTACTCGCTCCCAGCCGCCGTCAGGCTCTTGCGCAGCACGGCGAGGTCCGCCACGCTCAGCCCGCGGTACTCGGTGACCACCGCCGCACGCGCCTCGTCGAGGCGCGTGCGCACCTCGTCGACGACAGCGACTTTCTCCGGTCTCGGGCTCTCCATCGTTCCTCCACCGCTCACGTAAGGGGTGCCGCGGTGCCCCCGGTGTGCGACGGCCCAGGCTGGTGCCCGGAGAGCGTCGCCTCGTCAGGCGGACTCAGGGAGTCCCTTACGCGCCCACAGGCGCACCGGAGGTCTACGGCGACCGGAAATTGTCCGCTGCCCGCGCTCGGCGGGCCGCGGCATCAGCATATCAGGCCGAGACCGCCAGCTCCTCCTCGACCTCGCGGGCTCGTGCAGGGTCGATGCGCACACCAGGGCCCATGGTCGACGAGAGGGTGACCGAGAGCAGGTAGCGGCCCTTGGCGGCCGAGGGCTTCGCACGGACGAGCTCTTCGACGACTGCATGGACGTTCGCTGCCAAGTCGGCCTTGCTGAACGACACCTTGCCGACCGGGAGGTGGACGTTGCCGACTTTGTCGGTGCGGTACTCGACCCGACCGCCCTTGAACTCGGTCACCGCCCTGCCCACGTCCGTCGTCACGGTCCCGGTCTTCGGGTTCGGCATGAGGCCCCGAGGGCCCAGGATCCTCCCGAGCGTCCCGACCTGTCCCATGAGGTCCGGGGTCGCGATGGCAACGTCGAAGTCCAAGAAGCCGTCGTCGCGCACCCGGGCCACGAGGTCGTCGGCACCGACAACGTCCGCTCCGGCCGCACGGGCCTCGGCAGCCTGCTCGCCGGCTGCGAACACTGCGACCCGGACCGACTTGCCGGTGCCCGAAGGCAGGCTGAGCGTGCCGCGCACAATCTGATCTGCCTTGCGGGGGTCCACGCCGAGGCGCACGGCCAGCTCGACGGTCTCGTCGAACTTGGCGGACGCCGTCGACTTCACGAGGTCGATGGCGTCCCCGACGCCGTAGAGGGCGTCGCGGTCGTAACGCCCGCTGAGCGACCGGTAACGCTTGCCATGCTGGCTCATCGATGTCCTCCGTCTCGGGCGCAGCTCAGCCGGCGACCGCGATGCCCATCGAACGGGCAGTGCCGACGATCTGCTTCTTCGCCGCCTCGAGGTCGCTGGTGTTCAAGTCGACGAGCTTCACCCGGGCGATCTCTTCGAGCTGGTCGTCGGTGATGGTCCCGATCTGCGAGCGACCTGCGGTCGCCGAGCCCTTCTCGAGCCCAGCGGCCTGGCGCAGGAGCACCGGGGCGGGCGGAGTCTTGAGCACGAACGTGAAGCTCCGGTCCTCGTAGATGGTGATCTCGACCGGCACGACGGTGCCGCGTTGGGACTCGGTAGCCGCGTTGTACTGCTTGCAGAATTCCATCGTCTGGACCCCGTGCGGGCCGAGAGCGGTCCCGACGGGAGGCGCAGGGGTAGCCTGGCCGGCTTGGAGCTGGATCTTGACGACGGCGAGCACGCGCTTACGGGGGGGCATTCGAGGTTCTCCTTGGGAGGTTAGAGCTTGGCGACCTGGCTGAACTCGAGCTCGACGGGGGTCTCCCGGCCGAAGATGTTGACGAGCACCTTCAGCTTCAGCTGGTCCTCGTTGATCTCGGCGATCTGGCCGGAGAAGTCGGCGAACGGTCCCTCCTTCACTCGGACCGTCTCGTTGACCTCGTACTCGAGCTTCGGGCGCCGGTGCTTCGCAGGTGCCTGGACGCCCTCAGGCTTCACCTGGAGGATGCTCTCCACCTCCCGGCGCGAGAGCGGGGTCGGCTTCGTGCCAGGTCCGACGAAGCCGGTGACACCTGGAGTGTTGCGGATCGCTCCCCACACATCGTCGTCCAGATCGCACCGGACGAGGAGGTACCCCGGGAACACCTTCTTCTGGACGGTCACCCGCTTGCCGTTCTTGACCTCGACCACGTCCTCCACCGGAACCACGACCTCGTGGACGCGGTCTTCCATCCCGCGCGAAACGATCACGTTCTTCAGGTTGGACGTGACCTTGTTCTCGTAGCCCGAGTACGTATGCACGACGTACCAGTGCCCAGGGCGGTCGTAGGGGCTGGGGACGTAGACGGCCTCTTCGTCCTCTGCCTCTTCGTCCTCTGCCTCTTCGTCCTCGCTGTCGCTGTCGCTACCGTCCACGGGCGCGGGCGCATCCGTCTCCGCAGACGCAGCATGGGAGACGGTACTGCCCGCGTCTGCGACCTCGAAGCCGGGGTCCGCGGCCTGCGCGACATCCGCGCCGGGATCTTCTTGAAAGTCGATGTCGAGTGTCACGTAGGGCTGCTCATTTCTGGAACATGAAGAACACGCCCTTGCCGAAGGCGAGGTTCAGCACGAAGATCAGCGCGATCATGACGACAAGGGTGAAGAAGACGACCATCGAGTAGTTCACCATCTCGGCGCGGGTCGGCCACGCGACCTGGCGCAGCTCGTCACGAACCTCTCGCGCGAACTGGACGGGGGTCGTCCGATCGGTGCGCACGGGCTTCGCCTCGCGCCGCGCCACTTCGACGTCGCCGATCTCGAACGTGCCGGTCTCCAGGTCCGCGCCGTCGGCCGCTGCCTGGCCTCGTCGTTCCATCATGCGCTTGGTCTCGCGGTTCACTGCTTCGCTCCGGCTGTCGATCTTCTTCCGGGAGTCCGTTCCCTCTGGTGGCGCTCCCAGCAGGGCAGGAGGGACTCGAACCCCCAACCGCCGGTTTTGGAGACCGGTGCTCTACCAGTTGAGCTACTGCCCTCTGTCACCGCGGTCCGCGTCTGGGACTTCGACCACCGGGGGCCGACAACCGCCGGACCTCGGGGGCAGCGCGCGAGGTTACCACCCTCCGCGGGCCAGGGATCAGCGGGTCTCCTTGTGGAGGGTGTGACGGCGGTCCCAGCGGCAGTACTTCTTCATCTCGATCCGCTCGCGATCGTTCAGCTTGTTCTTCGTGGTGATGTAGTTGCGCCGCTTGCACACCTCGCAGGCGAGGGTCACCTGGACGCGCTTCTCGTTCTTGGCCATCGGGAGTTGCCTCTCTCGTCTCTTGCGTGCTCGACCCGGCCTTCTCGCTCTGTAGCGGCGGCGGGACTCGAACCCGCGACAACACGATTATGAGCCGTGTGCTCTGACCAACTGAGCTACGCCGCCGGGGAGCCCCCTGTCGGAATCGAACCGACGACACCAGCCTTACCATGGCTGTGCTCTGCCGACTGAGCTAAGGGGGCGCGGCCACACGCCGCTGCTGCGTCTCATGATAGCCACGCCGCGCAAGCGCCGCCTCCCGCAAGATCGGTACCATCCCCGCCGTGCAGCTACGCCTGGTGCAGCGCGACGACGCCGAGGCCATCCGGGCGATCTACAACCTCGAGGTCACGACAGGGACGAACACGTTCGACCTCGTCACTCGCTCCCTCGAGGAGCAGCGCGCGTGGATCGACCGTCACCGCGGGGCCCACCCGGCGGTCGTGGCCTGGGACGATCAGGTCCTCGGCTTCGCGGTCGTCTCACCGTTCCGCGACCGCGCTGCCTACGCCACGACCGTCGAGGACTCGGTCTACGTCCACCGGGACCACCGTGGAAGAGGGGTTGGACGGGCGCTCCTCGAAGAGGTGCTCCGCCTGGCGGCCGGCCACGGGTTCCATGCCGTCATCGCGAGGATCTCCTCGGACAACGAGGCGTCAGTCCGTCTCCACCGAGCGTGCGGCTTCGAGACCGTCGGCGTCGAGCGGGAGGTGGGCCGCAAGCACGGGCGCTGGCTCGACGTCGTCGAGCTGCAGCGCATGCTCTGACGAGCTGTGCGCAGGAGGTGACACCCAACCTCCGAGGCCCTACCCCGGAGAACGGACGAGCTCCTCACTGACCCAGGGGTCCGCCCACGAGCTCGACCACCTTCCGATGGGCGCGACGAGCACGCCGAGAAGCACGAGCAGCGCGGCGGCGACCGCGATCGGGTTGTAGTGGATGAGCTCGTCGAGGAGCGTCCGACCGCCCGGAAGCCCGATGAACGGCGAGAGCGCCGAGAGCGCGACGAGGACCGCTCGCAGCTTGCCGGCGGCGACCGGTGCCAGGAGCACCACGCCCCAGGTGAGGTACCAGGGCTGGACGACGGGACCGAGCACGACGAACAGCAGCATGCTGATCCCCATGGCGCGCACCGCGCCCACCCGGTCACTCTTGAAGAGCAGGTAGACGGACAGCCCGGCGGCGGCGGAGAGCCCGAGGACCCTGGTCCCAGACAGGACGGTCGTCATGGACACCCCCGTGAGCCCGGCTCCGTGGAGCACGCCGGAGAGGAGCATCCCGATCCCCGTGGCGGGAGCGAGCCAGCTTCGCACGGTGCCCGGCGTGTCGAGGTTCGCGATCCAGCCGATACCGAGCCCGCTCACAACCGACAGGCCGAGCACGACCGCCGAGCCGATCGCGCCAGCTCTTGCGAGCGGCCGCACCCGCTGGCGCCACGAGAGCCCTGGACCTGTCCACTCCCAGCCGATGTAGACGATCCCGATGGCCGCGGGAACCTTGATCGCCGCCGCGAGCGCGCAGAGGAGGACGCCCCATACCGGGTGCCGGTAGCGGGCAGCGGTCACGCCGGCGACGAGGAGACCGAGCATGAGCGCGTCGTTATGGGCAGCGCCGACCAGCATGAGGATGATGAGCGGGTTCAGCACCGCCATCACGTACACCGGCCCGTGGTCCTTGCCAAAGGAGCGTGCGAGGGCAGGAACGCACGCAGCGATCAGCGCCACGCCGGCGACGGCCGAGAACCGCAGGAGCACCACGGTCGCGAGCATGTGATGGAGGCTCACGTCCGCGAAGAACCCGTCCATCAGGAGGAACAGCGGTCCGTAGGGCGCGGGCGTGTTCAGCCACAGCGGGTCCACGGGGTTCACGTACGGCCCCGCGCCCAGGGTGTAGGGCCCGTAGTCGTACGGATTGATGTGACGGCTCACCATCTCGCCCTGGGCCGCGTACGAGTAGACGTCACGACTGAAGATCGGCGCCACCACGAGCATCGGCACGATCCACAAGGCCAAGATCCAGCCGAGGTAGCGCACGGGGACACCCGGGCGACGGGCAAGCGCCTTCATGAGTCCATACCAGACGCGGATCAAGAGGACGAGCCCGCCGTAGACCGCCACGAGGCCGAACAACATAAAGCTCTCCGAGGAGCCACCGGGTGGAGGTTCGCCGAAGAACCACGTGCCGGACATGTCCAGCTTGAAGGGCGAGCTCGGCAGGGATGCACCCACTGCGATCGCGCAGAGGGCGACGAACCCCAGCAACGCAGGGCGTCGGAGGAACCGCCACCCCTCAGGCTCGTCGGCGCCTGGCTGCACGCGATCCGCCAACATCGAAGCGGGCAGCACGCGCACCTTGAACATCTCGAGCCGCACGGCCAAACGATCGGCTGCGGCGCCTGCGCGAGCGGCTCGGGCTCGTGCCTTGGAGCGCTCGTCGGCAAGCCGAGCCCGAAGCCGGCTCACGCCGCCCGTCGCCCGGACCGCGACGTCTCCGGCCCTTTCACCGCTCACGCCCTCTCGCACGACGTCCCGAACCTCACCTGTAGTCGGGGCGGAGCCATCCGCCCGAAGCTTGCTGCTCGTGATGCGACTGCGGGCCTGCGTAGACCACCTGCGTCCTGACGCACGACCTTAGGCCACCGGGCAACCCCGACACCGTCGGCGGCGGCGGCCAACCACGACAACTTCCGGGCCCGAGGATCGGGTCTGCGTCACGGCATTGTAACCGGATCCCGACACCACCCAATGCCGGCTTCGCGATCGACCCCGCCCTCGCCAGATCGCCGCGCCGCCGGCGCCGTGAACCCTCGCCAGGGGAGAATCCTTCGGGAGCGGGAATACTGTAACGCGCGTTACAGTTGTTCTGGGTGATGCCGTCAGGAACTTCCGCAGCCAACACATCGAACGCCATAGGTCGGAGCACAGCTCAGGGCTCGCAGAGCGCCGGCGCTGTGACGGCGGCGGCGCCTCAGGCCGTGGGCAGCGCCGCTCGGGAAGGCACTCGAGGAGGCCTTCGGGAAGGCACTCGTGGCGCGGGGCCTTCCCCTGCGGCGCCGCTGAAGCTCGCACAGGGGCTCGGGTTCCGACTGGACCGGCTCGCAAGGCTGCTGCGGGCCGAATGGGCCCATGAGCTCGAGGGGCTAGGGCTCACCCCCCCCCAGGCCGCGGTGCTCCGGGGTGTTGCCGAGTGCCCGGGGTGCTCGCTGCGGGCCCTCGCGCGAGCTCTCGGGGCCGATCCCATGAAGGCCAAGCGCTGCGTCGACGTCCTGGAAAGCCGCGGGCTGATCCAAAGTGCCCACCGCGGTGCCGATCGCAGGCCGCGGGCGCTGGAGCTCACCTCCGAGAGCCTGGCACTCGCCGCTCGCATCGACGCCCTGGTCCGAGCCCAAGAGGAGCACCTCGCCGCGGTGCTGGGCACCGACCGCCTGGCAGGTATCGAGAGCGCGCTCGCCGCGCTCGAAGCCGACCTGGGCCTTTCCCCGGCCTCCGAGCACGCCGCGCGCCCCGAGCACGGCGGCGAGCACGGCGGCGAGCACGGCGGCGAGCACGGCGGCGAGCACCATGGCCGCGGTGCTGGCGGCTCCCCAGGAGCCGCGTGGGATGAGCGCTACTCGGGAATGGACTGGCCGACGGAGCCCGACGCGCTCCTCGTGGAGCTCGTGAGCACCCTCGAGCCGGGTCGAGCAATCGACCTGGGCTGCGGACCAGGCCGGAACGCGATCTGGCTCGCCCGTCAGGGCTGGCAGGTCACCGGGGTCGACGCCTCAGCCGTGGGGCTGGCCCAGGCGAAGGAGCGCGCGGCGCGAGAAGGGCTCCCCCTCGAACCGGTGCAGGCGGACCTGCTGAGCTACGTCCCGCCGCAGGGATCCTTCGACCTCGTGGTGGTCGCCAACCTGCACTTCGCCCCCGAAGAGCGGGGGCTGTTCTTCTCCCGCGCCGTGGCCGCAGTTGCCCCCGGCGGGCATCTCTTCGCCACTGGCCATCACCTCGACTCCTTCGGCAAGGTCGGCCCGCCGTTCCCTGAGCGGCTCTACAGCGAGGGACTCCTCACCGAGCTGCTCGCTCCGCTCGCGGTCGAGGTTCGCCGCCACGAGCGCCTCGTCGATGACGGCAACTCGCTGGTCGTGGATGCCGTCGCGTGGGCGAGCGCTCCCAGGGCTTCGGGAGGCGGGCGATGACCTCGACACAAGAAGCCTCAGCCGTCCCGGGCAGCGCAGCCGGAGCCTCGGGGGCCACACACCCTCACCCGCGTACGCATCACCGCCTCGCCCTCGTGGTGATCGCCACCGCTCAGCTGATGGTGATGCTCGATCTCACCATCGTCAACATCGCGCTGCCGTCGATCCAGCGCGAGCTGCACTTCTCGGCGACCAACCTCACCTGGGTGGTGGACGCGTACGTCCTGGTTTTCGGTGGTCTGCTGCTCCTCGGCGGGCGGACGGGCGACCTGTTCGGCCGGCGCCGGATGTTCGCCGTCGGGATCGCTGCCTTCGCAGGGGCGTCGCTCGCCGGCGGCCTGGCCACGGACCAGGCGTGGCTGATCGCCGCTCGCGCCGTCCAGGGCATAGGTGCGGCGATCGCGTCGCCCGCCGCGCTCTCGCTCGTCGTGACGACCTTCGAGGAGGGTGCGCCACGCAACAGGGCAATGGGCGTCTATGCGGGGATGTCCGCTGCAGGTGGGGCACTCGGCCTGCTGCTCGGCGGCATCCTCGTCGACGTGGCCTCGTGGCGCTGGGTCTTGTTCGTGAACGTCCCGATCGCCATCGCGGTGCTCGTCCTCACGCCGGTGTCGATCGGTGCCGTGCGAGCCCCGAGTGGCCGCAGCCATCGCCTCGACGTTCCGGGCGCGCTGAGCATCTCGGCTGGGATGGCCCTGCTCGTCTACGGCCTGGTGAGCGCCCCGACCAACGGATGGTCGAACGCGCGGACGGACCTCGCGTTCGTCGTCGCCGCGGTGCTCCTCGGCCTCTTCGTGGCAGTCGAGCGCTCCTCCAAGGAGCCTCTCATCCCCCTCGGTTTCCTACGCAACCGCAACCGGGCAGCCGGCTTCGGCGTCGTGCTGCTCCTGGGCGCCGCGATGCTGTCGCTCATCTTCTTCCTCACGCAGTTCCTCCAGGACATCCTCCACTACAGCCCCATCCTCGCCGGCGTCGCCTATCTCCCCATCCCCGCGAGCGTCGCCGCAACCAGCGTCGTCGTCTCGCGACTCGTCCGGCGTTACGGTGTGCGGCGGTTCCTCGTCGTCGGCCCCGCCCTTGTCGCCGCGGGCCTCCTCTGGGTCTCCGGGGTGAACGCCGCTTCGAGCTACGCCCAGGTCTTCGGGCCGCTCGTGCTCGTCGGGCTGGGCATGGGCCTGTCGTTCGTCCCGCTCACGCTGAACGCCGTCTCCTCCGTGGAGGCGCACCAGTCCGGGCTCGCCTCGGCGCTGCTCAACACGAGCCAGCAGGTGGGGGGGTCGCTCGGGCTGGCCACCCTCGTCACTGTGGCGGCCACCGCGACCCATGACCAGTTCCAGCACGCGGTCGCCGGGCTCCGCGCGTCTGGAGCCAGCCTGAGCACGTCCCGGCTCCATGCTCTTGCGGCTGTCGCGAGCGTGCACGGCTACCAGATGGCCTTCCGCTGGGGTGCCGGGGGCGCCGCCCTCGCGTTCGTCGTCGCCGTCGCGCTGCTGCGATCGTCGCCCCACAGCCAGGCTGCGCCACCCGACGAGCCGGTCGATCCTGGTGAACCTGCAGCTCTCATCGCCATGCACGTCTGACGGCTGCCGCCTGCTCGCCAAGCGGCGAGCTACCGTGCCGTCGAGGCAGACCTTTCTCGACGCGAGCCCGGAAATCCGCGATGCGGCGAGCTGGCGTCGCTCGTACTCGAGTTCGCCGTTACACGTGTGCACCTCGAAGAGCTCGTGAGGTAGCGAGCACTGGGCTGGGAGCCGAACTCGCCACGCCAGTTGCACACTGCTCAGGGGTACCATTCTTCGTGTGCCGACGACCACCGAGCAGCCGGCGACTTCGCTGGCGATGATCGGCTGCCGAACGCCAGCCCTCTGCGGTCTCTTCTCGGCAGCGGGCCACGACTTCGATGTACGAAGCGCCGACCGTCCACGGTGCCGCGTCGCCATGGGATCGGCGCGGGCCACCTACGAGCGTTGCCGAGGAGAGCGGTAGCAAGACCAGCGGTACAAGTCCAACGAGGAAACGGAGGCACGACCATGGCTCGCAAGAAGGTGCTGGTGCTCGGAGGGAACTTCGGTGGGCTGACGGCCGCGCTGGCCGTCCATCACGAGCTCGAGGGCGATGTCGAGGTACGGGTGGTCTCCGCCTCCGACCACTTCTTGTTCAACCCTTCGCTCATCTGGCTTCCCTTCGGCAAGCGAAAGGCCGCCGACATCACCTTTCCGCTGGCGCCCACTTTCGAGGCCCACGGAGTGGACTTCGTCCACGGCGAGGCGACGCACCTCGATCTCGTAGACAAGAAGGTCACGACGAGCGCCGGGACCTACGACTACGACTACCTCGTCGTCGCCACCGGCTATCGCAACGACTATGACGTCGTGGCGGGCCTCGGTCCGGGCGGCAACGCCTTCGGGATCACCACGCTCGAGGACGCGATCCGGGCCGGCGAGGGTTGGCGGCGCTTCCTCGAGTCCCCGGGCGACATCGTCGTCGGCGCCACCCAGGGGGCGGGCTGCTTCGGCGCCGCCTACGAGTACCTCTTCAATGTGTCCCACCAGCTGCGCAAGGCAGGCCTCAAGAAGCAGGTGAGGCTGAGCTTCGTCTCGCCCGAGCCCTTCCTCGGACACTTCGGCATCGGGGGGCTGCCGCATGGGGAGAGCCTGCTCGGGATGTTCTTGAAGAAGGAAGGGATCACCGCCTATGTGGACGTCGGAATCGACCGGATCGAGGAGGGCCGCATGGTGCTGGCCGACGGCCGGACGATCACCTTCACCTACGCCATGGTGGTGCCGCCGTTCCTCGGCCAGGAGGTGGTGCGCACGGCGACACAGATCGCCGATGCCAAGGGCTACGTGAAGGTGCGCGACACCTACCAGAGCGACGCCTACGACGACGTCTACGCCGTGGGCATTGCCGCCGCGGTCCCGGTCCCATGGCAGACGTCCACCCCGCTCGGCATCCCGAAGACGGGCTTCCCGACCGAGCGGATGGCGCATGTCGCTGCGAAGAACATCGCCGCCCAGATCCGCGGCGAGAAGCCACGAGCCCACGAGGAGTTCGGCGACATGCCGGCGGTGTGCGTGATGGACGCCGGCAACAACGGGGTGATCATCCTCGCCGACAAGATGCTCCCTCCCCGTAAGCACGGGGTCCTCATCCCCGGGCCGCAGGCCCACGCGATGAAGCTCGCCTTCGAGAAGTACTTCTTGTGGAAGGCGCGCCACGGCTACGTCAGCCTGCCCTGACAGCCAAAATCGGGCTCGAGTTGCTACACTTGCAGTTGGGGTGCGCCACATGACGAGGTAGCACCGCCCGTGGGGTGCGATGTCCAGGATGCGCCGGGAGAGGGACGCCACGGGCGAGGAGGCGACGGCGTGCGTCCCGCGTGCTGCGGGTGGGGCCTTCCAGCTCCTGTTGGCGGCGAACCCCCTGCCGATGTTGGTCTACGACCTCGAGACGTTGCGCTTCGTGGAGGTGAACGAGGCTCTGGTCGCCCACTACGGGTGCTCGAGACGCTGCGCGACATGGGGGTCGAGGTGGCGATCGACGACTTCGGCACCGGCTACTCGGCCCTGTCGTACCTGAAGCACCTTCCCGTCGACGTGATCAAGATCGACCAGGGGTTCGTGGCCGGGCTCGGGACGGACCGGGCCGACACGCTCCTGGTCGAGGCGATCGTCACGGTCGCCCACGGGCTCGGCCTGCGGGTCGTGGCCGAAGGGGTGGAGACCACGACCCAGCTCGAGCTGCTGCGCAGCCTCGGCTGCGACGCCGTCCAGGGCTACCTCCTCTCCCGCCCGACGGCGAGCAAGGACCTGCCCGGTGCGCTCGACGCGGCCGTGCGGGCAGCTGCCCGGTAGTCAAGGGCGGCGCGCGCGACGCGGCATGCGCGACGCGACGCGGCATGCGCGACGCGGCACGCTGGAGGGAGCTAGAGGCGCAGAGGTCGGATCGGAGCGAAGACGGCCGCCGGGTCGCCCCACTCCTCGCGTGGGAGGACGTCGACGTACAGCTCGATCTCGTTGCCGTCCGGGTCGGAGATGTACAGCGAGTGCGTGACGGTGTGGTCGCTCGCTCCGTTGATCGGCACGCCGTGGGCTGCCAGATGCTCGACGACCTCGCGCAGGTCGTCGTCGCTTTCGCCCACCTTCAGCCCGAAGTGGTAGAGGCCCAGCCTGCGGCCCTTCG
The DNA here is from genome assembly GCA_021844425.1 of Actinomycetes bacterium. Taxonomy (GTDB): domain Bacteria; phylum Actinomycetota; class Acidimicrobiia; order Acidimicrobiales; family RAAP-2; genus JAJYVT01. The sequence goes on along the minus strand of JAKBTL010000030.1, from coordinate 1,869 downwards.
GGATGGCTGCGGCCGACGGCCCGACCTCGATGAGGAGCAGCTCGTGGTGCGTGCGCCCCGAGGTGAACCCCGCGGCCGGGACCCCGAGGGGCACGTCGCCTACGATCTCGTCCCATCCGAGGACCTCGCCGTAGAAGCGGCGGGAGCGCTCGAGATCGCTCACGTAGAGCACGATGTGGCCCAGCTCGCGGATCTTCATCACCTCTCCTCCTCGCTGCGCGTCGCGTACGCGTGGGCCGCGCGCACAAGCGCTGCGACAGTCTCGCGCTCGGCGTCGTCACGGGGGGCGTAGAGCATCACCGCGTTCGCAGGGATGAGGCCACGTCGGGCAACCGGGTGCTGCTCGGCCCAGCCGGCCTCGATCGCCTCGGCCACAAGGTCCGGGGGGAGCATCACGTGGAGGCTCTGGTCTGTGCCGGGGTGGAGATGGGCAAGCTCGGCGCCGATCATGAAGGCGTCACGGGGAGCATCGGGGGGGACCCTGTCGAGCCACAGCGCTCTTGCGCCCGGGACGGAGATCGCGCTCTCGCGCTCGGTCACCCCTCGGAGTGCGAACACCTCGGCCGCGAGCAACGCGCGCTGGGTGGTATCCGCGGGCTGCTGGTCCAGCTGCATGTGGGGGTTCGACGGCGTCGTGCGGGGCCTGGGCCCTTCGCGCGTCGGGAGGCGATCAGCCATTTGGCACCTCGCGCTCGGCGTGCGCCGGAGCCTGTGCCTGGGAAGGCGCCTGGGGAGCCGCCTGGGGAGCCGCCTGGGAAGGCGAGCGCCCCTCGCTGCCGGCGTCGGCGGGCTGCGCGAGGAGGATCTGGCCGATCGCGACCGCGGCAGCTCCGATGCCGCCGGCGACGGCCAGACGCGCCAGCGATCTGGGCAGGAGCAGCCCGACGCCCGGCCTCCCGGGGCTGCTCATGAGCGCCAGCGCCAGCGCGAGGTTGGTCAGGGGAAGCTCGAAGCCGCCCTTCTGCGCCAACGGGCCGTGCCGGCGATGCACCGCCGCGGCGACGGCCATCGTGCCGGCGACCGCGACCGGGCCGAGGGGATCGGCGATGCCGGTCGCCGTGAGCACCCCGCCGCCCATCTCGCTCACGCCTGCGAGGGTCGCCATGACCTTGGCAGGCCGCAGGCCGATCGAGCCGAAGCCCGCCGCCGTCGCCTCGAGGCCGTGACCTCCGAACGCGCCGAACAGCTTCTGGGCGCCGTGGACGGCGAGGTAGCCCCCGAGGACCCACCGGGAGACGAGCAGACCGAGACGACGCATGTGACCGATGTCCTCCGAACGTTCGTGATGCAGTGACGAGAACCAGATGAGACGGCAGGCATACGAAAGGTATGCAGCTAGGAACTCCTCAGCGACTCTATCAGAGTATGCTCCACGGTCGTGCAGGAGTCCGCCGACGTCGTGGAGGAGTCCGCCGAGGTCGTGGCGGAGACCGCCGACGCCGCAGTGGAGACCGCCGAGCGGGGCGTCTGCGAGGCGATCACCCGGGTCTTCGGGTTGCTCGGCAAGCGTTGGAACGGGCTGATCATCGTCACCCTCCTCGACGGGGCCGCCCGCTTCTCCGAGCTGGTGCGCCTGGTGCCCGGGCTCAGCGAGCGCATGCTCGCCGAGCGGCTCGGCGAGCTGGCCGCGGCCGGCCTCGTCGCACGCGAAGTCGACGGCGGGCCCCCGGTCAGCGTGCGCTACGCGCTGACCGCCCGGGGCGAGGCGCTGCGCCCGGCCCTCGAGGCGCTCGAGCGCTGGGGCCGAGAGCACCTCGTGAGCACCTCGTGAGCAGCTGAACCCCCGTCACGCCAGGTCCGCTCACCGGATCGGTCCGCGCGCCACATGCAGTAGTCGGGGTATGGACGAGGGCGGCGCCAGCGGCCGTC
>JAKBTL010000090.1 GCA_021844425.1 Actinomycetes bacterium | reverse complement strand
GCCAACAGCCAGCGCCTCGCCCACACCGTCGGCGCCAACGACCTCTTCGTCCGTCTCGTGGCCGCGGCACGCCACCGATCCGACGTCGAGCTCACGACCTGGTGGGGCGAGCGCTACTCCAAGGAGCGCCTGGCCGGCATCGTCTACCCCGACGGCGTCGGCGTCTGGCGAGACGGCGACGCCACGGTTGTCTTCTGCCTGGAGTACGACCGGGGCACCGAGCAGCTCGGCCGCCTGGCCCGAAAGGCCGCTGACTACGCCCGGCTCGAGGAGGCCTCGGGCTGGGCGTTCTGGGTCCTCGTCGTCGTCCCCGGCCCTCGGCGCGAGGCCGGCGTCCGTGGCGCCCTGTCAGGCCACGGGCTGGCGGTCGCCACCACCACCGCCTCTCTGGCGCTCCGGCCGACAGACGCGGTCTGGGCGCCTCTCGGAGCCGACGGGAGCCGGGTGCGCCTCGCCGATCTCGCCGGGTGGCCCCGCCCGGCCGAGTCCCTGGCCCGCCTCGCCCGGGGCGACCACTACCGGCAGGGCAGGCACGACTACGAGGAGGAGACCGGCTGACGACGAAGGACTTGCACCCCGACAAAGAACGAGCCCTGATGGAGAGATCGGCAAAGGAGCGTGACGTGATGCGCTGTGTGATCTACCTGCGGGTCTCCACCCGTGAGCAGGCCGAGAAGGGCGAGGGAGAGGAGGGCTTCTCCATCCCCGCCCAGCGCGAGGCCTGCACCCGCCACATCCGCGACGCCTCATGGGACCTCGTCGACGAGTACGTCGACCGTGGCGAGTCGGCCCGCTCGGCTGACCGACCGGCCTTGAAGGTCATGCTCGCGCGCATCGCAGAAGCGCGCGACGTCGACGCCGTGGTCGTCCACAAGATCGACCGCCTAGCGCGCAACATGGAAGACCACGTGGCCATCCGGGCGCTGCTTCGCCGCCGTGGCGTGGCGCTCGTGTCGGTGACCGAGAACGTGGAGGAGACCGCCTCGGGACGCCTGGTCGAGGGCATCCACGCGCTCATGGCCGAGTTCTACTCGGCCAACCTCGCCGCCGAGATCAAAAATGGGCTCAGCGAGAAGGCGAAGCAGGGCGGCTTCCCCCACGGCGCCCCGCTCGGCTATGTGAACCTGCGCGAGGTGATCGCCGGCCACCAGGTGGCGCGCATCGTCCCCGACGCAGAACGCGCCCCGCTCGTCACCCTCGCCTTCGAGCACTACGCGACCGGCGAATGGACGCTCCAGCGCCTGGCGGGGGAGCTATCGCACCGAGGCCTCACCAACCGGGCACGCCGTGACCGGGACCCAAAGGCGATCACCTGGCAGGGGCTGGCCAAGATCCTCGCCAACCCGGTCTACGTCGGCATCGTGGAGTGGAACGGTGTCCAGCATCCCGGCACCCACGAGCCGCTCGTCGACCCCGAGACCTTCCGCCGGGTCCAAGAGCTGCTCGCCGCAAGAGCGGCGCGGGGAACCAGGGAGCGTAAGCACCCCCACTACTTGAAGGGCCTCCTGCACTGCGGAGTGTGCGGCAGGCGGCTGTCAATTCAGCACTCGAAGGGCCGCTACACGTACTTCTTCTGCCTCGGCCAGAAGAACGACCCGGCCGGCACCTGCCGGGAGCGCTACGTCGCAGCAGACGACCTCGAAGCCCAAGTCGAAGACCTCTACGCCCGCATCGAGTTGCCGGCCACCTGGGCCGAGCGCTTGCGGGAGGAGACGGCGGCGGAGATCGTCGAACGCCAGCGGGCCGACGCCGCCCAGCGGGAGCTGCTCACCCGCCGGGTCGCCACGGCGGAAGCCCAGCGACGAAAGCTCCTCGACGCCTACTACGTCGGTGCCATCGACGTCTACTACGTCGGCGCCATCGACGTCACGACCCTGAAGGCCGAGCAGGCGCGCATCGGCGCCGACATCCAAGCTGCCAAAGACCGCCTGGGTGACCTCGACGCCAACCTCGGCGAGTGGCAAGAGATCCTGGAGCTGGCGGCCACTTTCGCCACCCGCTGCGGCGACGCCTACGCCAAGGCGTCCGACCGCACCCGCAAGCAGTTCAACGCGGCGGTGTTCGAGCGCCTCGACGTGAAGGACGGCCGGCTCTGCCACGAGCAGAACCGGCCGCCCTTCGACGACATCTTCAGCGTGTGCGAGTTCGAATACGAAACTCGAGTGGAGGTGGCGGGAATCGAACCCGCGTCCTCCGGCTTCTTGTCGGGCCTTCTCCGAGCGCAGCCAACAGGAGGTTGTCGAGGACGCCGCTGCTGTCGGCGGCGGCGGCGTCCCGTATCCGACAAAGAGTCCCCGCAGGCCAGCCGGAACAGCCTACGAGCGAGCTCCATTCGATGACGCCCGATCACCAGCCCATGGAGCAGAGGCTGGGCGGACGACGCTACTGCTTAAGCAGCGTACGCGAGCTGAGGCTCGGCGTTTGTTTTGTGTTCCGGCTCTTTAACGTGGCTCCGGAGACCACGGCTCGCTTCTCCCAACTCGACTACCGGAGTCGAGACCTTTCACCCCCTTGTGTCGGCACTGCCGTCCGTTCGGACGACCTTGCCCTGTGTCCGAACGCACCCCTAAGTCTACCGCGCCGCCGACGAGGATCCTTCGGGCCCGCCCCGGCCGTGCTCAGCCGTGCACGCTCCAGCGCTGCGCGTTGCGGAGCTCCCTCGCGGTCTCCCGCTCGGCTTCGCGGGTGAGGATCGCCTGGCGCTTGTCGTAGAGCCTGCGGCCCCGTGCGAGTGCGAGCTGGACCTTCGCCCTGCCCTCCTTGAAGTACAAGGAGAGAGGCACGAGGGTGAGCGACTGCTGCTGCGTGCGCCCCAAGAGCTCGTCGATCTGCTCCCGGTGGACGAGCAGCTTTCGCTTGCGGTGCGGGTCGTGGCTGCCGAAACCGGCCGCGAACTGCCAGGGCGGGATGTGGACGCCGTAGAGCCACAGCTCGCCGTCGTCGACTCGAGCGTAGGCGTCGGCGAGCTGAGCCTTGCCATCGCGCAACGACTTCACCTCGCTTCCGCTCAGCACGATGCCCGCCTCGATCGTCTCGAGAACCTCGTAGTCGTGGCGGGCGCGCCGGTTCGTGGCGACCGTCCGGTCGCCACGTCGTCCTTCGTGCTTGGCGGCTCGCTTGGCCGCCACCTTCTTCGCTCGTGCCATGGCACGACGAGGCTACGGCGATCCAGCCGACCGATGCGCACCCGCCGGGCATCTGCGCGTCCATCCGCGTCTCTCTTGGGCACGGCCGGTACGATCGGACGACGATGCTCCGGATGCCGCGGGACCTCCACCTGCAGATGGTCGCCCACTGCATCTCCGGGCTTCCCGACGAAGCGTGCGGCCTCCTCGCCGGCGATCCTGCCGAGGGCACGGTCGCTCGTGTGTACCCGACGCGCAACGCCGCAGCGTCCGCGCGCGTCTACTCGGTCGACTCGCGCGACCTCCTCCAGGCGGACCGTGACGCGGAGCGCAACGGCACACAGCTCATCGGCGTCTTCCACTCCCATACCCACACTGACGCCTATCCGTCGCCCACCGACGTGGACCAGGCACCCGACCCTGACTGGCACTACGTCGTCGTGTCGCTGCGGGACACCCACCCCGTCGTCCGTAGCTACCGGATTGCCGGTGGCGAGATCGAGGAGGAATCGGTGGTGGTGCTCGGTCAGCAGGCTCACGCAGGCGTCGCCGTCACCGCCTGAGCCGTCGGCGCCGTCCGAGGGGGCTCGTCCGGACCGCCGGGCAGCGCTGATCGCCGTGAGCCGGACCGGCGCTGTGCGTGCCGGTCCCCAGGCGTCAGGGCGTCGTTCGGCCCGCCGTCCGACGCCTCCGGCGCACCGATTACAATTCGGACTCAACAGGTCAACTATTCGGACTGTCTCGTGACGGGACGTCCGCAACCGGGAGGTGCCGTGGCTGTCGCAGTCGATGTCCGCTTGCCGACCGTGCTCCGTCCGCAGGCTGGAGGCCAGTCCACCGTGACCGTGAAGGCGTCAACCATCGGTGACGTCCTACGTGAGCTCGTCTCGGAGTTCCCCGGGATGTCAGGCCAGCTGCTCAACGAAGACGGGTCGCTCCACCGGTTCGTGAACGTCTACGTCAACGACGACGACGTCCGATACCTCGAGTCGCTGGACACCCCGGTCAAGGAGGGCGACGAGGTGTCTCTCCTCCCGGCCGTGGCGGGCGGCTGACGGGCCGGCCGTCGCGACGATGGCACTGCATCGCAGCTCCCTCGACCTGATCGGCGACACGCCCCTCGTCGAGGTGAGCGAGCTCAGCTCGAATCCTGCCGCGCGCCTCTTCGTCAAGCTCGAAGGGCAGAACCCCGGTGGCTCGGTAAAGGACCGGGTCGCGCTCGCCATGGTGGAGGACGCCGAGAAAGCAGGTTCGTTGCGGCCGGGGGAGCCGGGCCAGGTTCTCCTCGAACCGTCGTCGGGCAATACCGGGATCGGTCTTGCGCTCGTGTGTCGGGTGAAGGGCTACCACCTGAAGGTCGTCCTGCCGGAGAGCGTGTCCCCCGAACGGCGCCAGCTGCTCGAGGTGTGGGGCGCCGAGATCATCGAGTCACCCGGAGCCGAGGGGTCGAACGGGGCGGTTCGCATGGCGCAGGCTTTGGCTGCGGCGCATCCCGAGTGGGTGTTCCTCTACCAGTACGCCAATCCAGCGAACCCGCGTGCCCACTACTCGCAGACCGGGCCGGAGATCTGGCGGGACTGCCCGGACGTCACCCATCTCGTCGCGGGTCTCGGCACGTCAGGCACGCTCCTCGGCGCGGGCCGCTACCTGAAGGAGCGCAACCCGGCAGTGCAGGTCTGGGCGGTCGAACCGCCGGCTGGCGAGGTCGTCGACGGGCTCCGCAGCCTCGACGAGGGCTACATCCCGCCGATCTTCGAAGAGCTCGGCGGGAGCGAGCTGCTCGACCGCAAGACCGTCGTGCGACCGCGAGAATCGATCGAGTGGGTCCGGCGTCTGGCAGACGTCGGCATCTTCGCTGGGCTTTCGACCGGCGCGGCGATGGCTGGTGCCGCCAGGTGCGCCGCGCAGCTCGGCGACGGTGAGCAAGCCGCGATCGTCGTCATCTCGGCGGACGGAGGGTGGAAATACCTGTCGAGCGGAGCGTGGACCGGCGACGTCGACGAGGTCGCCGAGCGGGCGCGGTCGACCATCTATTTCTGAGCCCCCAGGCGCCCTGATGGGATCGTCGCGTCAAGGCTCCACGTTGATGGCGTGAAGGCGTCGTCGGGCACGTGGAACCTGGCCGGAGGGACGATCACCGTCTTGGGTTGCGACGGCAGTTACCCAGGCCCGGGCGGCGCCGCGAGCGGCTACCTCGTCGAAGCGTCGGGCGTGGTCATCTGGCTCGAGGCGGGTCCAGGCTGGTCGCCCGAGGAGCTCGGAACCGGCAATCAGCCTGCTGCTCTGCGAAGCGACCTACACGCGCGAGCACGAAGGTGACGGGCGGCACCTGAGCGGCCGGCAGGCCGGAGCGATCGCCGTGGGAGCCGGCGTCCGGCGGCTCGTGCTCACGCACCGGCGCCCCTCGGTCGCGGCCGACGCGCTCGCGGGGGAGGCGGACGAGGCGTTTGGTCGCCCGGTGCACCAGGTTGCTCCCGGCAGGGTCTTCGAGCGGTGAGCGGTCGCCCGCGTACGTGTGGAGCCTGTACGCTCACGGGCCGCATCGCCACCGGCCGCATCGCCACCGGCCGCATCGCCACCGGCTGCACCGGCAGGGCTGCACCGGCAGGGCTGCACCGGCGAGGAGAGGGACGAGGAGCCCACGAGACAAGGGGACGAGGACGTGACCACCGACATCGGCAACGTCGTACCGGATCCCCGGGTGCTGCGCGCGGACGGGCGTGCGCTCGACGAGCTGCGTCCGGTCACGTTCCAGCGCGATTTCACGGAATTCGCCCCCGGCTCGGTGCTCCTCTCGATGGGGCGCACGAAGGTGCTCTGCACTGCATCGGTGGAGGATCGGGTGCCCCCCTGGATGCGGGGGAGCGGCAAGGGGTGGGTGACCGCGGAGTACTCGATGCTGCCGGGATCGACGTCTGAGCGCGCGACGCGGGAAGCCTCGAAGGGGAAGCAGTCAGGCCGAACCCAGGAGATCCAGCGCCTCATCGGACGGTCACTGCGCGCGGTGTGCGACCTCGTGGCGCTCGGCGAGCTGCAGGTCACCGTCGACTGCGACGTCCTCCAGGCTGACGGCGGCACCCGGACCGCGTCCATCTGCGGGGCGTACGTCGCCTTGCACGACGCGTTCAGCCGGTTCGTCGCTGCGGGAAGGCTGAAGGTGCATCCGCTGGGCGACGCCGTAGCGGCAGTGTCGGTCGGCATCGTGGACGGGGTGCCGATGCTCGACCTTCCCTATGCCGAAGACTCGCGTGCAGAGGTCGACATGAACGTCGTGATGACCGGGTCCGGTCGCTTCGTCGAGGTCCAGGGGACGGCCGAGGGGCTGCCGTTCAGCCGCTCGGAGCTCGACGAGCTGCTCGTGCTCGCCGAGGCAGGCATCAGCCGTCTGCTCGTCATGCAAGACGCCGTCCTCGCTGAGCCGCCGGCGCCGCGATGAGCGGCGTGGCCCAGCCGGGCATGCCGCTCGTCCTCGTCATGGCGACCGCCAATCATGACAAGGCCGCAGAGATCCGCCAGATCCTCGGGGCGGCTGGCGGCGTGCGCCTCCTGCCGCGGCCCGCCGACGTCCCCGACGTCGAGGAGACCGGCGACACGCTGGAGGCGAACGCGCGGCTGAAAGCAGTCGCGCTCTCGGCGGCCACGGGGACGCCGGCGGTCGCCGACGACACGGGGCTCGAGGTCGACGCTCTCGGCGGGGCGCCGGGCGTGCGATCCTCTCGGTACGCGGGAGAGGGCGCGACGTACGCGGACAACGTCGCGAAGCTCTTGGCTGAGCTCGATGCATCGCCGGGGCGTGGCGGCCCGCGCCGTGCGCGCTTCCGGACGGTCGTCATGGTGCGGTTCCCCGACGGCCGGGAGGTCTGGCGCGAGGGAGTCGTCGCCGGGACGGTCGCCGAGACGCCGCGAGGAGAAGGCGGCTTCGGCTACGACCCGGTGTTCGTGCCCGACGAAGGCGACGGGCGCACGTTCGCGGAGCTTCGCCCCGAGGAGAAGCACGCGATCTCGCACAGGGGGCGCGCGTTGCGGGCGCTCGCCGAAGCGCTGCGTCGAGAGGCCCCGAGCACGTAGGCCCGCGTAGCCTCGCGACCCGACGGTCGCGCGAAGTCCCAGCTCAGACCTCTTGGCGGATCGCGTGCTGCGGGGGAGAATAGATGGCGAGGGCAGCGTCGTCATGACCGCCCGAGACTGGAAGGGAGCTTGCGATGGCATCGACGAGCTCGACCGAGGAGAGTGGTCCGCCGCGCTGAGTGAGCGTCGTGCTGCTGTGGCGACGTTCTCCAGCCGGGGTCTCGTCGTGCGGCGCTCGCTACGGGCCGCGGAGGTCCGGTCGTACGACCGGCGAACAGGCAAAGGCCCTCCACCATCGTGATGCCGACACGACGCCGGTTCCGGTGATCATGCACAGCAAGACCGAGGGGCCGGCCCGAAAGCCGGCCCCTCGAGTCCTTCAGGCCTTCCGGCAGACATAGGCGAGCAGGTAGCAAGAGCCGGGCAGCGAGAAGACGCCCACGTTCTCGGCGACCTCCGCCTCGTCGAAACACCCAGTCTCCACGGTCTTGAGCCCGAGGTTCAGCCCCTTGCGCTCGACGATCTCGAAGCCGGCACGCGAGAGCTTCTCCTCGAGCTCCTCGGACGTGTACTCGTGCTTATGGTCGGGGTCGATGAACTGGGCCTGCTGAAGGCGGGTGACGCGGGCGTTCGGCGTGTCGAGGGCGAGCTTCCCGCCCGGGCGCAGCACCCGGAACGCGCCCGCCAAGACGTTGTCCGCGACGTCGACGGGAACGTGCTCGATGCTCTGGCCGCTGTAGACGAGGTCGAACGACGCGTCGGGGTAGGCGGAGAGGTCTTCCATCGAGTGGTAGGCGTAGGTGATCCTGCCCAGCCTGCTCATGGTGTCCGAACGCACCCCGCCGCGGTTGTAGAGCGGGTGGCGGTCGTCAGGCGGCAGATCGACGATCACCAGCTCGTCGAACGGGTACGGGTAGCCCATGGTGACCATCGCGCCGTCCTCGTGCTGGAGGTTCGTGCCGCCCAGGTCGAGAATGCGACGGGCGGGCGGGAGGCTCCGCACGAAGGCGCAGCGGCTGTGGTGCAGGGAGCGCACGAGGTCACGCGCGGCGAGCACCCGCTCGAATTCCGGCGACTCGAGCAGCTCACGTCCGAACTGCTCGACGGAGAGGCCCCCGGAGCGAAACCTCCCGAGGAAGTCTCGCCTGCCCCAGGGGTCCGGCGCTCGCTGGAGCACCGCGCGGTAGCCGATCTCCACGATGATCGGATCGCGCCAGTGCTTGGCCCGCGAGAGGAGCAGGCGCCCTCTCCGTGCGCCGCGGCGCGCGAGCCCCGCGGCGAGCAGCGTCCGCGAGCTGGAGCTCCGAGGCGGAGGAGAGCCGCCGGTCGTGTCGCCGACCGGTTCGAAGTTCATCGCGACGACGCTAGCTGCACGTGTCTCGGCCCCAGCGCCGGCAGGCCGAAGCGACCACGTCGAACACCGCGTCCGTGGGTGCCAGACGCGCACGCTCGTCTCCGGCGGTGGCAACGAGGCTCACCGCGTCGACGCGGCCGGGGCGGTGCGACCAGCACCGTGCGATGTCGGGCTCGAACTGGCCCGCCACGCACAGCGCCGGGACGAGCCCGCCAGCCGCGGCCAGGACGCCACCGACCACCTTGCCCTCGAACGAGGTCGCGTCGACGCGCCCCTCGCCGGTCATGACGAGGTCTGCTCCTGCGATTCGGCGGTCGAGGTCGAAGAGGGAGGCGACGAGGGCGAAGCCCGGGACGAGGTGCGCACCGAGCGCGGCCAGCCCGCCTGCGAGACCCCCGGCCGCACCGGCCCCCGTGAGGGGGCCGACGTCGATACCGAGCTCTTCGCGGTATCGGGTCGCGAGTCCGTCGAGGCGGGCAGACAGCGCCGCCACCTGCGCGGGCGTCGCACCCTTCTGAGGAGAGAAGGTCACGGCTGCCTTGCGGAACGGGGTCGAGACGTCGCAGGCAACCACGATGGATGCGCCGGAGAGGCGTGTCCTCGAGCCCACTGCCGAGAGCGCACCGCAGCCGCCGTCGGTGGTCGCCGTGCCGCCGGCGCCGACCACGACGAGCCGGGCGCCCGCCTCGACGGCCGCGAGGATCAGGTCCCCCACGCCCTCGGTCCGCGCTCGGACGGGGTCGTCCCCCTCTGGCTCCGCCAGCAGCGCCCTCCCGGCAGCGAGGGCCGACTCGATCACCGCGACCGGGCCGTCCTCTGCCTCGGGCACCTTCCTCCCGGCGTCCGCGAGGAGCAGTACGCCCCGAGGCAGGCCGTGCGGGACGAACAGCCACGCCGCCTCGACCGGCTCCCCGAGCGGACCGCGCACGATGGCGTGGCGACGCTCGCCGCCCAGCGCACTGGCGAGGACGTCGAGGGTGCCCTCGCCGCCGTCCGCGAGCGGGAGCTCCTCGGCGCTCCAGCCGACCGCCCGGGCGCCGCGTGAAGCTGCAGCCGCCGCCTCGGCGGCGGTGGCGGTGCCACGGAACTTGTCGGGTGCAGCGACGAGGTGAGGCACGAGCGTGCGGACGAGAGGACTCGAACCTCCACCCCCGAAGGGACCGGGACCTAAACCCGGCGCGTCTACCGGTTCCGCCACGTCCGCGCGTGATCCCCGACAGCGCGCCGCCGGGTAGCCTCGCGCCCATGCACGCTAGTCCCTCTGTCGGACCTTTCGGCGCTGCCGGCCAGGAGCAGGCGGTCACCGCAGACGTCTACCAGCGCCTCTTGAAGGAGCGCATCATCTTCATCGGGTCGGCCATCGACCAGAACACGGCGAACACCGTGTGCGCCCAGCTCATCCTGCTCGAGGCAGAGGATGCCGATCGGGACATCTCCCTCTACATCAATTCGCCGGGCGGCTCGGTGACCGACGGCCTTGCGATCTACGACACGATGCAGTACGTCCGCCCGGACGTGAGCACGATCTGCGTCGGCCTCGCGGCCTCGATGGGCCAATTCCTGCTGTGCGCGGGCGCTCCGGGGAAGCGGTTCGCTCTCCCGCACTCGCGCATCCTCATGCACCAGCCCTCGGGGTCGATGCAGGGGCAGGCCGCGGATATCGCGATCCAGGCGGAGCAGATCGTCTACCTGAAGCGGATGATGGCCGAGCGCATCGCCTTCCACACCGGCCAACCCGTGGAGCGCATCGAGGCGGACTCCGACCGGGACCGCTGGTTCACTGCAGAAGAAGCTCGCGAGTACGGCTTCATCGACCAGGTGATCGACCGCTCCGCGGCCCAGGTGGGCGGAAGCTGACAGTGGCACTCGAAGCGCCCGCGCAGCCGCCGGACGCGGGGACATCTGCAGTGACGAGCGTGCTCGCAGGAGAGGGCTCGATCGCCTCGCGCCCGAAGACGACGCGGGTCGTCTCCGCGCACACGAGCGTCCTGTCACGCCTGAAGGAGATCTGGCGCTCTCGGGAGCTGCTCGTTTACCTGGTCCGCACCGAGATCAAGGTCAAGTACAAGAACTCGGTGCTCGGGCTCCTCTGGTCGATGGTGTCGCCGGCACTGACCCTTGCGGTCTACACGATGGTCTTCGGGGTCTTCCTGAAGAACGGCATGCCGAACTTCGTCATCTACCTCTTCTCGGGTTTGCTTCTGTGGAACCTGTTCTCCACGGGGATCCTCACGGCGACCGGCGTCGTCGTGAACAACGCGGGACTGGTGAAGAAGGTCTCCTTCCCCCGGGAGATCCTCGCGCTCGCGGCGATCGGGTCGGCGGGCGTCTTCTTCTTCTTCCAGGCGTGCGTGATGGTCATCTTCATGGTGGCCCTCCACTGGGCCCCGGCCTGGTCGGTCCTGTACCTGGTGCTCGTCGCACTGGTCCCGACCTTGGTCCTCTCCTGCGCGCTCGGGATCCTGCTGGCAGCGGTCAACGTGTACATGCGCGACACCCAGCACCTCGTCACAGTGCTGGTCGGGTCCGCCTGGTTCTGGGCGTGCCCGATCGTGTACTCGTTCCAGGAGACCTTGGCCCCGCGCCTGTCCGTCCACGGCCTCGACTGGGTGTACTTCCTCAATCCGCTGACCATCCTGGTGATGACCTACCAGCGGGTCCTCTACGGGCGACCGACAGTCCACAGCACCCAGCCGACACACGCGCTGCTGCACATCCTGCCGCACTGGCCCGTCACGACGTACCTGTGGGGAGACGGTGTAGTGCTCGTGTTCGCGCTCGTCCTGTTCTACGTCGCGATGATCGTGTTCGGGCGCCTCGCGGGCAACTTCGCGGAGGAGCTCTGAGATGGGCTCTCCTGCCGTCGAGGTCCAGGGCGTCTCGAAGCGGTTCCGCCTCTACCACGAGAAGTACACCTCGTTGAAGGAGCGGGTGATCCACGCGGGACGGGTTCCCCACGAGGACCTCTGGGCACTCAGGGACATCGGCTTCGACGTCCGGGAGGGAGAGACCGTCGGCATCCTCGGACGCAACGGCTCCGGCAAGTCCACCCTGCTCAAGTGCATCTGCGGCGTGCTGCAGCCGACCTCGGGACAGGTCGTCGTGCGCGGGAAGCTGGCCGGGCTCTTGGAGCTCGGCGCCGGGTTCCAGCAGGAGCTGAGCGGCCGGGAGAACATCTACCTGAACGGCTCGATGCTCGGGCTCTCGAAGCGCGAGGTCGACCGGATGTTCGACGACATCGTGGAGTTCGCCGAGCTTGGGCAGTTCATCGACAACCAGGTCAAGTTCTACTCCTCGGGCATGTACGTGCGTCTGGGCTTCGCCGTAGCGGTGAACGTCGACCCCGACATCCTCGTGATCGACGAGGTCCTGGCCGTGGGTGACGAGCGGTTCCAGCGCAAGTGCATGGAGCGCGTGAAGCGGTTCCAACGTGAGGGGCGCACGATCCTGTTCGTGTCGCACTCGCCCGACCTCGTGCGCAACCTGTGCGACCGGGCCGTCGTGCTCGTCGACGGCGAGATGATCGGCATGGGCCCTCCCGGAGAGGCGGTGCGCCTCTTTCGCGAACGGCTGCTCGAGGCGGGCGACGTGCTCGGCGCACGCGAGGCGGAGGTCGCCTTGGACGTCGCATCGGAAGAGACCTCTGCGCTCGCCGAGGGGGGCGACCCGATCGACCCCGGCCTCCCCGCACCCGCTCCTGCGGGGGCGATGGCCGTGGACGCCCCCGGCACGGCGATGGTGCCGGCGGTGCCGGGCAACGGGCCGGCTCTGTCCCGGGGCGCGACCGTGCGAACGCGCAGCGGCCTGGGCGACAGCAGGCCCGTTCGCTTCGTCGAGGTGTCGTGCGTCCTGCCGGCGGCGTCCACACGCCGTTACCTCTTGCCGGGGGAGCCGCTCACCATCCGGGTCGTCTTCGAGTCGAGCCGGGCTGCCGAGGGGGTCGTGTTCCAGCTCGACATCCGCAACGACGAGGGGCTCGGCCTCTTCAGCACGGACAGCGAGGTGCTCGGTGTTGCCTGTGACGTCCAGCCGGGCCCTGGCACGTTCGAGTTCCGCCTGGAGTCGGTGCCGCTCCTCGACGGCGCCTACGACGTGATCCTCGGGGTGCAGACCAGCAGCGGACTGAGCGACTGGCGCGAGCCGGCCTGCCGGTTCGAGGTGATGAACCCGGGTCGCTCCACGGGGGCCGTGGCGATCCCGGTGCAGGCCGCCCTGGTCGGCGGCGGGGCGCTCTCGGTGGCTCGGAACCGGCCCGCGGTCCCCGCCGACGGGACGGTGGCGCGGTGAGCGTGCACGGGTCGCAGGAGCCGCCCGCCCCTTCGCGCGAAGAGGTGCTCGTTCCGGACGACTACCTCCGTCGGGTGATGGCCGAGATCGACGACGAGGTGCAGCGTCACCGAGGCGAGATCCCCCTCCAGCTCGAACGCGAGCTCGACGAGATGTTCCTCGAGCACGCTCCGGTTGCCGTTCGCGGTGGGGACCTGAAGGATGCCCTGGCGATGGTCGACCAGGCGGCGTTCGTGGACCCGGTGGTTCCGGTCACATCGCAGCGGCCGGCGGGGGCCGCCGTCAAGAGGACCCTGCGCGCGCTGAGCCTGTGGTACATGGGGTGGGTCACCCATCAGGTGAGCTCGCTCGGCCTGGCGGTGAGCCGCGCGCTCCACTCGGTCGATGCCCAGCTCGACGAGCTCCGACGCCTGGTGCCGCCTCCGATCCCGATGCGCGTGGTCGACGAAGGCTCGACCGGGTCTTGGTGGGTGTCACGGGCCGTCGACGTGCTGAGCGACACCCGAGGTCGGGTCTTGCACACCGCCTGCGGCGACGGCTGGCTCGTGGGCCTCCTCTCGGCCGAGGGGATCGACGCGTACGGCGTCGACCCGCGCCCGGGGAAGGTGGACGACGCTCAGCTGCGAGGCGCGGACCTTCGGCAGGAGGACCCTCTCGGCCACCTGCGGGCCGTCGGCAGCTCATCACTCGGCGGAGTCGTGATCTCTGGGATCGTCGAGGTGATGGAGCCTGCTCGGCGCGACGAGCTCGTCCGGTCGGTCCTCGGCGGGGTCGCCGGGCGCGGGGTGCTCGTGGTCCACTCGGTCTCGCCGGACGCTTGGCTCGGCGAGGACGCGCCGGTCGAGGCCGATCTCGCTGCGGGCAGGCCGCTTCGTCCGCGCACCTGGGCGCATCTTCTCGCCACATGGGCGGTGGAGATCGTCGAGGGGCCCGGCGGGGCGGACTACCTCGTCGTCGCAACGCGCTGAGCCCCAGCCGTGCGAGTGGCCTTCGTCACGCCCCGCTACGGGCACCAGGTCATCGGCGGGGCCGAGTCCGCCGCCCGCCAGTTGGCGGAGCACCTGGTCGCCTCGACTGGCTGGCGCGCCGAGGTGTTCACCTCGACCGCGCTCGACCACATCACCTGGCGCAGCGAGCTCGAGCCTGGCGACGAGGAGGTCGACGGCGTCCTCGTCCACCGCTTCGCCTCGGAGTCCGAGCGAGGCCGTCACTTCTACGACCTCGACGGCCGCCTTCGCCGCGCGCCGGCGCTCGCGAGCCACGAGGACGCGG
>JAKBTL010000045.1 GCA_021844425.1 Actinomycetes bacterium | reverse complement strand
GCGCCGTCGAGGACGCACCCGACGGTGTCGAGCTGGTCGTCGGCGGCTGGCTGGTCGTCGGCTGGCTGGTCGGCGGCTGGCTGGTCGTCGGCTGGCTCGTCGACGGCTTCGCGGACGCGCTGGTGGAGGCGGCGTGGCTCGCCGCCGACGCCGGAGAGTGGGGCCCTCCGCCGAGGGCAACGAGGTAGGCGCCGAGGGCGACCGCGACCACCACGACCCCGATCGCCTTGCCCAGGGACCACGCCGGAGGGCTCTCCGGCCCGCCGCCTCGGGGCGGCTGCGGCTGCGCCCCCCGCGCCGTGGTCACCGGACCAGCCTGCCAAGCACGTCGCCCGGCCGCAAGCGGCTCAACCCGATCGGCGGCGTGCGACCTCGAAGCACGCCACGGCTGCCGCCACCCCGACGTTGAGCGACGCGAGCGCGCCGTGCTGGGGAATCGCGACGATCTCGTCGCAGCGCCGGCGAACCAAGGGCGGGAGGCCCCGCTCCTCGCCACCGACCACCAGGGCGACCGGCCCGTCGCCGAACCCGACGTCGTAGATCGAGCGCGGCGACTCCGACGCCAACCCCAGCGCCCATATCCCGAGCGACGACAAGCGCTCGAGCGCATTGGGGATGCCGCCCACGAGCGCGAAGTCGAGGTGCTCGATGGCCCCAGCGGCGACCTTGGCGACCGTGGGCGACAGATGCACGGCGCGATGGCGGGGAAGGACCACCCCGGTCGCCCCCGCACACTCCGCGCTCCGCAAGAGCGCCCCCAGGTTCCGGGGGTCGGTGACGCCTGCGACCACCACCACGAACGCCGGCCCGCGCGCGGGCGCGGCGAGCTCGTCCAGGTCCACCGGCTCGATCGGGCGTGCCCGGGCGAGCACCCCCTGGGGTGCCTCGGTCCGTGCTGCAGCCTCGAGCCGCGCCCGTGAGACGGTCTCGACGCGCACCCGGCGACGCGCGGCGAGCTGCTCGATCTCGTCGAGCTGGACAGAGGGATCGAGCCCTTCGGCGAGCCACAGCGTCCGAACCTGACGCCGGCCGGCGGCGAGCAGCTCGCGCACCGCGCGGCGCCCCTCCACCTGGTCGCCGCCGAGCCCGTCGCGAGCCGCCGGGCGCGCGTGCTCGTGCCGGTCGGCTGGACCGGACCTC
Source organism: Actinomycetes bacterium (assembly GCA_021844425.1). Taxonomy (GTDB): domain Bacteria; phylum Actinomycetota; class Acidimicrobiia; order Acidimicrobiales; family RAAP-2; genus JAJYVT01. The sequence continues at coordinate 13,119 of JAKBTL010000045.1, read as the reverse complement.
CGCGGCACGGGTCCGCCGGGTCTCCGATCGGGTGCGCCGGGCCGACGTCCGACGACCTCGCGGCGCGGCTCACGCCCAGGGCGCCCGCGGCCAGCTCCGCGCCCCGCGGGCGTCACGACGCGTCCAGCAGCACGACGGCGAGGCAGGCGATCCCCTCGGCTCGCCCGATCGCCCCCAACCCCTCGCCCCGGCTCGCCTTCACCGACACCGGAGCACCGAGGACAGCGGTCAGCCGCTCGGCCATCACCGGCAGCACCTGGCTCAGCTTCGGCCGCTCCGCCAGCAGCGTGCAGTCGGCGTTCGCCGCACGGAGCCCCGCACCGGCGACCAGCGCCACGACGTCCGAGAGGAGCTGGAGGCTGTCCGCCCCCTCGTAGCGGGGGTCGGTGTCGGGGAAGTGCCGCCCGATGTCCCCCAGGCCCGCCCCGCCGAGCAGCGCGTCGCTGAGCGCGTGCGAGAGGACGTCCGCGTCGCTGTGGCCCGAAAGGCCGCGCGAGCCTTCCACCACGACCCCGCCGAGCACGAGCGGGCGCGAGCGGTCCTCGGAGAACGGGTGGACGTCGAAGCCCTGCCCGACACGGAGCGTCACCACTCCCCACCGCCGGCGAGGTGCTCCAAGAGTGCGAGGTCGGAGGGCACGGTCAGCTTCACGTTGTGCGCCTCGCCAGGGACCACGCGCACCTTGCCCCCGATCGACTCGACGAGCGCCGCGTCGTCGGTGGCGTCGCCTCCCGCAGCGTGCGCACGGCGGAGCACGGCGGCCCGGAACGCCTGGGGCGTCTGCACCGCGACGAGCGAGGCGCGGTCCACGGTCCCCATGACCGTCGTCCCGTCGCCGTCGACGCGCTTCAAGGTGTCCGCGACGGCGATGCCGCAGACGACGCCGTCGACGTCCTCTTCGTCCGCGAGCAGCGGGGCGACCACGGCGGCGAACAGGGCCGGCGACGCGAGCGGGCGCGCCGCATCGTGCACCACCACGACATCGACCTGCTCGGGGACGTGCGCGAGCCCGCGGCGCACGGACGCCGAACGCGTCTCGCCGCCAGTGACGACGACGTCCGCGCCGAGGGACCCCGCACGCTCCACCTCGCTCGCGGGGACGACCAGGACCACCCCGTCGGTCGCCTTTCGCGCAGCCGTGACGGACCACTCGACCACGGGGCGTCCCGCCAGGCACTCGAACTGCTTCGGCCGACCGAAGCGAGCTCCGCTCCCCCCCGCCACGACGACCGCCCACACGGCCCGGGCCCCGGGGCCCTCCGATGTGCTTACGGCAGGACCTCGTTCAGTCGCTGCTCGGCTGCCTCCTCGTCCACCCCGAGCGCGAAGGTGAGCTCGGACACGAGGATCTGGCGCGCGCGGCCGAGCATGCGCTTCTCGCCTGCGGAGAGCCCCTTGTCCTTGTCGCGGATCGAGAGGTTCCGAACGACTTCGGCGACCTGGTAGATGTCGCCGGACCGGAGCTTCTCGGAGTGGTTCTTGTACCGGCGGGACCAGTTGGTGGGCATCCGCGCCTCTTTCTTTCGAAGGACAGCGAACACCTCCTCGACCTCTTCGTCGTTGATGACCTCGCGAAGGCCGACGCCCTCGGTGTTGTCCGCCGGGACCATCAGCGTGAGGTCGCCGTAGGCGAGGCGGAGCACCAGGTACTCGCGCTTCTGGCCAAAGGCCACCTTGGTCTCCCGCTTCTCCACGACCGCTGCGCCGTGGTGGGGATAGACGACCTTGTCACCGACCTCGAACACCGCACTCCTTGCCGCACATCTCCAACGGGCGGGGCCGCGGCGTCGCCAGGGGACGTCGGCAGCTCCACGCTGCCGGCCCGGGCGGGGACCGGCGGCCTTTCATTGTACCGGATCGCCAGCTCCCTCGGGTCACTCGTAGCGCTCGAGGATGCTCGCCTCGACCATCCTCGAGAGCCCGTCTTTGACCGACCGGGCCTTCGCCTCCCCGACGCCTCCGACCTTCTCGAGGTCGGCGAGGGACGCCTCCATCAGCCTCGGAAGGGTGACGAACCGCTCGACGATCCGCTCGATGACCGCCTCGGAGACCCGCGGCAGGCGGTGGAGGAGCCGGTACCCCCGGGCTTCGGCCGGCAGGTCGAGCACGCCCGGCGCGGGATCGAAGCCCAGCAGCGCCGCGACGGCCGTCCTCCCCATGAGCTCTTCGTGGCTGAGGGCGTGGAGGGCGGCGAGTGCCTCGTCCGCACGCGCCCTGAGCGCCGAGACGTGATGGTCGAGCCCTGCGTCTCGGCTCGGGCTCTCGCCGTTGGGCGAGGACCAGCGGGCTCCGCTCCCCTCTCGCCCCTCTCCCGCACCGGCCCTGGCGACGTGGTCCAGCACGACGTCGTCCAGCACGACGTAGTCCAGGACCACGTAGTCCAGCACCACGAGGCGCAGCGTCTCCTCGACGCCCGCGCCAAGCTCTTCGATCTGCAGCCGGATGAGCCTGCCGTCCTCGCCCAACTCGACGAGGTAGCCCTCGACCTCCTCGGTGAAGCGCACCACCATCTCACCGGGCTGGAGGACGGCGACGACGTCGTTGACCGACACGGAGTCCTCGACCTCGAGCGTCGAGAGAAGAGCCAGCGCGAGGTCGAAGCGCGACTTGAAGCGCTCGACCGCGGCTATCGCCTGGGTGGCCCGATCGACCAACCGTCCCGGCTGCTGCAGCGTATGACGGGCCGCGCCGCGATAGACGGTGATCGTCGACATCGACTCGGAGACCGTCACGACCGGCACGTCCAAGGAACGCGCGACACGTTCGGCCGTCCGGTGCCTCGTGCCCGTCTCGCTGGTCGGGATCGACGCCCGGGGGGTCAGATGGACGTTCGCCCTGGCGATGCGCGACGCGTCCCGAGTGAGGATGATCGCTCCGTCCATCTTCGCCAGCTCGGACAGCCGTTCAGGCGTGAAAGCCGTGTCGAGGACGAAGCCGCCCGTGCAGATGGCGAGCACGGCCGGGTCGTCGCCGATCACCACGATGGCGCCACGCTTGGACTGGAGGACCCGGTCGAGACCTTGACGCAGCCGCGTCCCCGGCGCGACGAGCGCGAGCGCCTCCAACAGCGCGTCGCCGTCGTCCGCGACCACGGCCTCGTTCCGGCGGATCCCGGCCCGCCGGCCGCCGAGGGGGTCCCCGGCCGCCTGCGGGTTGACCGGCATCGGCTCAGCCGGGCTCAGTCGGAAGGGCCGCTCCCCGCCAACTCCATCGGCGGGGGCTCGACACCCTCGACTGCCCGGAACACGAGGTGCGGGCCGTCCTGCCCGTCGCCCGGCTCCGGCTCGACATCCACGACGATCGTCTCGCCGACGCGGAAGTCCTTCCACAAGATCCGCTCCGAGAGCGGGTCCTCGACATGCTGCTGGATCGCGCGGCGCAACGGCCGTGCGCCGAGCTGCGGGTCGTACCCCTTCTCGGCGAGGAAGGCCCGCGCCGCCGCAGTGAGCTCGAGACCGAGCCCCTGGCCCGACAGCCGCTCCCTCGTGCGGTTCACCATGAGGTCGACGATCTCCATGACCTCTTCCTTCGTGAGCTCGTGGAAGACGATGATCTCGTCGATCCGGTTCAAGAACTCAGGACGGAAGTGCGCCTTCAAGGCGTCGTGGACCTTGGCCTTCATCTTCTCGTAGGTCACCGCCTCCGAGGTCTTGTGGAAGCCGAGGGACGCCTTGCGCAAGTCCGCCGTCCCGAGGTTCGACGTCATGATGAGCACGGTGTTCTTGAAGTCGACGGACCGGCCCTGCGCGTCCGTGAGGCGCCCGTCCTCCAGGATCTGGAGCAGCGCGTTGAACACGTCGGGGTGCGCCTTCTCGACCTCGTCGAAGAGCACCACGGAGAACGGCTTGCGCCGCACCGCCTCGGTCAGCTGGCCACCCTCTTCGTAGCCGACGTACCCCGGAGGCGAGCCGACCAGCCTCGACACGGTGTGCTTCTCCATGTACTCGCTCATGTCGAGCTGGATCAGCGCGTCCTCGTCGTCGAAGAGGAACTCGGCGAGCGTCTTGGCGAGCTCGGTCTTCCCAACGCCGGTCGGGCCGAGGAAGATGAACGAGCCGCTCGGGCGCTTCGGGTCCTTCAGGCCAGCGCGCGTCCGGCGGATCGCCCGGGCAAGCGCTTTCAGCGCCTCCTCCTGGCCGATCACCCGCTTGTGCAGCTCGTCCTCCATGCGCAAGAGCTTCGCGGTCTCCTCCTCGGTGAGGCGGTAGACGGGGATCCCCGTCCAGTTCGCGAGCACCTCCGCGATGACCTCCTCGTCGACCACGTCGAAGAGATCCACGCCCTCGGCGCGCCACTCGGCCTCCATCGCTTCCTTGCGCGACAAACGCTCGGTCTCCTGTTCTGCGAGCTTCTTCGCTTGCTCGAACGCGCCGCGGCCGATCGCGGCCTCCTTGTCCTGGCGCAGCCGGTTGATCTCCTCGTCGAGCTTCTTGTGACCCGGAGGGGTCGTCATGCGCCGGATGCGCAGACGGCTGCCGGCCTCGTCGATGAGGTCGATCGCCTTGTCGGGCAAGAAGCGGTCCGCGAGGTAGCGGTCGGCGAGGTTCGCCGCAGCGACGAGCGCCTGGTCGGTGATCGTCACCGCGTGGTGTGACTCGTAACGGTCGCGCAGGCCCTTCAAGATGTCGATGGTGAGCGCCACGGAGGGCTGGCCGACCTTCACCGGCTGGAAGCGCCGCTCGAGCGCCGCGTCCTTCTCCAGGTGCTTGCGGTACTCGTCGAGCGTCGTCGCGCCCACGGTCTGGAGCTCGCCGCGGGCGAGCATCGGCTTCAAGATCGACGCCGCGTCGATCGCGCCCTCCGCCGCCCCCGCGCCGACGAGCGTGTGCAGCTCGTCGATGAACAAGATGATGTCGCCGCGCGTGCGGATCTCCTTCAGCACCTTCTTCAGGCGCTCCTCGAAGTCGCCGCGGTAGCGGCTCCCTGCGACCAGCGCGCCGAGGTCCAGCGTGTAGAGCTGCTTGCCGACGAGGGTCTCGGGCACCTCGTTGGCGACGATCCGCTGGGCGAGCCCCTCGACGATGGCGGTCTTCCCCACGCCGGGCTCGCCGATGAGCACCGGGTTGTTCTTCGTACGGCGGGACAGCACCTGCATGACCCGCTCGATCTCCTTCTCGCGGCCGATGACCGGGTCGAGCTTGCCGTCGCGGGCGAGCTGCGTGAGGTTCCGGCCGAACTGGTCGAGCACAGGGGAGCCGGAGGGCGCGTCGCTCGACTGCGATCCCGCGCTCGCGCCGACGGCTTCCTTGCCCTGGTAGCCGGACATGAGCTGGATGACCTGCTGGCGCACGCGGCCGAGGTCGGCACCGAGGCTCTGGAGCACCTGCGCGGCGACCCCCTCGCCCTCGCGCACGAGGCCGAGGAGCATGTGCTCGGTGCCGATGTAGCTGTGCCCGAGCTGGAGCGCCTCGCGCAGGGAGAGCTCGAGGACCTTCTTCGCCCGCGGGGTGAACGGCGGCGACCCGCTCGGGGCGCTGCCGGCCATGCCTATCGTCTCCTCCACCTTCTCCCGCACCGCTGTGAGGGAGATCCCGAGTGACTCGAGTGCCTTCGCCGCGACGCCCTCACCCTCGTGGATCAACCCCAAGAGGATGTGCTCCGTCCCGATGAAGCTGTGGTTGAGCAGGCGCGCTTCCTCCTGCGCCAACACAAGCACTCGCCGTGCCCGGTCGGTGAAGCGTTCGAACACGTGACCGCCTCCGTACTGGCTAGTTCCTAGGTTCGCAGTGTACCCGGAGGGCCTTTCCCGGCCGCCGCGCGCGTACCGTAACGCACGGCCGTCGACCCACGCCCCCCCATCCCCTGGCGCCAGCCACGATGGCAAGTGGCGATCCCTACCAGAGACGGCCTTCGACGCCGCAGGGTGGAGGAGCCCGGCCCGGACCACCTCGGGGCTTTCCCAAGAACCCCCCCACCGGCCCGGCCCGGACCACCTCGGGGCTCCCTTTGGACCTCTCGGAGAATGTCGCGCCGCTGCACCCGTCGCGTAACGTGCGTGGCGTGAATGCCACGGAGGCCCTCGACCTGCCGATGGTCGAGGAGGACTTGCAGCGCCTCGAGCCCCTGCTCGCCGGATCGGTCGTGACCGGGGAGAGCTTCCTCGATGACGTCACGACGCATCTCATCGCGGCGGGCGGGAAGCGGCTCCGTCCCGCGCTCGCCCTGGTCGCAGCGACGCGAGGGGAGCGCGCCGCGAGCGAGGACGACCTGCTCGGGGGCGTCGCAGTCGAGCTCGTCCACCTGGCCTCCCTCTACCACGACGACGTGATCGACGAGGCGACGGTACGGCGCAACGTCCAGAGCGTGAACAGCCGGTACGGCAACCTGGTGGCGATCGTGGCCGGGGACTACCTCCTCTCGCGCTCCGCGGCGATCGCAGCCGCGCTGGGGACCGAAGCCGCCGGGCTCCTCGCCACGACCCTCGGGCAGCTGTGCCAGGGACAGATCATCGAGGTGCGGTCGTGCTTCAAGACGGACCGCAGTGAGGAGGACTACTTCTCGGCCATCGCCGGCAAGACCGCAGCCCTCATGTCGACGTCCTGCCGGATCGGCGCGCTGACGAGCGGAGCGCGGCGCGACGAGGTGGACGCGTTCACCCAGTTCGGGCGCGCGTTCGGGATGGTCTTCCAGCTCCGCGACGACGTCCTCGACGTCGTCGCGGAAGACGGCGAGCTCGGCAAGCCTCCGGGCCAGGACCTTGCCGAGGGCGTCTACACGCTCCCTGTGCTCATCGCGTTGCGCGACCCGGACGCGGGCCCCGAGCTCCGCACGCTGCTCGGCCAGCCGCTCGGCCAGCCCGAGCGGGAGAAGGCGCGATCGATCGTCAGCGAGTCGGGCGCGGTCGCGGCGACCGTGGCGGTCGCGCGCCGCCACCTCGCCCATGCCGTCGCGGCGACGAAAGGAATCGGCCCGCGCCACGTCGCCCAGGGGCTCGAGCACCTCGCGAGCTCCCTCCTCGACGACCTGCCCGCCTGAGCGAAGGCCGAACGGTGCCCGCCTGAGCGAAGGCCGAACGGTGCCCGCCTGAACGCAGCCCCAGCGCCACGACGTTCACGCTCGGCGTCTCACGGCGCCCGGTGCACTGCGGCTGGAGCCCGGTGCACTGCGGCTGGAGCCCGGTGCACTACGACTGGCGCCCGACGCCCTGGGTCGGCTCGGCGCCGTGGGTCGGCTCGACGCCCTGGGTCGGCTCGGCGCCCTGGGTCGGCTCGGCGCCGTGGGTCGGCTCGGCGCCGTGGGTCGGCTCGACGCCCTCGGGCCGCTCGGGCCGCTCGGGCCGCATCATCGGAAAGGAAATGACCTCCCTGATGTGGGAGGCGTCTGCGAAGAGCATCGCGAGCCGGTCGACCCCGATCCCGAGACCCCCGGTCGGGGGGAGGCCGTGCTCGAGCGCCCGCACGTAGTCGGTGTCGACGCGCATCGCCTCCTCGTCGCCGGCCTCGCGCGCCGCGGCCTGCTCCTCGAAGCGCGCGAGCTGCTCGCGGGGGTCGACGAGCTCGCTGAACGCGTTGGCGAGCTCGCGTCCGGCCACGACGGCTTCGAAGCGCTCGGCGAGCAGCGGATCCTCGCGGTGCGCGCGGGCGAGCGGAGAGACTTCCTTCGGATAGTCGTACACGAAGATCGGGTCCCACAAGTCGCCTTCGGTGGTCTTCTCGTAGAGCTCGAGCATCAGCTTCCCTCGCCCCCAGCTCGGCTCGAGCTCGACCTCGGCGTCACGAGCCCACTTCTCGAGTGTCTCGCGGGGCGTGCGCACGCTCACGTCGTGCCCGGTCGCCTGGCTCACGAGCTCGGCCATCGTCGCCCTCCGCCACGGTGGCGCGAGGTCCAGCGGGCGTCCCTGGTAGACGATGGAGGTCGTGCCGAGCACGTCGAGCGCGAGGCCCGAGACGAGCTCCTCGACGAGCGCCATGATGTCGCGGTAGTCGGCGTAGGCCTGGTAGAGCTCGAGCGAGGTGAACTCGGGATTGTGGCGCGGCGACAAACCCTCGTTGCGGAACAGCCGGCCGATCTCGAACACCTTCTCGAGGCCGCCGATCACGAGCCGCTTCAGGTAGAGCTCGGGGGCGATGCGCAGGTACACGTCCATGTCGAGGGCGCGGAAGTGGGTGACGAAGGGTCGCGCATGCGCACCGCCTGGGATGGGGTGGAGGATCGGCGTCTCGACCTCGACGAACCCGAGGTCCCACAGCCGTTCGCGCATGCGGCGGACGAGCCGGCTGCGAAGCAGGAGCGCGTCCCGGCTCTCCGGGTTCGCCCACAAGTCGACCTCGCGCTGGCGGAAACGGGTCTCCACGTCGGTCACGCCCCGCCACTTGTCGCCGAAACCGCGACGCGCCTCGGCGAGCACCACCCAGTCCGAGACCTTGACCGAGAGCTCGCCGCGGCGAGTCCGCACCACCTCGCCGCGTGCACCGATCCAGTCGCCGAGATGGAGCTTCGTGAAGGCGTCGAAGTCGCGAGCCACCCCGTCCGCGGCGAACAGCTGCACCGCTCCCGAGGAGTCTCGGAGCTGGGCGAAGGCGAGCTTGCCCTGGGGGCGCGAGAGCATCACCCGCCCGGCGACGGACACCTCGTCGCCCGACTCCTCCCCCGCGGCGAGGCCGCTCCAGCGCTCGACGACCTCCGCCGCCGACGCGGTCTGCTCGAACCGGTACGGGATTGTCGTCACGCCCCGCGCACCGCCGTGCCCGCGTTGCGCTCGTAGACCAACCGGAGGCCGTGCAGGGTGAGCCAGGGCTCGACGTGCTCGATCCTCTCCGCGTACGGCGCAACGAGCTCGGAGAGCCCGCCGGTCGCGATCACGGTGGCGGCACCGAGCTCGGAGACGAAGCGGCGGCACATGCCGTCGACCTGCGCGGCGAACCCGTAGAGGACTCCGGACTGGATCGACTCCGCAGTCGAACGTCCGATCGCCGAGCGCGGCTCGACGAGCTCCACCCGACGAAGGGCCGCGGCATGCTCGAAGAGCGCGTCCAAGCTGATGGCGATGCCGGGCGCGATCGCGCCCCCCAGGTACTCCCCGGCGCTCGAGATCGCGTCGAACGTGGTCGCGGTTCCCAGGTCGACGACGACGCACGGGCCCCCGAAGAGATCGAGCGCGCCGACGGCGTTCGCGACGCGGTCGGCGCCGACGTCCCTCGGGCTGTCGTAGAGCACCGGCATGCCGCTCTCCGTGCCGGGTCCGAGCACCACGCACGGCACGTCGCCGAACCATCGGGCCGCAGTCCGGCGAAGCTGCGCGGTCACGGCCGGCACGGACGAGCAGACGGCCAAGCCGTCGACAGTGGCGCCGATGTCGAGGCCCTCCAGTCCGAGGATCTGGGTGAGCAACACCGCGTACTCGTCGGGCGTGCGAGCCGGGACGGTCGAGAGCCGCCAGTGGTGCGTCAGGTCGCGCCCGCGCTGGTGCTCGGCGCCGATGGCCAGCCCGGCATGCGCCGCGGCCGCCGACTCGCGCTCCGAGGAGGTCCTCGCGAACAAGCCGATGACCGTCTCGGTGTTCCCCACGTCGATGGCGAGCAGCATTGCTCAATCCTGCCCCGTGCGATCCGGCGCCGTGCGATCCGGCGCCGTGCGATCCGGCGCCGTGCGATCCGGCGCCGTGCGATCCGGCGCCGTGCGATCCGGCACAGCCGCAGAGGCGGCGCCGACTGCGCCGCGGGCCTCGGCGCGGGCGCGTACGTCGCCCACCACCTGGCGGCAGCGCCACCGGTCCAGCGTGTCGGGGAAGTCCGCACGGGTGTGCGCGCCGCGGCTCTCCTCGCGCCTTCGTGCGGCTCCGAGGACCGCTCGGGCGACATCCACCAGGTTCCTCAGCTCGAGGGCTGCGACCCCGCTCGCCGATCCCCGAGGCGCGTCGGCGACGTCGTCGGCGATCCCGTCTGCGATCTCGTCGGCGACCGCGCTCGCCACGTCGAGCGACGAGGCGCTGCGCACCACGCCGGCGCCAGCCGTCATCGCCGAAGCGAGCCGTTCGCGCGCCTTGGCCACGTCGGTCTCGTCGATCGAACCGACCGCGCCGTGCCGCGCCCGCGGCGCCGGGCTTCCCGCGCGCAGCTCGAGCACGCGCGCCGCGATCCCGGACCCCTCCCAGGGTCTCCCGTGCTCGAGAGCCTGCAGCGTGCCGAGCACCCCGGTCGGGGTGGGCCCGGCGCCGCCGGCGATCGCCTCGGCGACCCGGGCTCCGAAGACCATGCCCTCCAAGAGGGAGTTCGAGGCGAGGCGGTTGGCGCCGTGCACCCCGGTGCAGGCGGCCTCCCCCGCCGCCCAGAGCCCGTCCAGCGCGGCTGCGCCCCACAGGTCGGTGACCACCCCGCCCGAGACGTGGTGGGCGGCCGGCGCGACCGGGAGCCAGTCCCTGGCAGGGTCGAGGCCGACCGCGGCGAGTGACGCCGCGATCGTCGGGAACCGCTCTTCGAAGCGCTCGAGGCCGGTGACGTCGAGCCACAGATGGTCGGCGTCCTGCTCGGCCATCCTCTTCGCCATCGCCCGGCTCACCACGTCGCGCGGCGAGAGCTCGTCGCAGAAGCGTTCGCCGTCCCTGTCCCGCAGGAGCGCCCCGTGCCCGCGCAGCGCCTCTGAAAGAAGCGGGCGAGGCATGAGCGGGTGATGCAGAGCCGTGGGGTGGAACTGGACGAACTCCACGTCAGCCACCGGGACCCCCGCGCGCAGCGCCATCGCGATGCCGTCGCCGGTCGCCTCCCCCGGGTTCGTCGTGACCGCGAAGAGCTGGCCGATCCCGCCCGTGGCGATGACCACGTGCGAGGCGCGGACCTGCGTCACAGAGCCGTCAGGGGCACGCGCGAGCACCCCTCGGCAGCTGCTGCCGGCGACGACCAGCTCGAGCGCGAACCATCGCTCGAGGACCGCCGCGGCACGAGAGACCGTCGCGGCGACCAGCGCCCGCTCGACCTCAGCACCCGTCGCCGCGCCGCCCGCGTGCAAGACGCGCGCCCTCGAGTGGCCGCCCTCCCTGGCGAGGGAGAGGGAGCCTGACGCCTCGCGGTCGAAGCGAGCACCGAGCGTGATCAGCTCCTCGACCCTCGAGGGCCCTTCGTCGACGAGCACGCGCACCGCGTCGACATCGCAGAGCCCTGCGCCGGCCCGAAGCGTGTCGGCCAGATGGAGGTCCGTCGAGTCCTCGTCTCCGCCGAGGACCGCGGCCACGCCTCCTTGTGCCCAGCGGGTCGTGGACTGGGAGAGCTCCCCTTTCGTGAGCACACCAACCGAGAGCCGCGGGCTCGCTTCGCACAGGCGGACCGCGACCGACAGGCCCGCGACGCCGCTGCCGAGGACCAGCACGTCGAACGGCCCCGGGCCCATCGCGATCGTCGACACGGCTCCTCCTTCAGCTGAAGCGGCGACCTTCGAGCGCGCCGGATGCACGCGCTCCAGTCCCTCGCGGGTGCCGGTCGCAGCGCGCGTCGCGGGCGCGTCGCGGGCGGGTCGCGGACAGGTTGGCTCAGAGTGTACCGACCCGCCGGACCGACCCTCCGGCCCGCTCGAGCGCTCGGGGCGGCACGAGGTCGGGAGCGAGGTCCCCAAGGGGGGCGAGGACGAACCGACGTTCCCACATCCTCGGGTGGGGGACCTGGAGGCCGGGCTCGTCCACGACCACGCCGTCGACCAGGAGCACGTCCGCGTCGAGGGTGCGCGGGCCGAACCGCACGGTGCGGACCCGGTGCGCCGCCGCCTCGAGCGCGCGGCACCGCTCGAGCAGCTCGTGCGCTCCGGCCTGCGTGCGCAGCTCGACGACGGCGTTCAAGTACGGCGGCTGACCTTCGGGTCCCCCGACGGGCTCGGTCTCGTAGAGGGGCGAGACCGCCGTCACGTCCCCGTGCTCCCGGAGAGCGGCCACTGCCCGGGCGATCTCTGCCCGGCGCTCTCCGAGATTGGAACCGAGCCCGATGAAGGCACGCCGGAGGCCCCCGGGGGGATCAGGCGCGGCGCTCATCGGCCACTCGGACCCCGACGGAGCCCACGTCGACGTCGACGGGCGGCCGCACCTTGCGCACGACGACCTCGGCGCGCGTGACGCGGGGGTGCTCGTCGAGCACCCGCCGAGCGATCGCGGCGGCGAGCGCTTCGAGGAGAGCGAACGAGCTGTGCGACACCACGTCCGCAGCGCTCGACGCGACCGCTCCGTAGTCCACCGTGTCGCAGAGCGCGTCCGACCCTGCTGCGCCCGCCGCGTCGAACCATGCGTCGACGTCCACGCTGAAGGGCTGGGCGCGCAGGCGCTCGTGCGGCAGGACGCCGTGGACGCCGAACGCCCGGAGGTCGCGGATCTCGATGCGGCCTGTCACGGCAGGTCGGACAGCTGTCTGGGCGGCAGGGTCGCAGCGACGACCACGAGCTCGCGGCCCGCGGAGCCCATCCGGTGGCCGACCAGGCGCTCGACCAGCGCGATGGCCTGCGGCACCGCGGGGACCCTCCCGGTCCACACGAGGAACCCTGCGGCCACGCCCATCATCTGGTCCCCGAGCTCCTCGCGGTGGACGAGGACGCGCTCACCCCCGCGCAGCGCGGCGTCGAGCGCGAGGTAGAAGTCCGTGAGCGTCGGGCGCGGGTCCGCTCCGGGGGCCAGGGGGAAGTGGGCGTGCGCGATCTGCTTGTCGTCGTAGGCGTGGAGATTGTGCGGCGAGGGAAGCAGGGAGACGATCCTCGTGAACCCTTGGGCTCGCAGCCAGACGAGCTCCTCGTTGCGGCGGACCTTGCGGTGGTTGGGCGCGAAGCCGCCTGGACGCTCGCTCAGCGCGAGATGGTCGCGGATGACCCAGGTGAAGTTGCGCGGCGGCATGCCGGCCGACCACTTGCCCCTCATCGGCGGGCCTCGCTGGCGGCCTCCCAGGCGACGGCACCGTCCGGGCTCACCGTGGCGACGGCGTCGTCGGGGCTCACCGGAGAGCCCGTGCCAGGCGCCGCCGGCGGCGCCGACGCACGCACCGGCACCGCCAGCGCCGCCGCGCGCACCGTGTCGGCCACGTCGTGGACGCGGACCATCCCCACCCCCGAAGCCATCGCCCACACGGCCGTGGCGATGGACGCCTCGAGCCGGCTCTCGGCGCCGAGCGGCTGGTCGGGAGACGGTGCGCCGTAGCGTCCGAGGAACCCCTTGCG
>JAKBTL010000122.1 GCA_021844425.1 Actinomycetes bacterium | reverse complement strand
TGCACGGCTGCCTGGTCGCCGAAGACCTTCTTCGTTCCGGCCGCGAGCGCCTTCGCTCCGTCGATGACGCACAAGATGGCCCGTTCAGTCCAGAGTCCCCGGGCGGTGAGGTCGGCCAACGACGCGGGTCACGACCGTCTTGTTCTCCGTGTCGCCGAGCCACAGCCCGACGGGCACCTTGGTGCCCGTAGTGGTGATGACGAGCGCCACCACCACGAACGAGCCGGCCACTGTGAGCCCGTCGATCATGAGGACCGCCACGTCGAGGTCAGTCAGGCTCCGGGCCACGAGCTCGGCCATGGCGGTCTCGGTCCCCTTCACGCAGTGCCTCGAAATGGCCGACTTGCAGAGGCCCTTCGAGTGCCCTTCGAGCTCGTCACCGCCGGCGTGCCGACAGCCGGAGACGCTCCCGACGCTCCGGCTCTGCGGCTCGAGCACCGGAGCCGCGGGCCCCCAGGGCACCGGTGCGACTCGCCCGGCCGACGGTCGCAGTTCCGTCCTGTCCGCTCGATCCGCATTGCCTCGAACATCTACAACAACCGTCGGCAGGGCACGCACCGCACCCCTCCGAAGATCCTTGACCGGAGCATCACGACCGACTACGTCAACCGACCGATCCCAACATCCGCGGAGGCCACTGCCGGGCCCGATCACCGCGAATTCTGTTGATCGCAGAACGCGAGAACCCCTGCTCATCCACACCGACTTCGCTCAGCGCCACCGTCGCCTCGAGGGCAGCTCGGCCATCTTGGCCGCCTCTCCGCCTGAGCGACGTTCAGAACAGCTACGTCCTTCTTCACGGTGGTCCCCCTTCCTTGCTGGGTTGTCTTGGTGGACGTCCGATCCCTACCAGCTGGCAGGTCTCAGGCGGGGTACCAGCGCCTCACTGCAACAACTTCAGGGACAAGGCAGACCTCACCTGCGGGCGACGCGCCAGCGCACCCAGCGCCTGACTGCCCGGCGACTGATCGGCTTGGCGGCCGACACCACGGCTAGGACGATGCCAAAGGCGGCGGAGGTGGCACCGATCACTACCACCACGACTCCCCAGGCGTGCCGGGTCGCGTGCGCCGTCCCCGAGGCGAGCAGGTCGACGGCGGCAGGGATGGCGAGAATGGCGGTAAGGACGACGATCATGACCGTCGCCTCGAGTACGTGGTGGTTCTCCTGATGCTGGCGCCGTAACGTCGCCTCGTCACGGAGTAGCGATATCTTTTTTACCAGGGACTCGTAGTCGTCCATGGCACCGTCCCGCCGCCGAATCTCCTCGTAATACTGCCGGTGGGCCTTGACGGCGAACTGCAGGTCGAACACCTCCTCGAGTTCCACCAGCGCCCCGGCGGTTTGCAAAAGTTCGCCCGGGGAATCCGTCAAGCGGTCTACCTCGCGGTGGAGCGCCAGTAACGACGCCCGAATGCCTGACAGGGCCAGGCCCAGGTACCCGAGGTAGGCAGCCATCCACGCCGGGCTGCGCCGCTCGCTCTCCTCTCCAGCGACGACGTAGCTGTAGACGAGCGTCGCATGAGGGGCGAGGTAGTACGCGCTGATGTACGCCCCCTCTGGAATGGGAGGATCGGGCAGGGCGAACTGCCCGAGTATCGACTCCCTGAGCGGTAGGCGAACCGTGGAGAAGAGAAGGTTGGTGAGGGACGCCGCGGTGTTGGCCGCCTGGCCAGTCGCCCGGGCACCGGGCTCAGGGTGGCTCCAGGACAGGATGGTCGACGTCTTGGCGATGTGGAGGGACTGCAGGGCCTCGTGGACGACCTGGCGCCGGCACACCTCGGCATGGCGCCGATGCGCGAGGCGCGCCGACGGCGTGCGGCCAAGCGAAACGGACAGGGCGGTGGTGACGAGCAGCGTTTCGGCGAGCGAGCGCAACGTGCTGGTGGGTCGACGGACAGGTGCCCAGTTTGGGGACTGGTCAAGGTACGTCCGCAGCGCTCCCTGCAGCTCGTACTCGGTGACGTTTCGCCGGAGCCGCGCCGGGCTCCAGTCCCACTGAGCGGCGACGTCGACGAGCTCGGAGTCCTCGAGCGTGCGGAGCCGCATTCCCGAGATGTCGTCAGGTAGTGGATTGGCGACCCCCGGTCGCTCGACCGGCATCACCACCATGGTCACGGTGACAGTCCGCCGGAACGCCCGGTGGGCAGAGGAGCCGACGAGGGTCACGAAGGGAGCGACCAGCAGCTCGTGCGCGGACCCGTTCGTCGTGACGAGGCGGCCGAGAGGCAGGAAAACGTTGTGCATTCGCGTGGCGAGGGATGGAGCGAACAGGTACGAGCGCCGATGCCCGAAGAGCGCCGCCAAGTAACGCACCAAGACGTATGCATCGGACTCTCGATCGCCGCCCTGTGCCACGACCACGTCGTTGGCGTTCACCGTGTTGCCGTCGCGGCCGAGAGCGAGACCGGCGAGCAGCACCGGTCGCCACGATTCGCGCTCGAACGGGCCGCTCGTCTCGTCGGCCAGCAACGACGGGAGCCCCAGGTCGTCGACGCCGAAGGCGGTCGTCAGCGCCGCCCTGCTGTTGGGGTGCACAAGGGCGAGCGGCAGGTCGCGGGCGACACCCAGCGCCGAGACGTCCAGGAGGCGTCCCACCGACACCAGCTCGAACCTCTCCTGGTTGCAATACGCGGTCGTCGGCAATGGAGTCGGGTCGGCGAAGGCCCGTTCCAGCCTCTCGAAGACCACTGCCGAGCGGAAGTAGTGGTCGACGTCTTCGTGATGGACAGACCGCTCTTCCCGCTGGGCGAGCCGGGTCCGAGCAGCAGGGAGACGGAGCGAGAAGCTTGCCATCGCAAGATATCGCTCACCGTGTGAGTGAGCAGCGCCGGCAGGCTCAGTCACCGACGGCGGGCGTGCGGATCGCCTCCCGACCGCCATCGAGGCCGGGCTCGACTACCCAGGCACCGTCTTCGGCGACCCAGACGCCTGAGAACCCAGCCAGCTGCGCGGCGCGCACGTTCTCGGTGCGGTCGTCGATGAACCACGGGGATGCTGCCTGCAGCTGCGCTCTCACCTCGGCGAAGAACCGGCCGTCGGGCTTTCGCAAGCCGAGGTCGGCCGAAAAGATGATGACGTCGAGCTCGTCGAACCAGTCGAATCGGTTCCGCCAGGCCTCCACCCAGCTAGCCAGGTGGTTGGTCGCCAAGGCCGTCCTCCAGTTCCGCTCATGGAGCATCGTGAGCGCCGCCACGCTGTCCTCGACGGGCGAGGCCATCTCGAGGACGGCAGCTCGCAGCGCGTCGGGCTCAGCGCCGTGTGAGAGGCGGGACAGCGCCAGCCAGACGTCGGACTCGGGTAGCTCGCCGAGCTCGGAAGGTACGAGTAGCTCGTGCCATAGGTCGTGCGCATCGCCTGCCGGGATCCCGAACCGGTTCTCCAGGAGTGCGAAGGCGGCCGGCTCACCGGCCGCAGTCAGCACGCCCCCGGTCAGCAGCACCCCGCCGAGGTCGAAGGCTGCAGCCGAGCTTCGTCCTGAGCTGATCATGTGCGCAGCGGCCTCGACAGCTGGGCCTCGGTAGGCCCAGTGACCTTCGGCGGCGGGCTGCGGCAATGCAGCCGGGGCCACGCTCTCGTCTGCAGTAGTTCTCGTCGACGTAATTCCGTAGATTATCACCTGGCTCTATACCTCTCGACTTTCTGACTTTTGAGGCCGTCCACGGCTTTGATTGAGACGAGGAGCTGCCGGTCCGGACACGCCGGAGCGAGAGCGGGTTCGGGCTGGTCCACGCGACCTTGCCTGCTGTTCTTCGACGACCTGCAAGGTGAGCTTGTGAAGGTCGTCGACGAGCTCACGTAGGCGTCGCGAGTTGTCGAGCCAGGCTCGGTGGTCGTCTAGCTCGTCTTCGCTCAGCACCTTGGTGACGGTGCGAGCGTTCACTTTACGGGTCCACACGAGGCAGGGGGAATGGCGCGCTGCGTCGTCGTTGTGGCAGCGGCACTGCGCCTTGCCGCAGCGAGTGCGCCTGACCTCGACCGAGGCCCGAAGGGCACGGTCGATGTTCGCCAGCGCGGCTGCGATCTTGGCCTGGCTTCGTCGCTGCTCGGCAGTCAGCTGGAGCGTCGCGTGCTCTCACGCCCCGAAGACCTGCTCGTGCTGACGAATCTGCTCGGCGGCCTGCGCCCGGCGAGGCGACCCCGCCGTGTAGGGCCAACTACGCCGGGGGTGTGAGGATGATTGCGCCGGGGCCGGATGGGTGGCCAACATGACAGATGCAGGTACTCGATCCTGAGCAGCGTCGATGCAGCCGGTCCCTGACTTGTCCTGACGATCCGGCATCATAGTCCTTATATCCGTGTAGTTCACAGGACGTGCGATGGTCAGGAAGCGACCGGACCGCAAAGAAAAAGAAGAGGCCCTGCGCGCGGCCTGGGCGCTCAATCCCCCCCGCAGGCGGTGACCGCCTCGGAGTTCTTCGACTCGGAGTTCTTCGACGCAAGAGATCTCGTCCAGGTGAAGTACGAGATGCTGCGCCGGGTGCGCCACGACGGCTCGACCGTCTCCGACGCGGCCGCCGCCTTCGGCTTGTCGAGACCGTCGTTCTACGAGGCGAAGGCCGCCTACGAGCACGCGGGCATTCCCGGGCTCTTACCCAAGCGGCCCGGGCCGAGACGAGCGCACAAGCTCACCGAGGCGGTCGTCGAGCGACTGGAGGAGGCCGTCGCGGCGGATGCGTCGATCTCCTCGACGGACTTGGCCGCGTTGGTGCTGTCCGAGTTCGGTGTGCGCGTGCATCCAAGAAGCGTCGAGCGTGCACTGGCGCGACGCCCAAAGGGCGAGAGGGGGTCGACACGTTGAGCGTCCGACCGGCGACCAGGGAGGCGAGCGCGCACCCCGAGCAGGAGGTGCTCGCCTCGGCGGCGACCGTGTGGGAGATCGAGATCCAGCACGCAGCTGGGCGTCTCGAGGACCTCGTCCTCGTGAGCGTCGACCTTCGGCTTTCGGACCACGGGGTCGGGCTCCTCCCGTTGCACTGAGGACGGTCGGGTCCTCTTCGCCCGGTTCCGGCGGCGTGCGGCCTTGCGGCGAGGCCGCCACTCGAGTGCGAGGTGGAGCTCGGCGACCGCCAACAGAAGGCCGTTGGCGGCAGCTCCGCTGGGTCCACGTCGCTCGCCGAGGTCGCGTCGAGGAGGTCACCCAGGCCTAGCACGTGCCCCCGCCGGCGACGACGATCGACTCGCCATTGACCCCGCTGGCCTGCTCGGACGCCAGGAAGGCGATCGTGGCGGCGACCTCGGCGCTGGTCACCACCCTGCCGGCCGGGTACCCCGCCGCCCGCCGTCGCCAGACCTCCTCCGGCGTGATCCCGGTCGCGCCCGCTTCCCGAAGAGCCGACCGCTCCGACATCTCGGTTCGGACCCAACCCGGCAGGACCGCGTTGCAGGTGACGCCGTGGCGAGCCAGGTCCAGCGCGATCGACCGGGTCATTCCGAGAAGGCCGGCCTTCGTGACGCAGTAGGCCGCGCTGTCGGTCTCACCCACGAGGGCCGAGGTCGACGAGACGTTGACGATCCGGCCCCACCCGGCAGCCACCATGTCGCGCGCCGCCAGCTGGGACAGCCACATCGGCGCCTCCAGATTGACGGCGGCCATGGACCGCCAGGTCGAGCGGTCCAGCTCCACCAGCGACGCGTCCGACGCCGACCCGATGGCTGCGTTGTTCACGAGGATGCCGATCGGCCCCAGCCGGCGCGTGGTCTCCTCGACGGCCGCCTCGCAGGCCTCCTGGGTGTCGAGGGAGGTCGCGTAGTACACAGCTCCACTCTCGGCGGCCAGCTGCTCGAGCAGCTCCTCCCGGCGCGCGACCGCCATGACCAGCGCCCCCTGCCGGCGCAGGTGCTCCACCGTGGCGCGGCCGATACCGCTGCTCGCCCCCGTGACCAGCGCGACCCGCTCCACCCGAGCTCACCTCCGCCCGTCTCTCTCGAAGCCGACCTCGACGTCTCCCCCGCCGCCGACCTCGACGTCTCCCCCGCCGCCGACCTCGACGTCTCCCCCGTCGCCGACCTCGACGTCCTGCCCGACCGTAGCGCCGGGTGCAGGGTTCGCACGAGCCAGCCGAGGCCGGCTCCCCGGGCGACAGCCCAGAGGCCTCTCCAGACACATGGCCGCGGACGCGAGAAGCTGTCGTCGTGTCGGTGCTCGGCGTTGACGACGTGGCGATGGTCCGATTCGCCGATCTCGCACCGGTCGTCGTCTTGTCGCTCGCCTGCGCGGCGTGCTACGGGTTCGGCGCGGTCCTCCAGCACCGGGCCGCGATCCAAGAGCCCAGCCACCTGTCGATGCAGGCCGGGCTGCTCGTGCGGCTCGTGCGCCGTCCATGGTGGCTCCTCGGCAACGCGATCGACGGTGTCGGCTACGTCTTCCAGTTCCTCGCGCTCCGGCGTGGATCGCTCGCGCTCGTCGAACCGTTCCTCGTCCTCAGTCTCGTGGTCTCCCTGGCGGCGACGGCGCGGCTCGAGCGACAGCCGATCCCGCGTCGGGGCCTGGCGTCCGCTGCCGTCATCATGGCGGGACTCGTCGTGTTCCTCGTCGTGGCCCAGCCCGGCGAGGGTCGCCCGCGCGCATCGGGCCTCGTGTGGGCCGGCTTGTCCGCGGGGGTCCTCGCAGTCTGCGTCGCAGTGGCGCTCGCGGCCCACCGCGCACCACGTCGCCGAGCCGCCGTGCTCCTCGCCGTGGGATCGGGAGCGGCATTCGGGTACGTGGCCGCCGTCACCGAGCGCGCCGGCCATCTCCTCGACCTCGGGGTCGGCCATCTGTTCACCACCTGGGTGCCGTACGCCCTCGTCGTCAGCGCCGCAGCGGCGCTGCTCATCACCCAGAGCGCCTTCCACGCCGGGGCACTGCACCTGTCGCTGCCGACCATGACCGTCGGGCAGCCGATCGTCGCCATCGCCATCGGCCTCGGGGTCTTCGGCGAGCACGTCACGACCCGCGGACTGGCGCCCGTCCTCGAGGTGATCGGACTGGCGGTCCTCGTCGCGGGCGTGTATGCGCTCACCGCCTCGTCGCCGGTCGGGTCCGGTCCGAGAGAAGGCCCACAACCGAACCGGCGAACGACTTGAGTGGGGCGGCATCCGGGTATGAGACCGGACAGCAGGCACCTCGGTAAGGCGCGACAAGTACAACTCTTGGACTACATGTCACGCTGCGTACTTCAGGTAGCGTGACGGCCACCCGGCGAGATGACGGACGCGGGCCACTGGACGCACGGGCGGCATGCGCCCGCGGCGAGCAGCTCGAGGAGGTGGTCGAAGTGCAGCACGGCAGCGCATCGCTCGATGCCGAGCTCTCCGCCGAACCGTCGGGCGATCTGGCGAGGAGGCGCCGCGCTGGACCCGACCGTGCCGTCGTGGCCCTGGCGATCGCCACGATGGTCGCCACCTACGCCCTCGTCGTCCTTGGCAGCACGGTGCGGGTCACCAACTCGGGGATGGGCTGCCCGAGCTGGCCCCTCTGCTACGGCCACATCGGCCCGGTCGACCGGTTCCACGCTCTGCTCGAGCAGTCCCATCGCTACCTGGTGGCGCTGGTGACCGTCGGCACCTTCTCCACCGCCTTCCTGGCGCGCCGGTCCCGGGCTCGCCGCACGGCCTTCGCCCCGGCCGCCGTAGCGGCGGCGCTCGTGCTCGTCCAAGCGGCCCTCGGCGCGTTGACGGTGTTCGCCAAGAACGCGCCGTGGACGGTCGCCGTCCACCTGGTCGTCGGTCTCGTCTTCTTGGCGACGACGGTCGTGACGGCCGTCGTCGCCTTTCGTGGCCGACGCGGCTCGTGGTCCCCGGCGGCCGTGGGGCGATGGGGAGCAGCGTTGCTGGTGGTCACCCTCGCCACCATCGTTGGCGGCAGCCTGGTGGTTGCGAACGGCGGTGCCGGCGCGTGCCCGTCGTGGCCGCTGTGCCCATCGTCTGCTACCGCTCTCGCCGACTGGCAACTGCTCCATCGCTCGCTCGCCGGTCTCACCGGCGTCACGCTGGTCGCTTTCGTGTGGAGCCGGTGGCAGTCGACGGCCGGTTGGCCGGCGTGGCGGGTGGCCGCCTTGGCGTCGGGTGGCACCTATGTGGTCGTCGCCGCGCTCGGTGCCGCCAGCGCGCTCACCCGTGCCACCCCGTCGTGGGCAGACGCCCATCTCGCCATGGTGGCGCTCCTGTGGATGTTGGTCGTGGGGACGGAGACCGCGCTCGCCACCCAACGTGCGACCTCGGCGCCGCCGATCACCTCGAGGCGATGCCCACCACGACCACCGCCGGTCGGGCCTACAGCGCGAGGCCCCGACCTGGCCCGATAGGTGCAGCGGATGGGTCGACACCGTGGTCGCCGGGCACTGGCCGGCGCGCTCGGCCTATGGGGCGGTGCTGGCGTCGTCGTCGGCTCCGGCATCGACGTGGCAGCCCGCGGGTAGGCGCCCTGAGCTATCGCAGTGGTCCCACTGGTCCTCGATACCGTGCTCGATACCGTGCCGGGCCTCTTCCTTGGAATGCAGCCGCGCCGACGGCGCTACGGCTGGTCCTCCTATTGGGGGCTGTCGGGGGAAGCAGCTGCACTGGCTTCGCACGAGAGGCCCCGTCCTCGCTGGTCGTGTCGGCCTTGCGGCGTGTCACGGCGACAGCTCGTGCCCTTCACCGATGTTCGCGCTGTCCCCTGGCTCCGTGGCGCCGCGGACGGCGGTCGCCAAGGCGGGGACGATGCAGCGCCAGTCCCCGACGAGCGCGATGTCGGCCCACTCGAAGACGGCTGCGTCGGGATCGACGTTGATGGCCACGATGGTGCCTGCTCCTCTGACGCCAGCCATGTGGTTGAACGCGCCGCGCACACCGACCGCGACGTAGAGGTCGGGAGCGAGGTGGTGGCCGGTGATGCCGACTTGGCGGGCCCGGGGCAGCCATTCACGATCCGTGACTCTCCTGGTGGCCGCCAGCTGGGCATCGAGCGCCTCGAGCAGCGGGCGGAGTGTGTCGTAGCTGTCAGGTGCGACCCCTGCGCCGACGCCGACGACGCGTCGCGCACTCGAGAGCGCGCCCACTGCCGGGTCACGGCGATGGTCGAGGAGGTGCACCCGGCCGCGCCCAGTCGCCTCGAGGGTCTCGACGACGGCCGCGCCGCCACCAACGCGCGGTCGGGGTGGTGACGGGCTCCCTGGCCGAACCGTAGCCACCTGGACGGCCGAAGACGTGGTCACCTCGGCCACGACCCGTCCGGTGAGCGCCGGCTTCCAGCAGACCAGGCGGCCGGCGTCGTTCACGCCGAGTGTGAGGGCGTCACCGACCATCCCGGCATCGAGCGACGCGGCGAGCCGAGCCGCCACCTCACGGCCCCAAAGGGTGCCCGGGGCGAGCACGGCCCACGGAGGGTTCTTTCGGCACCACGCGCCGAACGCGCGAGCCAGGTCCTCTTCGACGGTGGACCCGACGATGTCGACGATCCGATCGACGCCGAGCTGCCACAGTGCAGCGGGTTCCCCGGGATCGGGACCGGCGACGACTACGTCTGCGCCAACGCTCGCCGCCAGCCGATGTGCTTGTCCGAGAAGTCCCGCAACCAGGTCGTCGCGCCCAGGCTCGGCGAGGACCACGACGGATCGGCCCGTGCTGGGCTGCGGGGGCTCGGCAACGACGGGTTGGCGCTCAGTGCGCGCGTCGCCACGAGTCGATGCGGTGCTCGTCGCCGTGCTCGAG
Source organism: Actinomycetes bacterium (assembly GCA_021844425.1). Lineage (GTDB taxonomy): Bacteria > Actinomycetota > Acidimicrobiia > Acidimicrobiales > RAAP-2 > JAJYVT01. Next base: position 4,640 of record JAKBTL010000122.1, on the reverse strand, counting down.
GCGGTGCTCGACGCCGTGCTCGAGGCGGTGCTCGACGCGGTGCCCGACGCGGTGCTCGGAATGCGAGCCTGTCCACCAGCCGGCAGGCGGTCCCCGATGCCGTCGGCAGCGAGCACACCCCATCGCTGGAGGAGTGCCACCGTGGCTTGTACCTGCTCGCAGGTCGAGCCCAGGGGTCGCAGGCGACGTCTGGCGACGTCGAGGACCTGGGTCGCACCGACCGCGGTCGGGCTCGCCGGACCACCCCACGGCCCAGGTCCGAGATCGCTCGCGGTGAGCCGGCGCAGGCGTGTGGCAGGCACGGCGGCACGCTGCTCCGGCGATGCCTTGGCCGGCTGGCACAGGCGCTCGGCCACCGACACCACTGCCGGGAGCACGAGGCGTAGCTCTTTATGCCCGTCGTCGACCTCGCAGCCGAGCACCAGCGAACCGTCGAAGATCTCCATCCGGCGAGCAGACGCAGCGAAGGGCAGGTCGAGTAGCTGGGCGATCTGCGGGCCGACCTGACCGGTGTCCGCATCGACCGAGTTGCGGCCGAGGAGGACCACGTCGAAGGGCCCCAGCGCCCGCAAGGCTGCGGCGAGGGCCCGCGCAGTGGCGAGGGTATCGGAACCGGCGAACACCGGGTCGACGACGTGGACACCCTCGTCGGCGCCCGAGGCGATCGCCTCGCGCAGGACGTCTTCAGCCGAGGGCGGACCGAGGGTGAGCACCACGCAGCGGCCCGAGACCTGGCGAGCGAGTGCGACGCCCTGGCTCACCGCTCTCCGGCAGTACGGGTTCATCTCGAGCGCGACCGCGTCGCGCCGAAGCCGCCCGTCGCCACCGAGCTCCAGTGCGTCCACCTGGGGCACCTGTTTGACCAAGACGGCGACGTGCATCGCGTGCAACGGTCAGTGCCTTGATCGTCCGAGCGCCGGTCGATGAGCCCGGGCGCCCTCGTCGCACCCTGTGGGCCCAGGGCACCCCGTCGCATGGGCAGAGTGGGGGGTCATCGGATCCCCGCGCCGCTTGCCGCGCTCCCCACCCCGAAGGCGATCGCTGCAGCGACCGCCGAAAGGGCGAGCTGGCGCAGTGCCGAGCGCAGCGGAGACCTCCCGGTGAAGATGCCCAAGACCATGCCGACGACGATAGCCAGCACACCTGCGGCCACCACCGTGGCGACGACCGCCGTCGTGCCGCTCGTCACGAGCCAGGGCACCAGTGGCACGGCAGCCCCCAACGCGAACGAGGCGAACGACGACGCTCCGGCCGAGACGGCCGATCCGAGCGAGGACCGGTCGATGCCGAGCTCTTCGCGTGCATGGGTCTCGACGGCGAGGTCTTCGTCGCTCATGACCGCAGTTGCCAGCTGGTGGGCCAGGTCGGCTGCGATCCCGCGGCTCTGGTAGATGCCGGCGAGCTCGCGGTGCTCGGCCTCGGGGAACCGTTGGATCTCGCGACGTTCCTTGTCGATCTCGCGCTCGAGCAGCTCGCGCTGGGCTCGCATCGACACGTACTCCCCGATGGCCATCGAGCACGCGCCGGCAGCCAAGCCGGCCAGACCCGCCAGGCGGACGACGGCGGCAGCTGGGTGTGCTCCGGCCATGCCCACGATGAGCGACACGTTGGTGACCAGACCGTCGCTGATGCCGAACACCGCTGCCCGCGCCGCTCCGCCTTGCACGGCACGGTGGCGTTCGGCCACACGGTGCTCGTCGGCCACACAGTGCTCGTCGGTTGTCGTCCGGGTGACCGGCGTGAGGCCAGACGGTGGCACAGGTACCTCCACAGATGACACAGATGATCGGGGCGCGCGCGAGCTCACTGCCCGCTCGGCGCGGGGGTGTGCAGCTCGCCGGCGGCGGTCGTGTCGCCGAGGATCTCTCGACTCCCCGGCAGCGTCTGGATGCCCAACGCGTCACCCGGCGAGTCGCCCGACGTGCCGAACAAGAGACAGCCGGCCGACTCCAGCTGGAGGCCGACCACGGTGCCCCGGGGCACTCGTCGCTCGCTCACGACTCCCGAGATCCGGTGGCCCGCTGGCAGGTCCACAACAAGCTCGTAGTGGCGCCCACGAAAGGCGGTATCGGCGACGTGGCCGACGAGATGGGCGAAACCTCCCTCGGGGTCGCAGAGGCGGACGGCGGTAGGTCGGATCGCAAGGGACCCATGCCCTCTCGCGTCGCCTGTGGCGAGGCGCGCCTCGATCGGCCGGACGCCGGAGAAGGCGGTCGGGTCGACCTGGACGTGCCCGGGAACGGCGCCGTCTCGCGTGACGCGCACGTCGAGCTCTGCGGAGAGCCCGGTGAACCGCGCGACGAACAAGCTCGCCGGTGAGCTGAAGATCTCTTCTGGCGTCCCGAGCTGGACGAGCACGCCGTCTTGGAGCACGCCGACTTTGTCCGCGAGGGCAAAGGCCTCCAGTTGGTCGTGGGTGATGTAGATCGTCGTCGCGCCGACCTCACGCACGAGCGAGGAGATCTCGACGCGCATCCGCTCGCGCAAGTCGGCGTCGAGGTTCGAGAGCGGCTCGTCGCACAAGAGCAGTCCCGTGTCCGCGACCAACGCGCGGGCGAGCGCCACGCGCTGCTGCTCGCCGCCCGACAGCTGGGTCGGGAACCGGTCTCCGAGGTGGCCCAGTCCTACCCGTTCGAGCATGTCCATCGCCCGGATCCGGGCCGCGTGGCGGGCGAGCCGGCGGCGCCGAAGGGCGAACGCGACGTTGTCGCGAGCGGTCAGGTGGGGCCACAGCGCGTAGTCCTGGAAGACCATGGCCAGGTCGCGGCGCTCTGGCGGAAGGTGGGTCTTGTCGTCCGCGACGACGGTCGTGCCGATCTCGATGCGCCCTGAGGAGAGACGCTCGATGCCTGCGAGCGAGCGCAGCAGCGTCGTCTTCCCTGAGCCCGAGGGGCCGAGAAGGACCATGAACGTCCCTGGGTCCACCGTGAAGCTCGGTCCGCGCAGCGCGTGATTGCCGCCGGGATAGACCTTCGACGCCTCTTCGACGACGAGACGCTCAGCCACGGACCGTCGATCCGATCCTGCGCCAACCCTTCGGGGCGAGCAGCCGGTAGGCGAGGAGCACGATGCACACGAGGCACAGCGCGATGGCGACGCCGATGACCGCTTGTGCGAGCCCGAGGCCGAAGTGGTACCCCGCGATGTTGAGATTGATCGCGACCGACAGCGGCGGCGACCCGGGAGCGTAGAGCAGCTGCGACATCGGCAGCTCGAGGAAGATCCCGCAGAACGTGAAGAGCCACGCCATGACGACCGGACGCGACACGGCAGGCAACACCCCGCTGAGCCATGCCCGTACAGGCCCCGCACCGTGCGCGCGGGCCGCATCGTGGAGCGAGGACTGCACCTGGGAGACCGGGCCGACGAGCACGCGCGCGTTCGTCGGAAGGCTCGAGGCGATGTAACCGATCACGAGCAGCCAGACCGTCTGGTAGATGTCGACCCCGATGCGCGACAGGAAGGGAAGGTTGTACGCGAAGATGTACCCAGCCGCGAACACGACTCCCGGCAGCGCCACCGCCGCGAGGAGGAGGAAGTCGAGCATGGCCGTGGAGCGCGTCCGGCGACGCGAAAGGAGCCGGGCCACCATGAACCCCGCGACGACCGTGATGGACGCGGTGACGACACCGTAGACAAGGGAGCGGTAGATGGGCCCGGACACGCCAGGGATGTGGAGGACCCCCGAGTAGTTCGCGAAGGTGATCCTGTTCGACGCCCCGAAGTCTGCGAGCAGCGAACCGGTCACCGTGCCGAGCGCCGGCGCGCCGAGCGCCAATGCGAAGAAGAGGGCGACGCAACCGGTGGCGAGGATCGCGCCCTTGGTGGAGAGCTGGCGCCGGACCGCTTGGCGCGTTCGCGCCGAGAGCACGGCGTAGGACCTCCCGCGCAGTGCCCTCGCCTGGAGCGCCAGCGGCAAGGCGACGGACGCGACGAGGACGAGGCCGATCGCGGCCGCCGCGGGGAAGCTCGGCGGGAAGTTCCCGATCGCTGCGTAGAGCTGGTACGTGGCGAGGGAGAAGTGCGAGTTGTAGGCAAGCGTGTACGCGACGCCGAAGTCGCTGATCGCCTCCGCGAACCCGATCGCGAGCGCTGACCAGATGGCCGGAGCGAGGATCGGAAGGACGAGCCGAAGCGCGGCAGATCTCGACGCGCCGTGCACGCGCGCCGCATCCTCGAACTCCTGGCCGAGGCCGGCGAGCGACGCGGTGATGGTGAGGTAGGCGAAAGGCACGGCGCGCAAGCCGAGCAGGAGCACGACCCCGAATGGTCCCATGATCGCGTGTGTGACGAAGGCGGACCCCAGCCCGAACCGTGTGAGCACGCCGTCCTTCACGACGAGCCGCTCCCAGCCGATCCCGGGCAGCCACGAGGGCAGCAGGAGCACGAGCCACATGCCGAAGGAGACGAACCGCCGGCCCGGAAGACTCGTCCGCCCCGCCAGCCAGGCGATCGGGAGGCCGATCACGAGCCCCAGCAATGCCGCCGAGGCGCTGACCCACAGCGAGCTCACGATCGAGACAGCCGTGGTCCCGGTGAAGATCGTCTTCAGGTAGGTGATCGTGAACCATTGGGGCCCTTGGTCGAAGAGCCTCGGCGACACCGACAGCGCGAGGAAGCAGACGCAGGGCACGAGGATG
>JAKBTL010000126.1 GCA_021844425.1 Actinomycetes bacterium | reverse complement strand
GAACGAGCGCTTCGGGATCGCGCTCAGCCCGGCGAACAGCGCGAGCCCCTCGTCGAAGACCGCCGCCATCGCATGGCTGGTTCGGGCGGCCCCGAACAGCTTGAGTGCGAGCAGGGAGCGCATCGCTTGTCCAGCAGGCACCATCTTCGATCCGGGAAGACCCGCGCCGTCCATCAGCTCGTCGAAGCCGATCGACGCCAGCACGGGGACGAACAGGAACAGCCCGCCGACCTCGGTGCGGAACTGGCGGGGGGACAGATCGAGTGCTCGTATGTCGGCCACCACGCCAGGGCTCACCCCGACGCGACCCGGTCGCTCCTCGTCGGCCCGCCGGGGAAGACGGGCGAAGCCCTCTCGGGACAAGATCCCCCAGATCGAAGGCGGCGACAGGGTCTCGCCCGCCTCGGCGAGCACTGCTGAGATGTCGTAGACCGACAGGTTCTGCTTACGAAGCGCCACGACCTTGTCCGAGAGCCTTGCGGTCTTGGTCGGCGCCTTCTCGATGCCAGCCGCGCGACGACCCTCGGGCAAGAAGAACGCCCGGTCGAGGTCCCGACGGAAGTCGTGGCACAGCACCCGGAAGCTTCCCGGGGTGTAGCCGAAGCGCTCGGCCGCCTCCTTGGAGGGGACCTTGTCGACGAAGTACGCCCGCAGTGCCTCGTACTGGCGGTGGGTGGCGTTGACCGGCTCCAGGAACGCTCGCTCGACAGCAGTTAGCTCGGATGCTTCCCTGCTGAACATCTCTCCACTATGTCACATGCTCGGCCCGGACAAGTGGATCCCCATGGCGTTCAACTACACCGCTGTATTGTCGACGCAGTTTGGAGAACTGCTCGAAGAGCTGGCCACATCTAACAGCGTGGGTAACGGTGGATCAGCTCAGCCATCGGCTAACGCATGACGAAGCAATCTGCCGAACAGCGATGCGGGAAAACCGGCAGTCCGTTATCTCAACCCATCCACGTGGACATCCAGGCTAGCGGTCCGATAGGGGCGCTCGTGTCCGTTCTGTGGCGACGGCAAGCACCGTCGCAGTCGCGTGACGCCGCAGAGCCTGCACGGCGTGGTCGTGGTCACCGCTGCCATCAGCCACTGGGCGGCCGACGGCAATGAGATCGAAGCCGTGGTCGTCGGCGTACTCAGCGAGAACCCGACCAGGGTTCGCCCTGCTCGCAATCGCGCGGAAAGCAACACGCCCGTCTCCGAACCGGGCGTGGAACCGCGAGGTGACCCTCACGTACTCCGGCCCTGCTTCGACGGTGTCGCTTTCGGGCGTTGCGCCATTGCGCCCATCAAAGACAGCCAGCGCTGCGATCTCCGACCCTATGGCGTCGGCGTACGAAGTCGCCATTCGCAGCGCGGCTTCGGCAGAGTCCGAACCGTCCCATCCGACGAGGATGCGTCGGAAAGTCACCATCACGGCTACCTCCTAGCGGTGTGACGTCTCACTTCCCCTAGGAGTCATCAGCCGTACGGCGAAAAGGCGAACTCCATCACCTGTGTCAATGATAGTTCGGACCCGTTCCCCCGTTCCTATCGGCCGAGAGGTCCTGGTTCAGCTGTCGATGATTCCCTCCCTTGGTGCGTTGTTCTCTGGCCGCCATAGGTTCCCGAGGTACGCTGCCGTCGGCTCGTGCGACCGGACGAAGCCGCGGATGTACCCGGTGATCGACGGTGGGCGAAGTCTCAGCGTGGCGAGTGCGTCGAGGGACACAAAGGTGGGCTCCAGGTGCTCCTCAAGGCGCTGCGGAAGCGCTGACCTGTCGCGTTCGGACGCGAGAAAGACGATCTCGATCAGGTGATGTGTCCGCTCCCAGTCCGAGGTCTCGAGCACGAATGCGACCCTCTCGGCGGCGATGTCGAGCCCGGTCTCCTCAAGGACTTCTCGGCGCGCAGCGGCTGCACTGGACTCGCCTGCGCGCGGCGTGCCGCCCGGCAGCACCCAGATGTCGTCCATGTCGGTGCGTCTGCAGACAAGGAGCGAGTCGTTACGGAAGAACAGTACGGAGCACCGAAGTGGGACGAGTGCTCCGTCGTCGTCGCACCTCAGGCGCAAGGCTCTCTGGCCGTCTTCTTGGTCACCGAAAAGGCGGTCGCCGGTCATGGTCTCACCACCGCGTGCTCGCCTCGCGTCGACGCGGCCCACGTCTTCGCGTCTCGTGGAAGGAGGCCAGTCGCAGTCACCGACCAAGACCCGTCGTGCCAATCGATGATGTTGACGCATCCGGTGGGTTGAGTGATGCGGTTCGCCGGGCACAGCGTCGGTTCAAGCGCGCAGAGGACCGCGCGATTCACCGCGTCATGGCTCACTGCCACGGATGGCGAGCGATCTGTGCGCCGGATGTCGTCCAAGACCTCCAGGGCTCGGGCGCGGACCTCGGCGGTCGGCTCCACGCCAGGGGCGTCGTCGACTGAGCCCCATTCTGCCTCGATCTCCTCGATGGTCCACCCGGCCCAGCGACCATAGTCCCGATCAGCGAGCCTCGGGTCGGTTCGAACGGCAACGCCGAAGCAAGAGGCGATGGCCTGAGCGGTCTGGAGGGCCCTGCAGAGTGGGCTGCTCCGCACAACGGTTACGTCCGACCTCGCGAGGGCGTCGCCGAGCAACAGTGCCTCGACGCGTCCGACGTCGTCGAGATCGGGGTCCAGACGTCCCCGGAGCTGACCGCTCGCATTGAGCGCGGTCCTGCCGTGACGCGCCAAGTAGAGGCGATGTGCCCCGTCATCGCCATGGTTCGCCCTGCCCATGTTCGGCCCTCCTGTCACACAGAGTCGGTGCAGGAGCCATCAGCCTGCCGGCAGAAGGGCGAGCTCCATCGCCGTCTACACACTACCAGCGGATACGGCCAGCTCCAGGCAGCTGTCCCGAGACCTTCTTGGCCAGGACTTCCAAAGGGTCCGACTTTGCCACAGGCGAGGAACCGGCCGGAACGTGGGCAACCCGGCGCCGGGCGAGCCGGGGCGCCGGCCGCCCTCTACGGCGTAAGCTCAAGGCGGCGATGGAGCTCGCCGTTGAGCGCCCCGAGGCTGATGGCTCCTGTCATGACGTGACACCGACAGGAGGACAGCGTGGCGAGAGCTACCCGTCCAAGGATTCCGGCATCGTCGCCGCGCAACGGAACGCGTGTCGGATACCGCCGGACGCCGCAAGACCAGCACCCGTCTGATCCGCCGTTCCCGACAGGGCACGTCCCGACTGGGCACACCACGACAGTCGCGATGTTGACCATGTCGGTGCCGAGCGTCCTGTGGCTCGCGATTCCTGGCGATGCGGACCTCGGCTGCTCCGCGCCCTCATACTTCTCCGATCTGAACCTGGACCAGGTCGTCGAAGGGGCGGTCGCCGGGCTCGACCAGCTCGACGGGTGGGACATTCGTCCCGTCTACTACCGCCGCCTGTCCGACCAGGACGAGGTGCGCTATCGGCAGGAGGTCTTCTCCGACCTCGAGCGACGGGACGTGCTCGACGCGGTGTCAGGGTTCGCAGACGCCATGCGTGTTGTCCGTGGGCTGCTCGCCAGCACGTCAGACCTTTCGCATCCATCTGAGACCGGTCGATGGCATCTGGACGCCGCCTGGAGCTATCTCCAAGCGGTCGACACGCTTGCCGAGGCGTTGGTTGCAGCCGACACCAGGTCTCGTGCTATGCGTGCACTTGCCTGGTACGTTGCAGAACTTGCGGCCTCACAGCGCTTCGGTGAGCTGCGGTCGGACTGTGCATACGTGCGGGAGAGGTTGGCATCCGTTCGCTACTGCGTGCACGTGCGTGGCTTGAGCATCACGGTGACCGAATGTGGTGGCGAGCCGGACTACAGCGCCGAGCTCCAGTGGACGTTTGCACGGTTCCGTCAGGGCCTGGCGCGCGACTACAGGGTTCCGGTGCGCGACCGGGAGCGCCTCGACCACGTGGAGGCACAAGTGCTTGATCGCGTCGCGATGCTGTTTGCTTCCGAGTTCACGGAGCTTGAGGAGTTCCGTGCCAAGTGGCAGGACTTCGTCGATCCCGTGCTGGACCGCTTCGATCGGGAGGTCCCCTTCTACCTCACGTACCTCTCCTGGATCCAGCCGCTGAGAAGCGCCGGCCTGCCCATGTGCTACCCCGAGGTTGTTCCGCGTCCGGAAGAGGCCGGGGCGCACGACTCTTTCGACGTGGTGCTCGCGCGCAAGCTCGTCGCCGAAGGCGGGACCGTCGTCACCAACGACTTCTCCTTCGCCGGGGAGGAGCGGATCCTCGTCGTCACCGGTCCCAACCAGGGAGGGAAGACCACTTTTGCCAGGATGTTCGGCCAGCTCCACCATCTTGCCGCGCTCGGCTGCCCTGTGCCCGGGGCCGCTGCCAGGTTGCGTCTGTGCGACCAGATGTTCACCCACTTCCACCGTGACGAGGATCTCGATTCGACAGCCGGACAGCTCGAGGACGACCTCCGGCGGATCCGGGAGATCCTCCTTTCCGCGACCGCCGACTCGGTGCTCGTGGTGAACGAGATCTTCACGTCGACGACGCTGCGAGACGCGACGTTCCTGGGTCGCATCCTCATTGAACGCGCGTGCGAGATCGGGCTCGTCTGTGTGTACGTCACCTTCGTCGACGAGCTCGCGTCGCTGAACGCGTCGACTGTCAGCATGGTGAGCACGGTTGACCTCGGCGACCCTTCGATCCGCACGTTCAAGCTGCTGCGTCGCCCGGCGGACGGTCGCTCCTATGCGGTCGCCATTGCCCGGAAGTACGGCGTGAGCTACGAACAGCTCGCCGAGAGGTTTGCACGATGAAGGTGCACCTCATGTTCCCGGACACTGACTTCTCCGCCAGTAGAGTACGCCCCTCGACAGAGCCCCTCCCGGACAGTGCGCGCGACCTCGCCAGGGATCTCGACCTCTCCACGATCTGGGCGGCGATGGCCGACGGGAACCCGCACCTGTGGGAGGTGGCGCGTTCGGCGACGCTCTCCTTGGCGACCGAGCCGCAGACCGTCCGGTTCCGTCAGGAAGTCCTCTCTGACTTTCGCACGCACCCCGAGGCCGCGCGGCAGCTTTACGAGCTCGCGTGCGACGCGATCAAGGGTCAAAAGCGCGTCCACGACACACTGCGGCGCACCCCGGCGAGCACGCTTCGGCGCAGCATCGAGGCTCTGGAGCTGCTCCTCGGCCACCTGAGACGACTCCGTGCGTTCGCCGATGCCTACGAGGGACGCATCGCGTCAGAGGGAGTGATGGGGCTGGTTGCCACGCTTCTGGAGGAGCTCGACGATCAGTGGTTCACTGAGGTCACTGCACATCTCGCGCGGCTCCGATTCAAGGACGGCGTGTGGATGAGCGCACAGCTCGGCGCGGGGAACAGGGGGACGGCGTACGTACTGCGAATGCCCCGCGACGTGCAGACCAGCGACCGCAACGGCGCACGGAAGGGATGGAAACGTCAGGTCGGGGCCCATGCACCTCGCGCCTTCTCATTCGAAGTGCACCCTCGAGACGAAGCTGGCCGGGAAGCGCTTGCGAGGTTTGAGGACCGCGGGCTGAACTTGGTGGCGAACGCGCTCGCACAGTCGACGGACCACATCCTGGACTTCTTCGCCCAACTTCGGACGGAGGTCGCTTTCTACCTGGGCTGCCTGAACCTCGAGCGACGCCTCGGCTCGATCGGGGCTCCCCTGTGCACGCCGGAGCCCATCGGTGTGGGCACGGTCGCGATGCTCTCGGCCGAGGGCGTCTACGACCCGGCGCTGGTGCTTCGCACCGGGGCGCTCGCGGTCGGCAACGACGTCGACGCGGACGGGAGGAAGCTGGTGATGATCACGGGGGCGAACTCCGGCGGCAAGTCGACTTTCCTACGCGCAATCGGGCTCGCCCAGCTGATGATGCAGTGCGGGATGCAGGCCAGCGCGACGCGGTATCGAGCGTCGCTGTGCGACGCCCTGTTCACGCACTTCACGCGGGGCGAGGTCCCCTCGATGGCGCGTGGAAGGTTCGATGAGGAGCTGTCGCGGATGCGGGCGATCGCGGAGCGGCTTACCCCCCGCTCGATGGTGCTCTTCAACGAGTCCTTCGCTGGTACCGCGGTGAGGGAAGGCTCTGAGGTCGCGCGTGAGATTGTGCAGGCGCTCCTGGAAGCGGGTGTCCGCCTGCTCTTCGTGACCCACCTCTACGACCTTGCGGAGAGCCTCTTCATGGAGACCGCGGGGCCGGCGTTGTTCCTGCGGGCCGAGCGCCGCGACGACGGTGAGAGGACGTTCAAGGTGCTAGAGGGAGCCCCACTCTCGACGAGCTTTGCGCCCGACCTCTACGAGCGTATCGGTGGCTTCAGGCCGCTTCGGAGCGCGAATGAGTGAGCGACACCGTGGACAGGGTCGGGCGGTATGCTCGTCGAGACCTCGCGGTGTGATGTCCGCCAGGTGGTTCCCGGCTGTCGTCGCGCTCTATGTGTCGCTGTGGACGTCCACCGAGGGATCGGGGCGCTCGACTGCGATACCTCGGCCGAGCCCGATGGTATGGACCGTTATCCAGATCGCGTCGGGGCGGAGGGCTTGACGGAGCTGAGCGGAGCGGCGGAGGACGGGGGATAGGCACGTGTACGTCGTGCGAATCGAGGCACTTGACGATCTAGCGTCCGAGGGGTGTCCCGTCTGCACCGCGGTGGAGCGCGTCGAGCGCGCGTGGCTCGGTGGGCTGCTCGACGACGTTGGTGACGCGAAGGTGAGATCGGCCCTGGAGAGGGGCGGTGGGCTTTGCGCCGCTCACGTCCGCCTGCTCGTCGAGGTGGCGGCGGACTCGGGGAAGACGTTGGGGCTCTGTGTCGTGCTCGAGGTCCTCTTGTCACAGGCTCGTGGTGAACTCGCCACTCGGGAGCCACTGTGGCGCGGCTGTGCGAGGCGGCTCGCGAGAAAGCGGTCGTCTACCGAGTGGCCGGACGACGGGTGCGGGGCATGCAATGCCGTACGGTTGCGTGAGCGCGCGTACGCGGAGCTGTTTCTTGCCGCCGGCGACGCCACGCTGCGGCGGCGTGCCGGAGACCCCCGCAGTGCCCTTTGCAGGCCGCACCTCGCAAGGCTCCGAGATGCGGCAGTCACATACGACGGCGCGTCAGTGCTCCATGGTGCCGCGCGCGCGAAGGTGGACGAGTTGTTGATCCAAGTCGCTCGAAGCATGGCCGCGCACCAGGTCGGTTCTGAGATCGGTTCTGACGCACACGGCGTGATCTTGCAGGACGCACCGGACTGGCTCGCGGGCAGGGCGGGGAATGCGCGCACGTGGGGACCCCGCATCGCGAACCGGGACCGCCGTCGTCGCTCGTAGCCTCGCTCTGCCGATCCACCACGCCCCGTATCCGGCTCGTTCGCCCAGCTGCGTCACCTCAAGGTCGCCGACGTGGACCGCGCTCGCCGGCCGAACGGGCCCCGGCCGAAGTGCAGGTCGCACAGTTCGAGCGAGGACGCTTCCTCGGCACGCAGGCCGGCGTGATAGAGGGTGCGGAACGAGGCGTAGTCCCGACCAGCGGGTGCGAACTTGCGGGCGGTGGCAACCCGGTCCCGCAGGAAGGAGAAGAGCTCCTCCAGCCGCTCCCCGCTCGGCGGCGCCTTGGTCGAGGCCGCGTCGTTGGCCACGTGACGTGCGGCGTTGAGCTCATCGAGCGGGCCTTCCAGGCGCACGCCGAAGCGAGCCTCGATCTCGGATGCCTTGCGAGCCACCAGGCGACGCGCCTGATCTCCCGATACGTCAAGGCAATTCGGGAGCCCAACTGCTCCCGGAGGCCGTCATACGCTTGTTTTGGGACTAGTGGGCGGCCGCCAAGTAGGAGCCAACGACAGCGGCGAGAATATAGAGGAGGTACCAGTTCACATCCCCGGATTGGATGGGCTCGAGCACGCGGGCCAACCGGCGGACGAGGCGGACCACCGGCTGGTAGAGGAACCGCTCGAACACCGGCAGCACCTCGACCCGGTAGTGGACCGGCCCCGAGCTCCCCGCAGGGTCCTCCGATGCCCGGTCGACCTTGACGTTGGGCCGGTAGAAGCGGTCGAAGGTCACGCGCATCGGGTTGGCGAAGGTCGTGCTCGTGTACTGCATCCGTGACCGGAACGAGACGATGCCGCCGTCCCAGACCGGGACCTTGGTGACGTCGCCTCGTGACCGGCCGGCCAGGTAGATGGCGATGGGCACGGCGAGCACGGCGACCAGGAAGACCGCCAGGTACGTGGGCGAGAAGGCGGAGAAGTCCGTGTGGGCCGGGATGATGGTGAGGTTGGGCAACAGGAGCACGCGGTGCAGCTGGACGCCGGTGACCGAGCGCACGACGTGGTCGAGCGCCACCAGCACCGCCGGGGCGCCCACGCCGAGCGCCATGCAGGCCACGGCGAGGATGCCGGGGCCCACGACCGGCTGGCCGGCTTCGCTGGCGCGCCCCGCCTCGGGGCTACGCGCCATGCCGAGGAACCCGACCCCGAAGGTGCGGGCGAAGGCCATGACCGCGATCCCGGCGGTGAGCGCCAGGGTGGCGGCTGCCAGGACGATGAGGGCGCCGGGGAGGTGTCCTGGGAGCCGGAACCCTTGGAACAGCCCCTGGAACACGAGCCACTCGCTGACGAAGCCGTTGAGCGGCGGTAGGGCGGCGATCCCCAGGGTGCCGATGAGGGTGATCACGCTCGTGGCCGGCATCCGGTGGACCAGCCCGCCGAGCCGGTTGAGGTCACGGGTGCCCGCCGCGTGCTCGATCACGCCCGCCTCCAGGAAGAGCAGGGTCTTGTACGCTCCGTGGTTCACCACGTGGTAGAGCGCGACGGCGAGCAGGAAGGCGCCGAGCGTCTGGCGACCGTAGGAGGCGAAGGTCATCCCCGCGCCTGCAGCGGTCACGATCACTCCCACGTTCTCGACGGTCGAGAAGGCGAGGAACCGCTTCAGGTCCGGCTCGAGCACCCCGTAGAGGATGCCGATCAACGCCGACAGGGCGCCCAGGCCCATGGCGACCAGCCCCCACCACGACGGGCCCCGGCCCAGCAGCTCGAAGCCGAAGAGCACGATCCCGTACACCCCGAGCTTCACGACGAGACCCGACAGGAAGGCCGAGCCGTCGGCCGGCGCCAGCGGGTGGGCGACGGGCAGCCAGACGTGGAACGGCACGAGGCCGGCCTTGAAGCCGAAGCCGACCAGCGCCAGCACGAACGCGGTGCTGCGCCAGGCAAGGGGCACCGAGCCCGCCCGGGCGGCGATCGTCAACAGGTCCAGGCTGTGGCACTGGGTGGCCATGATGACGAAGGCGGCCACCACCATGGCGAAGCCGATCTCGCCGAGCGCGAGGAACAAGAAGGCGCCGGCACCGACCCCTCGCTCACGTTGCCGGCGGAGGACGAGCAGCCCCGACGCCAGCGTCATCGACTCCCATGCGACGAGGAACGTGGTGACGTTCGCGGCGACCAGCACGGCGAGAGAGGCCAGCAAGGCTGCATTGAGCACCAGGAGGTAGACGGCGGTGCCCACCCCGGGGCGGTGGTAGCGGGGGGCGTAGCACCCGATCGCCAACGCGACGAGCCCGAGGAGCACGACGAAGGCGGCCGACAGCGGCGTTGCCCGCAGCACCAGGGAACCGGTCGTGCTCCCGGCGGCGCGCAGCGTGCTCGTCGCGGCCCCCGACATCGCCAGCATGACGCCACCCACGAGCGCCGCCAGCCCCCCCGCCGCCGAGCTCGTGGCCGATGCCCACACCCAGGGCCGTCTCGTGCTGCCGAGCCCGAGGAGCGCCGCAAGGACCCACGCGGCGGCGGCAGCCCAGAGCCAATCGGCCGTCATCGTGACTCCTCTTCATCGCCGAGGGTCGTGAAGCTCTCGGCACCGACCTTCTCGGCGAGCCGGCCTACCGCTACCAGCAGACCTTGGAGCAGTGCGAGAGGGCTGGGAGGGCATCCGGGTACGAAGACGTCGACCGGCAGGACGCGTTCGAGCTGCCCGTGCACGAATTCGTCCTCCTGGTAGACGCCTCCCAAGGGACATGCACCGACCGCCACCACGAGCTTGGGCGGCGGCATGGCGTCGTACGTCTTCTCGAGCGCCCGGTCGAACGCCCGGATGGCCGGACCGGTGACGAGGAGGAGGTCGGCATGGCGGGGAGAGGGAGTGAAGAACAGACCGAGGCGGTGCAGGTCGTAGTGCGGCGCCGTGAGGAGACGGATCTCGGACTCGCAGACCGCACAGGACCCGGTGTCGACGGTGCGGATGTGCAGGCTTCGTCCGAACAGCCGGTGCGTGGCGTCCCGCAATCTCGCCGCGACGCGCTCCTCCTCCGGCTCGGGGGTCACCGCTGGTCCCCCGCAATGGGGATCCGCTTCACGAGGTGCACGCGCTGGGTGGCGGCGAGCTCGAAGCGGCCGCTCTGCCGTGCCGCCCCGCGGGCGGCGGCGATGCAGCGACCGCACGCGCTGCAGGCTCCGATATCGAGCACGAGGAAGGCGCCATCCCTCGTCAGCGCGCCCGACGGGCAAGCACCCACGAGCGCGTCGACCAGGGCGCCGGTGAGCCGACGGGGGTCGAATGCCGGAGGCGTCGGGAGCAAGCGCGCCGAGGGCTCTGCCTCGGCGGGGTAGCGCGTCGTCACCACACCCCGTCGGATCCCGCGAAGGAACCAGACGGCCATCAGCGCGCCAGCCCCGCGACCGTGAGCCAGAAGCTGGCTTCGATGATCGGTATGTCGGTGAAGACGTTGCGCGAGCGGGCCGCGTCATCGAACGACCGCCAATTGCGGACGGACCCGGGACGGACCCGGGCGCGTCGGATCCGCCCGGCATCGAGGTCCACCCACAGGAGCGACTCGCCCCGAGGGGACTCGCACCACCCGAGCGCGCTCCCCGTGGCCGGAGGGACCTCGACCGTCCCGGCACCGAGGCCGGCGCCGGCGAGGTCCAGCGTCAGGCGGGCGGACTCCTCCATTTCGGCGACCATCACGCTCATCCGGGCCATCACGTCGCCGGTCGCTCTCACCGGCACCTTCACGGCGAGGTCGCCGTACGGCCCGAAGGCATGGTCCCTCCTGGTGTCGATGTCCTGCCCCGACGCCCGGGCGACCGGGCCGACGAGGCCCAGGCGCGCCGCGTCAGCTGGGGTCACGACGCCACAGGACTCCAACCGGTCGAGGAACGAGTTGGTCGACCACAGTGCGTCGACCAGGCGCCGCAGGGAGTCCATGATCGGGGGCAGCAGGGTCACGAGAGCGTCGACGTCGGCCGCTCGACTCGTCCCTCCAGGAGCGAGCACCCCGAAGAGGTAGCGGTGGCCGAAGACCGACGCGTTGAGCCGGAGGAGCTGCTCGAGGACCATCTCCGCCTGAGCCTGGCCCACCACGAGGCCCGTCGACTGACAGAGCGCAGCGATCGCGGCCGCATGGTTGTAAAGGCGCTCGAGCTCGAGCGCGACCCCCCGGCTGCGTTCGACGGCCGGGTGCGGAACGACCTCGGCGATCGCCTCCACCGCCCGGCAGAAGGCCCAGCCGTTGCCGACTGCCGAGAGGCCTTCGGTTCGCTCGACCACGAAGAGCGCTCGGGCGACCTCCTCGCCGCCCAGGCGCCGCTCGATGCCGCGGTGCTTGTGCCATTGCAGCAGGTAGAGGTCGATGAGCTCCTCGCCGCTCGTGACGAGCCCCATGTACATCGACTCCTGGCCGACGCCGCGTACCGGTCCGAAGGGGAACTCGAAGGCTTCGCCCGAGACGTAGTGGGGGGCGTGAGGAAGGGGGCGGTCATGCGGCGGAGCCTCGCCGAGCCGGGGGAAGGAGTGCTCGGCACGGGGAGGGATGACGAGCCGATTGAGCGCCCTGCCCTTTCCCGGGCTCACGCCGAACTGCTCGTAGATCTCGCACTCTTCGACGAAGGCGGCAGGTGCCACCTCCGAGAGCGGTGGGTAGCCGGTGCCCCGGGCGGGCCACCTGACGATCCGGAACTCCTGCTCGCGGTCCAGCCCCCAGACCAACCGGATCATGAGCTCCCCGTCCTCGATGGAACCGAAGAAGTCAGCGAATCGCACGCCCGGCGTCTGCGCCATGGCGCGCACGTGCAGCTCGACGTCCGTACGGTCGAGGAGAAGGCTCGAGGTGCCGGCCATCGGATGCTCGGCTCTGGCCGTCGTGTCCTCGCTCACGAGACCGCCCGGATGGACTGCATGAGCAGTCCGTGCAGACCTCCGGGGATCCACAGCCCGAGCAGCGCCAGCGCTCCGAGTCCCCCCACCAGCGGCACCGACGCGAGCAGGCGCTGGGAGCGACCCGGGTAGGGCTGGAGCACCTCCACCGTCGGGCGCTCACCTGACACCATGCCGATGGTGCCGTTGAGCAAGGAGATGAACCCGATCACGAGCAGCAGGAGCAACAGGGCGGGCAGGAACCAATTGACGTTGGTGAAGCCGGCTCTCACGATCGTAAGCTCGCTCAGGAAGATCCCGAAGGGTGGTGAGCCGGCCACACCCAGCGATGCGAGCAAGAGCACCCCGGCGGCGAACGGCATGGCACTGAGCGCGCCGCGCACCTTGGAGACCTCCCGCGTGCGGTAGCCGAGCACGAGATGGCCGCTAGAGAGGAACAGCACGGCCTTGCCGAGCGCATGGGCCAGGATCTGCAGCAGCGCCCCGTACAGCCCGAGCGTCCCTCCGAACCCCAGGGCGACGGCGATGATGCCCATGTGCTCGACGGAGGAGTAGGCGAACATCCGCTTGTAGTTCCTGGCGTTGACGAGGAACATCACGCCGACGAAGACCGAGAGGAATCCAAAGAACAAGAGCACCGTGTCGGGGAAGTTCGCACCGAGGGCGGGGATGGCGATCGCCCGAAAGCGGATGATGGCATACATCCCGGTGTTGAGCAGCGCCGCCGACAGCATGGCGCTCGCCGGGCTGGGCGCCTCGGAGTGCGCGTCGGGCAGCCACGTCTGCATCGGCGCCAAGCCGACCTTGGTGCCGTAGCCGACCACCGCCAGCAGGAACGCCAGGCGCATGCTCGCCGGCGCGAGCGCGTGGCCGTGCGCCAGGAGGTAGTACCAGGTGAGCCGCTGAACGGAGGTTAGGTGCACCCCGCTGGCGGCGAAGAAGAGGAACAGGGTGGCGACGAGGGCGATGGTCACGCCGAAGGAGCTGATGATCACGTACTTCCAGGCTGCTTCGAGCGACCGGGCCTTGCCCTCGAGGCCCACCAAGACGACGCTCGCCAGCGTGCTCGTCTCGATGAGGACCCAGAGCAGCCCCAAGTTGCCGGTCATGAACACGGCCAGCATCCCCGATGCGAACAACGAGAAGAAGCCGAAGTACAAGCGGACCTGGAAGCCGCTCAACTCGCCTCGCGCTTCTTCCGCCGCCAAGTACGCGGCGGAGCCGAAGCTCGCCAGCACGACGATGAAGGACACCACGACGGTGAAGTACGCCCCCATCGCGTCCACGTAGAGGAAGCCGCTCCACGCCTCGACATGGTGAAGGCCACCGATGTGGGCGGCCAGGACGACGGCGGCGGTGAAAGAGCCGACCCCGCCGAGGATGGCGGCCGACCCCGCCGCCCGGGAGCGCGCCCCAGCCAGGGCCGCGAGACCGCCCAGCAGCGGGAGCACCACGACGAGCACGACGTCGGCGATCATTGGGTTCCCCCCATGCACCCGGCCACCGGCCGCACCGTCCCGCCGGCTCGCGTCATCCCCGTAGCTCGCGCAGCTCGGCGGCGGTGGCTTCTGCTAGTCGGCGGGTGATGCCCGAGACGTACACGACCATGATGAGGACCGCCGCCACGAGGTCGAGGAAGATCCCCGCCTCGACGATGAAGGGGAACGTCGACGCCAGGGTGATCGCCCCGAGGAAAACGCCGTTCTCCGTGATGAGCCACCCGATGAGCTGCGCGATCGTGTGCCGTCGCACCACCATGCACAGAGCACCGAGGAGCACGAGCGCCGTGGAGAGCGGGACGGCCGAGGACGAGATGGCGCCGTGGGGGAGGTCCTGGGGCTGGATCACGAGGAACGAGAACCCGGTCAGAACGGCGCCGATGATGAGCGACGTCGACAGTCCCGTCGACACGGCGACGTCACGGCGCAGGTCCAGGCGCTGGAGCAGGAGCCGGCGCGTCGCGATGGGAATGGCGATGCCCTTGATCACCAGGGTGACGGCGGCGAGCGCCCATAGCTCGCCGCTGGCGTAGTGATAGGCGACGGCGGCGGCGGCGAAGGACAGCATGATCGATTGGAACCCGTAGTAGATGACGTAACGGTTGAACAATTTCGAGCCGAGGCATCCGAACGCCGCCAAGAGCATGAGCACCGCGCTCAGGGTGACGAGGGTGCCGGCCAGCGAGCTCGACGAGAGGCTCTGGACC
>JAKBTL010000055.1 GCA_021844425.1 Actinomycetes bacterium | reverse complement strand
GGAGGTGAAGTTCTCCGACGCGATCAGCTGGAGGGTCGTCGACTGGCGCTCCATCTCCTCGCCGAGGAGCCGGGCCAGCTCGGGGTCGCCGCCGAGCCACGCGCCGAAGGGCGAGGCGCGGTTCACGGCCGGCCGCCCGGCGAAGGGGCCGAAGGGCACCACGGGCGAAGGGAACCAGTGCCCGCGATCGTCGACATGCGGCCACTCTATCGGCACCCCGGTCGGCGTCCCCGGTCGGCGTCCCGGGTCGGCGCCCCCGATCGGCGTCGCCACGCGGGCCCACCGGGGGGCGCCAGCGCCCGGGCACAGGCTGGTCAGCGGAGCGACGCCTCGATCCACGACCAGGCGATGGCGCCCTCACGCAAGCACGACGGTGGTGAGACCGTGCAGTCCGCGACGGTCGAGGGTTCTCCGTCGCACGTGCCCCCGTCGATCACCAGCGCCACGTCTGGCGCGCCGAACGTCCCACGCACCTCCTCGGCGGTCGTGCACGGCGGGGCGCCGTGCACGTTGGCGCTCGTCGTGGCGAGCGGCCCGGCACGGCGGCAGAGCGCCTGGACGAATTTCTGGCGAGGAAGGCGCAGGCCGACGCTCTTCCCGTCGCCGCCGAGGTGCGTGCCGAGCGCAGGGTCGACAGGCACCACGACGGTGAGGGCGCCCGGCCAGAAGCGGGCCGCGAGCATGGACGCCGAGCGCGGCCAGCTGGCCGCGACCGTCCTCGCCTGGCGCCATCGCCCGACGAGCACCGGTAACGCGAGCCCGGGCGGGCGGCCCTTCGCGGAGAAGATCGACGCCATGCCCGCCGGTCGGTCGATGCGCGCCGCGAGCCCGTAGACCGTGTCAGTCGGGACGCTGACGACCAAGCCATCTTCGAGGGCGTCGAGCGCGGCATCGAGCGAAGAGGCGTCTGCCGCGTCGAGCACCGGCGGGGCGCCGACCCCGGTCACCGCCGGGCGACCACCACGCGTGGCCTGCCCGCAAGGTCCGGCTCGACGCGCACGTGGCGGTACCCGGCCCTGCTCGCGAGCTCACGCGCGGAAGCGGCTTGGTGCGGAGCGATCTCGACGACCGCCGCCCCTCCGGGGACGAGCCACCCGCGCGCCGAGCCGAGCACGGCCTCGACTCCGGCGAGCCCAGGCGTGCCGTCCGAGCCTGCAGCCGCCACGAGCGCTCCGTAGGGCTCCCGTCGGACCTCTGGATCGAGGGTCGGCCACTCGTCCGCGCTCACGTAAGGAGGATTGGAGACGACGAGGCGCACCCGCCCTCTCCACTCGGGTGCCAGCGCGTCGAACCACGAACCGGTGCGAAGCTCGACCTGGGCGAGGACGTGGGGGGCGCGGGCTGCCACCCGCTGGCGGTTCGCCTCCGCCAGTTGCAGCGCCGAGCAGTCGACGTCGGTCGCGGCGACGCGCAGGTGCGGGCACTCCCCGCCGAGCTCGGCCGAGATCGACAGCGCGATGGCCCCGCTCCCCGTGCCGAGGTCGACCGCGAGCAACGGGTCGCCGAGGGTCTGCACGATCGCGAGCTGCCGACGGGCCTCGGCCAGGGCGACCTCGACCACTTGTTCGGTCTCCGGACGCGGGATGAGCGCTCGGTCGTCGACGAGGAGCTCGACGGTCCGGAACGCCCAGGCGCCGAGCAGGTACTGGAGCGGCTCTCCTGCGAGCCGCCGCGTGACCATTTCCGAGAGCCTGCGCACCGCCGGGTCGTCCGCCTCACGGCCCGCACCGTCGCCCACCCCGAGCACCTCTTCGAGGATCCATCGAGCTTCGTTCGCCGACCCGAGCCGGCTGGCGAGCGCAGCCTGGAGGGCGCCACGCGAGGTCATGCGTGCCCGCCTGCCAGCTGCCGGGCTCGTTTGTCGGCCATGAGCGCCTCGGTGAGCTCGTCCAAGTCGCCTTGGAGCACCTGGTCGAGCTTGTAGAGGGTGACGTTCACCCGGTGGTCGGTGACCCGGTTCTCGCGGAAGTTGTACGTCCGCACCTTCTCCGACCGCCCCCCGCCGCCGACCTGGCTCTTGCGCTGCACGGCGAGCTCAAGGGCACGGCGTTCCTGCTCGACGCGCAGCAGCCGGGCGCGCAGGACCGTCATCGCTTTCGCGCGGTTCTGAATCTGGCTCTTCTCGTCCTGCATCGACACGACGATGCCCGTCGGCAGGTGCGTGATCCGCACCGCCGAGTCGGTGGTGTTCACCGACTGGCCGCCAGGGCCCGTCGATCGGTAGACGTCGACCTTCAGGTCCGAAGGGTCGATCTGCACGTCGACCTCGTCGGCCTCGGGGAGCACGGTGACGGTCGCCGAGGAGGTGTGGATCCGCCCCTTGGACTCGGTGACCGGCACGCGCTGGACCCGGTGGGGCCCCGCCTCGTGCTCCAAGCGCGCCCAGGCGTCCGCGCCTTTCACGAGCAGGACCGCCTCGTTGATCCCGTCGCGCTCCGAAGGGCTCGACGAGAGCACCTCGACGTGCCAGCCCCGGCGCGCCGCGTAGCGCAGGTACATGTCGAGCAGGTCCCGGGCGAAGAGGTTCGCCTCCTCGCCGCCCTCTGCCCCGCGGATCTCCATGATCACGTTGCGCCCGTCGTTCGGGTCCTTCGGGAGCAAGAGGATGCTCAGCTGCGCGCCGAGGGAGGCGAGCCGCGCCTCCGCCCCTTCCACCTCCTCGAGGGCCGCCTCGCGCTCTTCTCCCGTGGACTCGTCGAGCAGCTGGCGGGCGGCGTCGAGATCCGCGCGCGCCGAGCGGAGCTCGAGCCACGCCGAGACGACCTCGCCGAGCTCCTTGTGACGTCGGGAGAGGTCGCGCAGGCGCGCGGGGTCGCCGGCGATCGTCGGGTCGGCGAGCTGAATCTCGATGCCGGCGAGCTCCTGGGTGAGCGCGTCCAGGCGAGCGTCGAGGGGGGGGCTCGCCGCCACGCTTGGCGGCTCAGCGGCCATCGGACCTCGACCCGACTGGGCGCGGGAGCTGGCTCAGCTCTTCGCCGGAGGTCGGTTCGCCGTCCGGCGGCCGTAGCGGCGCTGGAACCGCTCGACGCGCCCGCCGGAGTCGACGAGCTTCTGCTTGCCGGTGAAGAACGGATGGCACTCGTTGCACAGCTCGACGTGCAGGTCGGGCTTGGTCGAGCGGGTCGTGAACGTGTTCCCGCACGAGCAGTGGACCGTCGCCTCGTCGTAGGTGGGGTGGATACCTGCCTTCATGGTGGTGCCTTGCTTTCGCGTTCTGGGGTCGGCCGTCGCCGTGCGCCGGCGACCCGTGGTCAGTGGTCGTGCCCGTCTCGGGATCAGCCGCCAGGGGTCGGGCCCTTCGCGATCTCTGCGAGGAATTCGTCGTTGCTCTTGGTCGTCCGCAGCTTGTCCATGAGCAGCTCGAGCCCGGCGGCGGCGTTGCCCTCGCTCGCCAGGGCATTGAGCACCCGACGGAGCTTCCACACCTGCTGGAGCTGGCCGCGGTCGAAGAGCAGCTCCTCGTGGCGGGTCGAGCTGGCGTTGACGTCGATCGACGGGTACAGACGACGCTCTGCGAGTCGCCGGTCGAGTCGCAGCTCCATGTTCCCGGTGCCCTTGAACTCCTCGAAGATGACCTCGTCCATCTTCGAGCCGGTCTCGACGAGCGCGGTCGCGAGGATCGTGAGCGAGCCGCCCTCTTCGATGTTGCGCGCGGCGCCGAAGAACTTCTTCGGCGGATAGAGCGCCCCGGAGTCCACGCCGCCGGACATGATCCGGCCGGTCGCGGGCTGCGCGAGGTTGTACGCGCGGGCGAGCCGGGTGATGCCGTCGAGGATGATGACCACGTCACGACCCTGCTCGACGAGGCGCTTCGCCCGCTCGATGGCGAGCTCTGCGACGGCGGTGTGCTCTTCCGAGGGACGGTCGAACGTCGAGGCGACCACCTCGCCCTTCACCGAGCGCCGCATGTCGGTCACCTCTTCGGGCCGCTCGTCGACGAGCAGGACCATGAGATGCACCTCGGGGTTGTTGGCTTCGATGGAGTGCGCGATCTGCTTCATGACCGTCGTCTTGCCCGCCTTGGGCGGCGACACGATCAGCCCGCGCTGGCCCTTGCCGATCGGAGCGAGCAGGTCCACGATCCGCGCCGTCACGTCGTCTTTCACCCCTGGAACCTCGAGCGTGAGCCGCTCGTCGGGGAACAAGGGCGTGAGGTCCTCGAAGCGCGGCCGCTGCCGAGCGGCCTCTGGGTCCATACCCGACACCTTGTCGATACGCAGCAATGCGGGGTACTTCTCATTGCTCGACGCCGGTCGGCAGGCGCCCTCGACGTGGTCTCCCTTGCGCAGGGCGAAACGGCGCGCCTGGCTGATCGAGACGTACACGTCCTTCGGCGACGGCAGGTAGCCATCGCAGCGCAGGAAGCCGTAGCCTTCGTCGCGCAGGTCGAGGAGCCCGCGCACCTCGATGAGCTCCCCTTGGTACGGCGCCTCCTGGCCTGCGGATCCCTGCAGGTCGCGCTCGCCGCCCGTACCTCGCTCACGACCTCGCCGGCGGCGGTTCCTGCGGTTCCCGGGCTCGATGCCGCCGGCCTGGGGGTGACGCCCCTGTTGGCGCTGGCCCTGCCGGGACGCGGGGCCGTTCCCCGGACCGGGTTCGTAGGTCTGGATGCTCGACCTGTCGCCTGCGCCACGGCCCTCTGCGCCGGCTCGAGCGGGCTCTGCGCCACGGCCCTCTACGCCACGGCCCTCCACGTCAGCTGGAGCGACGCCGCCGTTCGCGCCGCGGTCGTCTGCTTCCGCTCCGCCGGCGGACGAGGCCGCCTCGGGCTCTGCCGTCGCGGTCGAGAGCTCCGCGTCGCGATGGGCCGAGCCGTTCGCCGAGGAAGGAGCCGGCCCTGGCGCTGCGGCACGGTGCCCGTTGCCGCCGTTGGTCGACGTGTCGGGCGGCGCGGTCACGCCGGCCGCCTCGAGGATACGGTCGATGATGTCGGCCTTCTTCGTGCGCGACGTCGTCTTGAGCGACATCGCCTGTGCGATCGCGTGGAGCTCCTCTCGCTCCTTGGATTCGAGCACTGACCGTTCGAGCTGCTGTCCCGCAGTCATCGGTCTCCTATCTCATGATGGGTCGCGCCGACCGTGGGGAGGCCACGCCGCGCGAGGACGGAACACGGGCGAAGGACAAGCGTCGCAGGCCTGCTCCCGCGTACCACCGGTGGCGCCACGGATCTGGACCGGCCTCGGGCCCAGCGACCAGTGCGCCGTTGCCCGGTGGGATGAAGCCATCGTAGCGGTTGACTCCGGTCGCGGCAACAATCCGGCACTTGCCACGTGCCAGCGGGTGACGCACCACCTCGAGCCCTCCGATCACCCGACCACCTCAACACCCTGCCCGGTCGGGGCATTCCCCGACTCAGGCGGCTCGGACGGCATGGGCGCCTCGAACGGCCGCGAGGCCGGGAGGCCGGGGGCCGGGAGGCCGGGAGGCCGGGGGCTCGACCGCCAGAGGACGGTCAGAGCCCGAGCTCTTGGACCACGGCGTCGAGGTCGGCCTCGACGACCGGGGGAACGGAGATCTGGCTGATGGCGAGGTCGGGATCCTTCAGCCCGTGACCGGTGAGCACGCACACCACCGTCGACCCTGGCGAGACGTCGCTGCGCAGGAGCCCCGCCACCGCGGCCGCGGAAGCCGCTTCGCAGAAGACCGCCTCTTCCCGAGCGAGCAGCCGGTAGGCGTCGAGGATCTCCGCGTCGCTCACCGCGCTGATCGCGCCGCCCGACTCCGCGACCGCCGCCGTCGCCGGGTACCAGCTCGCCGGGTTGCCGATGCGGATCGCCGTCGCCACGGTCTCGGGGTGCTCGACGGGGTGGCCGAGGACGATCGGCGCGGCACCCTCTGCCTGGAAGCCGAGCAGCCGGGGCAGGTTCTGCGAGCGGCCGGTCTGCTTGTACTGGAGGTACCCGCGCCAGTACGCCGTGATGTTGCCGGCGTTCCCCACCGGCATGCACTGCACGTCCGGAGCGCGCCCGAGCACGTCGACGATCTCGAACGCCGCCGTCTTCTGCCCCTCGAGCCGGAACGGGTTCACCGAGTTCACCACGGTGACGGGAGCTCGTTTCGGCAGCTCCCGCACGATCCGGAGCGCGTCGTCGAAGTTGCCGCGTACCTGCAGCACCCGTGCGCCGTGCACAAGAGCCTGCGCGAGCTTGCCGAGGGCGATGTAGCCCTCTGGGATGAGCACCACGCACTCGAGCCCGACCCGAGCTGCATACGCCGCGGCGGACGCAGAGGTGTTCCCCGTCGATGCGCACACCACGGCCTTCGCGCCCTCCTCGACCGCCTTGGAGATCGCGAGGGTCATCCCCCGGTCCTTGAAGGAGCCGGTCGGGTTCGAGCCCTCGATCTTCAGCCACACCGATGCGCCGACGCGGGCCGAGAGCTTCGGCGCGGGCACGAGCGGCGTCCCGCCCTCGAGAAGGGTCACCACCGGAGTGTCGTCGTCCACGGGGAGCAGCTCGCGGTACTCCTCGATCGCCCCCCGCCACGCAGCCGCCACGGGCATGTCAGTGGCTCCCCGCAGGCGCGTCGCGCACCCGCACGGGCGCGTCGCCGTCGCCGGTGACGTGCAGCACGCTCCCCACGCGCACCACGGTCTCGAGCGCGTCGAGCGCGTCGAGCGTCGCCCGAAGGTCGCCCTCCCTCGCCGTGTGCGTGAGGAACACGAGACGAGCGCCGGTGCCGAGCCCGTCCTGTTCCATCGCCCGGATCGAGACGCCATGGGCGCCGAACGCTGCCGCGACCTCTGCGAGAACGCCGGGGCGGTCGACCACGTCGAGGCTGATGTAGAAGGCGGACCGCAGCTCGTCGACTGACCGCACGGTCGTCGGGCTCCGGCGAGGCGGGGGGGCGTGGGCGCCCGCGATGAGGTTGCGCGCGGCGTCGATCAGGTCCCCGAGCACCGCGCTCGCCGTGGGTGCCCCTCCGGCCCCTCGACCGTAGAGCATCAGCTCGCCGGCGGCCTCGCCCTCGACGAAGACCGCGTTGAACGCCCCGCGCACGGAGGCCAGCGGATGGCTGGCCGGCACCATCGCGGGGTAGACGCGCACCGACACGTCAGGTCCGCCGTCGACAAGCTCCGCGATCGCGAGCAGCTTGACGACGTACCCGAGCCGAGCGGCGTACGCGACGTCGAGCGAGCTGATGCCGGTGATCCCCTCGCGCGGCACGGTAGTCCCGAGGACGTCGCTGCCGAACGCGAGGCCTGCCAGGATCGCCGCCTTGGCCGCAGCATCGTCTCCTGTGACGTCCGCGGAGGGGTCGCGTTCTGCGAGGCCGAGCTGCTGGGCCTCTGCCAGCGCGTCGGCGTAGTCCATGCCGTCGTCGGCCATGCGGGTGAGGATGTAGTTGGTCGTGCCGTTGACGATCCCCATCACTCGCAGGACCCGCTCGCCCGCGAGCGACTCGCGCAGTGGCCGGATCACGGGAATGGCCCCTGCCACCGCCGCCTCGTACAGCAGGTCGACGCCGTTGGCCGACGCGATCTCGGAAAGCTCCGCGCCAGCCTGCGCCAGGAGCACCTTGTTCGCGCTCACTACCGGCTTGCCGGCGCGCAGCGCGGCCTCGACCAGGGCGCGTGCCGGGTCGAGGCCCCCGATGAGCTCGACCACCACGTCGACGTCCGGCCGCTCGACCAGCGCCTTCGCGTCGTCGGTGAAAAGGCGCGCATCGACGTCGTGAGCCGCACGCCGGGACCGGTGCAGGTCGTGGACGGCGATGCCGGCGAGCTCGAAGCGGACCCCGGTGCGCGTCGCGATCTCCTCGGCGCGCGTGCTCAGCAGCTCGGCGACGGCCGAGCCGACGTGGCCGTGGCCGAGCAGGGCGACGCGCACCGGGCGCACCGCTGCCCACGACGCGTCTCGAACGTCCAGCGCGCCGTCCACCGTGCCCGGAAGTCCCGTGTTCGCCGCATTCGCCGCAGGGGGGCCAGCTGCCATCGCGCCGAGGCTACTGCCGGAGCCGACAGAGGACGAACGGCGAACGGGGGCGGACCTCGGATCTAGCATGCGCCTCAGGGCTGGTTGCCCGAACGCCCCGGGCGGGCAGCGAGAAGGGAGACCGTCGACATGGGGCCGGCACTGAGGACGGCTGCTGGCGGGCTTTCGATCGCCATGGCGGTGGGACTGAGCGCGTGCTCGGCGAGCCCGCCGGAACGGCGCGCCACGACCACGACGCGCCCCGCGGCGCCGACCACGTCCCTCCCCGCCACGTCTTCCCCGACCTCGTCCACCTCGACGACCACGACCGCCCCTGCCGTGGTGGGGACCTGCCGTCTCCCCGGGCTGCAGATCGCGGTCGCTGGCCAGTCCGGCGCAGCCGGCACCCAGGAGATCACCTTCTCCTTGACCAATTCATCCGCTGCCTCCTGCACGACGTACGGCTATCCCGGGTTGCTCCTCGTCGGCACGACAGGCGCACCACTGCCCACGACCGTCGTCCGGGGCGGCGGGCTCGACTTCGAGAGCATCGCCCCGGCCCAGGTGGCACTCGCCCCCGGCGAGACCGCGTACTTCAACGTCGGGTTCAGCGACGTGCAGAGCGGCACGACCACCTGCTCCTCGACGCACACTGTCGAGGTGACTCCCCCCACAACGACCACACACGCCACGGTGAGCGTCGAGCAGGGCATCTACGCCTGCGACGACGGCACCCTGCACGTCTCGGCGGTGTTCTCCTCGACGAATTCGGCCGCCACCCAGACCACTGCGCCGTCGTAGTCTCATCGCGTGGGAAGCAAGCGCAAGCGGGCGCTCCAGCCGCTCGCCGTCGTCGCGACGATCCTTGCGGTCGGCACGTTCGCCGCCAGGAAGCTCGGCTACACGGTTGGCGGGAACGTCGTCGTCCGATGCCGCCGGGGCCACCTGTTCACGACCCTGTGGATCCCCGGAATCAAGCTGAAGGCGATCGACCTCGGCATTGCGCGCATCCAGCACTGCCCTGTGGGCCGCCACTGGTCACTCGTCGTTCCAGTCCGCGACAAGGAACTGACCGACGAGGAACGACGGGGCGCAGCCGCCCACCACGACATCTGGCTCCCTTGACCCGGGCTCGCCTGGGAGCCGGGCTCGCTTGTGAGCCGCGCTCGACCGGAAGTCTGCTGCACCGCTTTTCCACTTGAAGTCGACCTCGGGGGAGGGGCCCTTGTCGCAGCTGACCCTCTCAGCACTTCCTCCGAGTCGCTCTCGAGCCTCATCCCGAGCCCGATGTGCAAGCTCGCCATGTTGCTCACGATCTTGCCCAGCGCATGGCCCCCGGAGCCGCGTGTCCCCCCGACCGTGGGCTCGCCGGGCGACGACGCGTTGCGCGCCCGTCCGGAGCCCGCGTGGCCCGCCTTCGCGCTACCCTCACGTCCAGTGATGTCCGATGGCGAACGCTGCCGCGTAGGACTCCGCGAGCTCGAAGAGGACTGGCTTTCCCTTGGCAACCCATGATGACGTCGCACACCGCGCCGGTGCACACCCCCACAGCGCGGCGGCCCACGGCTACCGCCTCCCGTCACTGCCCGACCACGTCGACATCTTCGACACGACGCTGCGCGACGGCAGCCAACAGGAGGGTCTCTCGCTCACGGTCGACGACAAGCTCCGCGTCGCCGAGCAGCTCGACCACCTCGGCGTCTCCTACGTCGAAGGCGGATGGCCCGGTGCGAACCCGAAGGACGACGAGTTCTTCGCTCGGGCGCGTACCGAGCTGCACCTGTCGACCGCCACGCTCGTCGCCTTCGGCTCGACGCGGCGCGCCGGCGTGCGGGCCCAGGACGACCAGGTGCTCGGATGCCTCGTCGCAGCCGGCGCACCGGTGGCGTGCATCGTGGCGAAGAGCTGGGACCGCCACGTAGAAGAGGCGCTTCGCACGACGCTGGACGAGGCGGTCGCCATGGTCGGCGACTCCGTGCGCCACTTGCTCGAGCACGGGCTTCGGGTCTTCTTGGACGCCGAGCACTTCTTCGACGGCTGGCGCCACGATCGGGATTTCGCCCTGCGCGTGCTGGAAGCGGCCGAGCAGGCAGGTGCAGAGGCGCTGGTGCTGTGCGACACGAACGGCGGGTCGCTGCCCGAGCAGGTGGGCGAGGCGGTGGCGGACGTGCGCCGCGCCACGAGCACCCAGCTCGGCATCCACTGCCACAACGACGCCGGATGCGCCGTCGCCAACTCGCTGACCGCGGTCGAGGCCGGCGTGACCCAGGTGCAGGGCTGTGTCAACGGCTACGGGGAGCGTGCCGGGAACGCCGACCTCTCCGCCGTCATCCCGAACCTGAGCCTGAAGCTCGGGATCCGTACGCTGCCCGGCGACCGGCTCCAGCGCCTCACCCCGGTCGCGCACCACATCGCCGAGCTCGTGAACATCGCGCCCTCCTCGCAGCAGCCCTACGTCGGTGCGTCGGTCTTCGCGCACAAGGGGGGCTTGCACGCGAGCGCAGTCGCCCGGCGGAGGGACCTCTACGAGCACATCGACCCCGAGCTGGTCGGGAACGGGACGCGGGTGGTGGTCTCGGAGATGGCCGGACGTGCCACCCTCGCCCTGAAGGCGGCAGAGCTCGGGCTCGAACTCGACGGCGAGGCCCTCGGCCAGGTGCTCGACGAGCTGAAGCGTCTCGAGCACGAGGGCTACCACTTCGAAGTCGCCGACGGCTCCCTCGAGCTGTTGCTGCGTCGGGCGGGCGGCTGGACGGCAGACTTCTTCGAGGTCGAGTCGTTCCGGGTCATCACCGACCATCGCGACGCGTTGACCGGCGAGGGGCTCACGACCGAGGCGACCGTCAAGGTCCACGTCGGCGAG
The DNA here is from genome assembly GCA_021844425.1 of Actinomycetes bacterium. Taxonomy (GTDB): domain Bacteria; phylum Actinomycetota; class Acidimicrobiia; order Acidimicrobiales; family RAAP-2; genus JAJYVT01. The sequence goes on along the minus strand of JAKBTL010000055.1, from coordinate 47,163 downwards.
GACCGCATCGTGGCGACGGCCGAGGGGAACGGCCCGGTCAACGCGCTCGACGCCGCGCTCCGTCAGGCCATCGAGCCCCGCTTCCCGGCGCTACGCCGCGTGCGGCTGACCGACTACCGGGTCCGAGTGCTCGACACGGGAAAGGGCACCGGCGCGGTCACCCGCGTCCTCGTGGACACCGCCGACGACACGCGCACCTGGACGACCATCGGCGTCTCGGAGAACATCATCGAAGCGAGCTGGCAGGCGCTCTTCGACGCCGTCGTCTACGCCTTGGTGCGCGCCGACGCTCCGCTGTGATGCGGCCGGGCTGGTCAGCGCCGAACTGGCGGGTTCGCGCCTCTCGCGCCGACCTGCCGAGCTGATCCGCCGTCCCGATCTTCCCTGCTGAGCGCCACCTCCGGCGTTCCCGCTGTCAGCCCTCCCCCGACGAGCACCGCCTGCGGGCGACCTGTCGGATCGTGCGCCATCTGCACGGCCTCGCAGGCGAAGTCGGGGTTCTCGCGGATCCAGCTCCTGACCTCGTGCAGCAACTCCGCTTCGACGTCGTACGCTGTCGCGGCGCCGTCGCCCTCGAGCGACTCGGTGAAGGTCACCACCGTGCACGGGAGCGTCTCCACCTCGACCGCGTCGTCGACTCCGTCCCACAGGCCGTGCACTCCTACAGACCCGTCGCCGCCGCCGACCGCCAGGACCGCACGCGGGCGGCCGCCTGCGTCGAAGCTGATCTGCAGTGCGACGCAGGGGAGATCCTGCCCGAACGTCCGCATCCAGTCCTCTGCGCTCCCCAGCAGCGCGTCCTCGCTGTCAGGGCGTCCTGGGCATCCCTCCGTCATCGCCGTGTCGGTCAGCACGACCAGCGTGCCGTGCGCGACCTGGCGGGTGACGGACGGTGCACGGTCACCGTCGGACAGCTCGGCGGCCACGATGGGCGCGCCCCCGTCGCCGACCCGGCCGGTAGCGAGGACTCGCATCCTTGTCCCCTATCCCCCTATGAATTGCTCCCCGGAAAGCTCTGAACGTAGCTGGTCTGCAGGCCGAGGGCAAGGAGGAGCGGACGGCGGCGGCCTTGTCATTGCACCCGTAAACGGTCGATCCGGGCTGTTCCCCATGCGGGTTTCGACGAGCCGGCGCGGGGGTACGATCCGCGCGTCCGTGCCCAGGCGTCCTCCGACGTCCCCCGACGTCCAGGCGGGCGAGATCGGCGCGTCACGCAGAGAACACGCAGAGATTGGGGAGACGAGTGCCTGAGGGGGTTCGCGACGAAGGCCGCGACATCGAGCGGGAGATCCAGATGATCCGGGACCCCGAGCTCCGAGCGGTGCGGGCAGTCGAGGCGCACCGCCAGGCGCGCGACCTGGCGGTGCGTCTTTCGAGCGTTCGGCGAGACGCGCTCGTGGGTTTGCACGATGCCGGACGCACGTGGCAGGAAGTCGCAGACGCGGTCGGGATGAGCCTCAAGGCGACCAACAAGGCGGTGCACGGCGCGGGCGAGCCAGCGCACTGGTGGAAGCGCCTGCCGCCCGACGTCGCGGAGTCGGTCAAGCGGGGTCCGGGCGGCAGGGAGCGCACACGCGTGGTCCCGCGGACGACGCTCATGGACGTCATCATCGAGACCATGTCCGAGATCGAGCGCGCGAGCCGCAGCCTCGGACGTGGCGCCGCCAGGGTCACCCCGGGCGAGCTGCTCGAGCATGCCAACGCGCACCTGGGCAAGCCGGTCTCGCGGCCGAGCTTGAGGGCAGCCCTCTACTCCCTCATCGAGGATGGCCGCGTGGCACGCGTCGGGCACGGCCGCTACGTCCTCACCCACCCGCCCGCGCCGGCACGGCGCGCCCCCAGGAAGCCGCGCCCCAGCACGCAGCCCTCGAAGAAGCTCGCCTCGGGCTGAGCCGTTCGTCACGGTCGTCACCGCCCGGGCCCACCGGCACCCGTACCTTCAGGTCGAGCCCCTCGGCCAGGCTCTCGAGCCTCCCGGGCTCGCACCGGCGCTCGCCAGCGAGGCCGAGAACGCAGCGTCCAGGCGAACGCGACCCCGGATGCGCACGCCGTGCCGAACACCGCGGTGCCGACGGCGAGCGGCACCCAGTGGGCGACGCCGGTGCCGAGCGCGACGGGAGCGGCGAGGACCGCGACCCCCGAGCAGACCCCGACCACCGCGGGCGGGGCGACGCGAGAGGGGAGCTTGCGCAAGCGGGGCACTCTCTCAGCGCGCTCGATCCGGTAGCCGAGGTCGGAGACGAGCGTGGCGGCCTCATTGCGCGTGACCGCCCCGAGACATCGCTCGGTACGCTCGTAGAAGCCGTCCGCCGGAAGCGTCCCGTCTGCGTGCGCTTGGCGGACGACGGCGAGCAGCTGCGCTCTCGTCGTCTCGGGGATGAGCTCGTCGAGATCGGCGACGATGGCGTCGAGGTCTGCCTTGGTCACGGCTCCCGCGAGGCCCTCGAGCCGCTGCTCATAGACATCGGAGGCTCCGAACCGGCCCTCGCGTTGCGCCCGTGTCAGGAGGCCTCGGGCCTCCTGACGCTCCTTCTCGCTGATCCGCCGCGGCAGGCCGTCGGCCGGCACCAGGCGGAACCCCCTCCCCCTACGCCACATCTCGCGCTCCTCTGCGCCGGCGACCGGCACGCGAATAGCCGGCTTCGCCGGTCTTCGGGACAGCCGAATGAGGTCGGCTGCGCACGCCGACCCCCCGGAGGGACTTGGGCATCCGGTAGACGAACGCGAGCAGCTGGGCGACGGCCAGGTAGATCTCTTCGGGCACCACGTCGTCCACTTCGCACGTCGCGTGCAGGTAGCGCGCGAGAGGTGGGTCCTCGACGAGAGGGATCCCGCAGCGTGCCGCCTCCTCCTTCATACGCTGTGCCAGGAAGTCCGTCCCCTTGGCCACCAGGCGCGGGGCGTTCGCCCTCGCTGGGTCGTACTGCAGCGCGACGGCGACGTGGGTGGGGTTGGTCACGACCACGTCGGCGGTCCTGACCGACGCGATGGTCCTCGAGCGGGCGATCGAGTACTGGCGTCGGCGCATGTGGGCGCGCATGTGCGGATCCCCTGTGTGCTGCCTGTGCTCGTCGCGCACCTCTTGCTTGGTCATCTTGAGCGACTGGTTGTGCCGGTGGCGCTGGATCCCGTAGTCGACGGCGCCGAGCGCGATGCCGAGCACCGCTGCGGTGCGCACGAACCCGAGGATCGAGGAGCCTGCATAGTCGAGAAGCGGTGCCAGGGTCACCGGCGACTTGCTCGCGACAGTGAGCATCAGGCTGTGCAGCGAGAAGAAGCCGAGCATCCCGAGGATGGCCAGCTTCAGCACCTGCTTCACGAGCTCCCAGAGCGTTTGGGTGGAGAAGCGGCTCTTCAGGCCGGTCACGGGGTTGACCCGGGAGAACCGGGGCCGCGCGGCCTTCACGGAGAACGACCTTCCGACCTGGAGGACCCCGACGGCCAGTGCGATCGCCACGAATGCCCCGCCGATCACCGCCACGTAGGAGAGGAACTGTCCCAGCGCAGAACCGACGACGTCGAGAGCGCCGGCCGACGTGGGATGCGAGGCGACACGGATGACGTTGCTCGTGATCCCGAGCACCCTCACACGTGCTTCCGAGAGGATGAAGGGAGCGAGGAGCGAGCCTGCGAGCATCACTGCCCAGGCGCCGACATCCGGCGAGCGCGCGACCTGTCCGTCCTCGCGCGCCTTCTTCTTGCGCTTCTCGGTCGGCGGCTCGGTGCGCGCCCAGCGGTCTCCGGCAGCCATCAGGGTCTCCCGAAAAGCCTCGCCGCGTCGCCCAGCCCGCGGTCGAGAAGGTTGGCGAGGTCGTTCGGAACCGCAGAGACGGCGAGCGCCACGAGGACGAGCACGAGCAGCACCTGCAGCGGCATGCCCAGGAACCAGACGTTGGCCTGAGGGGCGGCACGCGAGACGAGGGCGAGGACGACCTGGGCCGCGAAGAGCACGACCAGGATAGGCCCCGCGATCTCGAGCGCGGACACGAAGAACACCTGGAGATCGGTCAGGACAACCGTGCCGATCGTCCTCGTCGACTCGAGGGTGAAGCCCGGCCCGGTGAAGCTGTGGGCGAACCCCTCGACCATGAGCAGGTACCCGTTGGTCGCGAACAAGAGCAGGACCACGACCTGACGGTAGAAATTGCCCATGAGAGGAGGCTCTGTCACGCCGACCGGGTTCATCGTCGGCTGGATCGTGAGCCCGCCCACCTGGTCCAAGAATGTGCCTGCGGCGCTGACCGCGGAGATCATGAGCTGCACGACGAAGCCGATGGCGAGCCCCGTCAGGACCTGGAGCACCAAGTCGCCGGCGAGCGCTGGCGTGGTCGTGGGCAGCCGGGAGTGCTCGAGGTCCGGGGCGACGATCAGTGCCAACGCGGCACCGGTCGCGACCGTCACCATGACAGGGACCGCACCCCGGTTGGCAAACGGCTGGACGACCATCAGCCAGCCGAGCGCGCGAGCGAGCGCTAGCAGGAAGGCGATGAGCCAGAGCGCGTGGACGTCGAGCGTCACGCGGCCCTACCTCCCGAGGAGGCGAGGGATATCGGCGAACACCTCGTGCACGTAGCCGGTGAACTGGTCGAGCATCCAGTGTCCCATGAGCACGAGGACGAGGCCGATCACGAGCAGCTTCGGCACGAAGGTGAGGGTCGGGTCCTGGATCTGGGTCACCGACTGGAACAAGGAGACGACGAGGCCCACCACGAGCGAGGTGAGGAGCACCGGCGCCGCGATCTTCGCCGCGGTGAGGAGGGTCTCCGAGGCGAGCTGGAGGACGAGGCCGACTGTCACCTGAAGCTCGTGATGAGGGACTGGACGACGAGCACCCAGCCGTCGACGAGGACGAAGAGCAGCAGCTTGAACGGCAAAGACACGAGGGTCGGGGGGAGCATCACGATGCCGAGGGCCATGAGGGTCGACGCGACCACGAGGTCGATGATGAGGAACGGCACGAAGATGACCACCCCGATGATGAACGCGTCCTTCAGCTGCGTGAGGAGGAACGCAGGGATGAGCGCGGAGAGCGACACGTGCGTCGGGTTCGCGGCCGAGACGTGTGCTGCCTTGGCCGTGAGCGCGAGCTCCTGCGCGCCCGTCTGGCGAAGCATCCAATGCTCGAGCGGGACCTCGCCCTTCCCGAACGCCTGGGAGAAATCGAGGTGCCCGTGTAGGTAGGGCTGGAGCGCGACGTGGTTCATGGTCGAGAGCGTCGGCGCCATGAGAAAGAGGCTGACGAAGAGGGCGACGCCGACGAGCACCTGGTTCGGGGGCGTGGTCTGCAGCCCGAGGGCTTGGCGGGTGAGACCGAGGACGATGACCACTCGGACGAAGCCGGTGAGCATGATGAGCAGCGACGGCGCCAGCGTGAGCAGCGCCAGGGCCAGGATGATGAGAATGCTGTCCGACGGCTTGGAAAGAGTCTTCCCCAATGTGACGGTGATCTGGCTCGCCGCCAGGAGGTGCGGCACCAGCCCTCCTCGGATCAAGGCCGCCGGCTCAGCGGCGGACGGTGGCTGCCCGGGCGCGGTCGAGCAAGCCGTGCGGCCGCTCACCTTCTCCCTCGGAGAGGAGCGGCCCGACGGGCGCCGCCTGCCCTTCGTCGCGAGCGGCGCCGCCTCGGAGCTCCCCCAGAGGGGTGAACCCAGCGCCTGAGACCCCCACCACGAATCGCTGGCCCTCGGCTTCGACGACGGCGATCCACTGACCTTTCCCGACCGGCTGGCGGCTGACGACGGTGAGCCGACCGCTCTTCGTGCCGGGGACCTTGGCGGTGCTACGTCCCATCCCCTTCGAGCGACGTGCGAGCTTGCTGAGCCCGAAGAGCGCGACCACGATCACCCCCAGCCACAGCACCATCTGCGCGAGCAGGTGGCCCACGGACACGTCGGGGGCCATCGCGCTGCCGTGCGCCGCAAGGACGAGGTCAATCACGGCCCGAGACGATCGACTTGATCTGGACCCCGAGCTCGGAGTCGTTCACCGAGACCAGCTCGCCGATCGCGAACAGCTTGCCGTTGACCATGATCTCGAGCGGGCTGCCGAGCGGCCGATCGAGGGGGATGGTGGTGCGCGGGCGCACCGACCGCAACGTGCCCAGCGTCATCCGCGTCTTTCCCAGCACGGCGACGACCTCCAGCTCCACGTCGTTCAGCGCGTCGAGCTGCAGCGGACCGTCGGCGACTGTCGTAGCGACGTCGCTCATCGCTCGTCTCTCCTCTCCCAACTCCTGACCATGCACCCCGCGTGCTTCCCGTTTGTCACGAGGACGCCCCCGCCGATGCGCGTCCGGCCTGCGGCGAGGATGTCGAGCTCGACCTGCTCTGTCGTACCGACCCCTAGGAGGATGATCGACTCGGGATCCCCCGGAGACAACGAGAGGATCTGCGCCGCGCTCATACGCACCGGCGGGTACGCGACGAGGAGCTCCAACGGGACCTCCTCGATGCTCCGCTCGACGTGGGGCATGACCGCGTCGGGATCTACGTGGTCGTCCTCCTCCTGCTCGAGGGTGGAGAGCAGGCGGTGCATCGTCGCGAGCGGCAGGTAGAGCCAGATCGAGCGTGACGCACCGTCGCCGATCGTGACGCTCGCCTCTGCCCGGAAGGCCGTATCGCCGGGCCGCCCCATCTTCACGAAGTGCGGGCTGCGGTGGCGCTGCAGCGCTGTGAGGTTGACGTCGAGCAGGGTGTCGAGGGACGCACGCAGCGCGCTGAACACGTTGGACGCGATCGAGCTGACCATCGCGAGCTCGATCTCGGTGAGCGCCACCCGCTCCATCTCGGTCTTCCCGTCCCCGCCGAGCTGGACCTCTACCAAGGACAAGGCGGTCGCGACCGGGAAGTGGAGCAAGAGACGCTCGTCGAGATCTGCGACCAGAGCGGTCGCGATGAACGTGGGGTCCTCCATTCCGGCCATGAAGTCGTCCCACGCGCCCTGCTCGAGCTCCCCTGCGACGACATGGACCGGTCGGCGCAGCCCGGCGCTCAGGTTCGCGGCCATCCGGTGGGCGCACGCCTCGAGCAGTGGGTGGAGGCGGCGCAGCTGCCCCCGGTCGACGACCTCGTGCCGCAGCGGGTCGTAAGGGCGGACCTGCACCTCGTCGTGGATGACGAGTGCCGCGTTCATCGAGTTGCAGCTTCTTCCATGAGGCGGACCTCCAAGAGCTTCGATTGCTGGCCGATCCGTGGCAATGGCGGCCGCCTCCATGGCGCCGCGTTCTTCATCGGCTGCGCTACGGACGACCTTGAATTTCCAGACCCACTAATTGCCGAAGGTGATGTGCGAACTTCGGTCGAGCGAACGCGACCGGGCCTGTCACGCCTGCTCGAGCGCGGTGGACACGGCCTGGCTCGTGGAGATCACCTTGGTGTCCGCCACGTACGCTTGTTCGGCGGTGATGAGGTCGGTGAGCTGCTGCGCCAGTGTCACGTTGGACTGCTCGAGCTGCCCGCTCAGAAGCTTCCCGCGCCCGCCGGTCCCGGGCGTCCCGACGGAGGCCTGCCCGGAGTTGGCGCTCGGGCCCAGGAGGTTGTTGCCGAGGTTCACGAGCCCCGAGGCGTTGGGGAACGAGGCGAGGGCGATCTGGGCGAGCGGCGTGGTCCGGCCGTTGGAGAACGTCCCGGTGACGACGCCGTCGGTGCCGATCGAGTACGACACCAGGGTTCCCGCAGGGCTCCCGTCCTGGGTGAGGGAGACGGTCTGCTGGCCCGCGAACTGGGTCAGCGCTGTGTTCGAGGTGGACGGCGGGAAGTGCAGGACGAGCTTCGTGAACCCTGTCGGCTTCGTGGCGACCGCCAGTGTGCCGCCGGCCGCCGGCAGTGTGGCGCCGTTCAGCTTCTGGAGGCTCCCGTTGGGACCGAAGACGATCGTGGGAGCGCTCGCTGTTGTGAACAGCTTGACTGTCCCCTTGACGGGTGTCTTGGCGACGGCGGTGATCTTCCACGTGTCAGGTGTCGGCGACCCGGTGAACGTGACGAGGACGGGGACGGAGCTCCCGAGCGAGTCGTAGGCAATGGACGAGACGGTCACGCTCGGAACTGTCGACGCGCCGCCCTTCCACGCTGGGAGGTTGCCGGAGATCTGAATGGATGTCGTCGCGATGGCACCGATCGTCTTTCCGGTGGGGATGGTGATGGGAGACACCGCCGCCGAGCTCGTGATCTTGCCTGTCGGGCTCGCCTGCCAGCCGAGGACCTTCGCGCCCGACAGCGTCGACAGCTCGCCGTTGGCGTCGACGGTGAGCGCCCCGTCTCTCGTGTAGAGCTGCTGAGCCCCCTGCTCGACGGCGAGGTACCCACCACCTGTGATGGCGACGTCTGTCTGGATGCCGGTCGTCTCCAATGTGCCTTCGGTGAGGTCGGTCGACACGGAGGCCACCCTCACACCAGAGCCGATCGCGACCGGGTTGACCCCTGCGCTTCCTGTGGTCGGTGCCGTCCCGCCTGCGATCTGCTGGGAGAGCAGGTCGGCGAACTGCACCTCGCCCTGCTTGTACCCGATGGTGCCGCTGTTGGCGATGTTGCTGCCGGTCTCTTGGAGGTATGCCTGCTCCGCAGCGATCGCGGAGACCGCGGCGATCATCGATCGTGTTGCCATGCTGAGGGTCCTTTCTCGGGTTAGGCGGTCGTTGTCTGGCTGGCGGTCGCGATGCCGACACTGGTGACGGCGGACAGGGGAACTGTGGCCTGGCCGACCTTCAGCACCGGTGTCCCGGTCGCAGAGAGCAAGATCTCTGACACCGTGCCCGTGAGCTCCTTGCCTGTCAGCGTGGCGGTGACCTGCTTGCCGAGCAGGCCGGTCGCCGCCGAGTCCTCGGCGTAGCGCCCTTGCGTCTTGATCGCGTCGGTGAGCGTCATCGACGCCTCCATCTGGGAGAGCTCCGCGGTCTGCTGGGCGATGCTCGCGGGTGTGGCGGGGTTTGTCGGATCCTGGTGCTGGAGCTCGGCCATGAAGAGCTTGATGAAGAGCGTCGGTGTGTCGAGCTGGTTCCTCAGTCGTGTGGCACCCGGAGCGCTCTGCCCAGCTGGCTGTGCGGATGTGGCGGTCGTGATCGGCGTGGTCATCTAGCACCTCAGATCCTGATGTCGACGAGATGGGAGCTCGTGGCCGGCGTTGCCGTGCGCGACGCTGCCGTGCGCGGCGCTGTGGATGCGGGACGCGCCGGCGAGCGGGACGGTGGCGGGGAAGCCGGAGGGTGGTGCCGGCTTGTGAATGGCGATCGGCTGCCGCCCCCGCCCTGGGGAGCCGCTGAGAGCCCCCCCGACGTCGAGGCGGAGCTGTCGCTCACCGATACCTGGACCTCGTGGCCGCTCGAGGAAAGGACGCTCTTCAGATCGGGGAGCGCGATCCGCAGAGCCTCCGCCCCGGCGGCCGTGGTCGTCACGAGCTGCACCGAGAGGTGGTCCGCCCCCGCCACCACGGTCGCCTTGAGCACGCCGAGAGAGGGGGGATCGAGGGCGACGGTGACCGTGGTGCTCCCGTCTGCGAGCGGTTGTGGCCCCGCGAGGACGCGCACGAGCTGGCCGGCGATCCCGGGCAGCGAGGCGCTTGCCTGTGGGCTGGGGCCGGCCGTCTGGCTCGGGCCGGCCGTCTGGCTCGGGCCGGCCGTCGGGCTCGGGCCGACCGTCGGGCTCGGGCCGGCCGTCGGGCTCGGGCCGACCGTGTCGGGCGGACCAGCTGCAAGGGTCGGGTGAGCAGCCGATCGTGCTGGCATTCGCTCGCCTTCCTGGAACTGCGCAGGGCCCCGAGTAGGGACCCCGTCGATCGGCCCGGCAGCCGTGCGTCCCGTCCCCGCCTGGCCCGCTGAACCCGATGCCGCTGCTGCGGACGTCGGGACCGCCACGCCCGATGGGCGGGGCGGTGCCAGGCGGCGACGTCCTCCGACGGCCTCGACCGGTGTGCGCACCCCTCGGCCCGTCCCGCCCTCACGCCCTCCGCCGACGGCGGCGCTCACCCCTGCCTGGCGCGCGTCTGCCTCCGAGACGACGTCCGCGGCCGCCGGAGCGCGCAGCCCGGTCGTACTCAGCGAGAGGTCGGCGAGCGCAGCCGAAGCGATGTCGGCATGGCCGGCATGGTGGGCGCCCTGCGCGGGTGTCGTCGTAGGCGTCTTCGCCGGGCGGACAACGTGGGGCGTCGGGTCCTGGGCCGCCACATCGCCCTCGGCGTCGCGCGAGCGCAGGCGCGCTCTGAGCGTGATCGGCTCGGGGTGCTCGGACATCCGGTGGCTGGGGACGGGATGACGGGCAGCCTCAGATCGAGAAGCGGACTGCTGGGGGGCGGCCTGCTGTGAGGCGCCCTGCCGGGAGGCTGCCTGCCGGAGCAGCGTGTCGAACAGGTTGCCCTTCGCGTCCTTGCCGGTCGCGTGCACTCCCGTGGTGTGCTCGTGCGTGCCTTCGGAGCCGGCCTTTGCCGCGAGGAGCGGGTTCACGACGCGGCTCCAAGCGTCTTCATGATGGCGGCGACGTACTCCTGGGTCTGCGGGTACGGTGGGATGCCCCCGTGCTCTTGGACAGCGCTCGGCCCGGCGTTGTAGGCCGCGAGCGCGAGCGGCACCGAGCCGAACTGACGGATGTACCCAGAGACGAGGCGAGCGGCGCCGTCGACCGCCTGCGCGGGTGTGAAAGGTGTGATCCCCAGGCCGGCTGCAGTGCCGGGCATGAACTGCATCACCCCTTCGGCGCCACTTGTGCTCACCGCGTCGGGCGAGAAGCCGGACTCCTGGCGGGCGATCGCCGCGAGCAGCGCGGGGGAGACCCCGTACCTGGCTCCCGCGGCGAGGAAGAGGGGAGCAAGCTTCGCCGGGACCGCGACGGGCCCCGCCGAGGCCGACGTCGCTGCCGCGGCTCCCGTCGGCCCGAAGTCCACTGCCGCCGTCATGGCCCCTGTGACGGGGAGGATCCGACGGATCGCGACCACCGGCCCCGCACTCGTCACTGTCTGCACCTGGACGACGGTCCCCGCGTACGGGGCGTCGATCATCTTCCCGTTCCCGATGTAGATGCCGACATGGCCTGGCGAAGTGGAAGTGCCGTCGGAGCCGGCGAAGAAGACGAGGTCGCCGGGCTTGGCCCGTGTGAGGCTTGCGACGGGAGTGCCCACCTTCACCTGTGTGTAGGTCGTGCGCGGCAGGTGCACGCCGACTTGGGCGTAGACGTACTGGACGAGCCCGGAACAGTCGAACCCCGACGGGCTCTCGCCCCCCCAGACGTAGGGGACGCCGAGGAACCGCGCTGCTTCGGACACGACTGCGCTGCCATTCGTCGCAGCGCCTGTCTGCGCGGGCCCAGACTGCTCAGGAAGGTTCTTGAACAGGAGGGGGGCTGTGGACGTCAGGATCCCGGCAGCCGCTGGACCTGCGTCCAAGACCGCGGCCGCTTGCTCGAGCACGCTCTCGAAGGTCCCCTGCGGTGCCGCCTGCTCGAGCTGGGAGGGCAGCGCCGCCATGGTGACGCCGATCTCGCGCGCCCAGCTCTCCACGGCTCCTGCCGTGACGCTCACCGCTTCGCCGCCGTCGCGTACCGGGCGGCCACGATGTCGTCCACCATGGCGACCTCCCGCCTCCCTTCCTCCACGAGGTGCTCGGCGCGCCGGCGCTCGTCGAGCCGTTCGAGCGTCGCGACGCGCTTGGCCGAGGCCGTCCATGCCACGTGCGCGAGAGCGGCCTCGCTCGCTGCTCGGCTCACGGCCTTCTTCGCGTGCTCGAGGGTGACCGCGGCGAGCTCGGCCCTGCAGCGTTCCTCCAGAAGGGAGGTGAGGTCGAACACCGACGAACCGGCCGCGCGATAGCGGGCGTCGGCGAGGTCACGAGTCGCGATGGCCGAGACCAACGAGGCGTTGGCGAGGAGCAGCCTCGCGCGCGTCGCCTTCTCTTCTGCCCGGCGCACGCGGCGCACCGTCTCGAGCGGGAATCGGTACCTCATGACGCGATCTGGACGGACTCGGCGTCCACCAGGTCAGGCGGGGTGAGCAGCGCGCGGAGCTGCGCCCACGCATCCTCGGCCCCACAGACCTCGGAGACGTCCTGGCGCAAGAACGCGTCGATCAACGGCTTCAATTCGAGCGCCCTGTCGACGACCGGGTTCGATCCGCGCGCGTAAGCCCCGATCTCCACGAGGTCCTTGGCGTCGCGGTATGCGGCCAGCAGCTCACGCAGCTCACGCGAGAGGGCGCGCTGCTCTCGGGTGGTGATCGCGGACTCGAGACGGGAGACCGATTCGAGAACGTCGATGCTCGGGAAGTGCCCCGACGTCGTGAGCCTCCTCGAGAGCACGATATGGCCGTCGAGGATCGAGCGGGCGGCGTCCGCGATGGGCTCGTTCATGTCGTCGCCCTCGACCAGCACGGTGTAGAGGCCCGTGATGCTGCCGTGCTCGGCGGCGCCCGCGCGCTCGAGGAGCTTCGGCAGCAGCGAGTACATCGACGGCGGATACCCCCTGGTCGTGGGCGGCTCTCCGGCGGACAGCCCGACCTCGCGCTGGGCCATGGCGAGCCGGGTGATGCTGTCGGCCATGAGCACGACGTGCGCGCCCTGGTCCCTGAACCACTCGGCGATCCGCGTGGCGGTGAAGGCGGCCCGGATACGCACGAGCGCCGGCTCGTCGGAGGTGGCGACGACGACCACCGAACGCGAGCGCGCTGCTCCGAGGTCGTGCGTGATGAACTCCTGCACCTCGCGGCCTCGCTCCCCGACGAGCGCCACGACCGAGACGTCCGCGTCGGTGCCCTTGGCGATCATGCCGAGGAGCGTGGACTTCCCCACTCCCGAGCCGGCGAGGATCCCCAGGCGCTGCCCCCGGCCGCACGGGATCACGGTGTCGATCGCGCGCACCCCGAGAGCGATCTGACGGTCGACCATCTCGCGCCGCAACGGATGGGGAGACCGTGCCTCGACGGCGACCTCCTCGCAGTCGCCGAGCGGGCCTCCGTCGTCGATGGGACGACCGAGCCCGTCGAGCACCCGTCCAAGGAGCGCTTCGCCGACGGCGACCGGGAGCGGCCGGCCGCTCGTCGTGACCTCGTCGCCGTACCGCACGCGCGTGGCGTCCCCGAGGGGCATGCACGTGAGGCTGTCGCCCTGGAGAGCCACGACCTCGGTAGGCAGGACCGCGCCTGTCGAGCGGTGCACGAAGACGGCGTCCCCGACAGCCGCCTCGATCCCGACGACTTCGATGCTCAGTCCGACCACCCGGATGACCCGGCCGGTTCGCCGAGGGCGGGCCGCCTCGAGCAGCTCTCGGCGCACGGAAGGATGCACGAAGGCGCTCACCAGATCGCGACCTCCTCGAGCTGCCGCCGGACCCTGTCGAGCGCGGTGGACACCTGCGCGTCGATCCTGCAGCCGCCGACCGTGACGACGCACCCCGTGGCGTCGATCATGGGGTCACGCACGACGTCAACGCTGCCGGTGTTGGCGATGGTGCGGATCTCGTCGTCGGAGAGCCCCGCGTGGGTGCTGACCCGTATGACGAGGTCGGGTCCCTCGGGAGCGAGCGCCAGCGCCCGCACGATCGTGTCGCGCAGGGCTCGGCGTCCCTCCACCTCCCGTCCGACGAGCACTTCGGCGAGGTCGACGACGAGCGCGGCGACGTCGCGGCCGACCTCTCTCACGACCTCTTCCCGCATCGACGCAGCCTTCTCCGCCGCTTCGGCGATGCGCGAAGCGAGCTGCTCGACCCGGTTCTGGCGCGCCGCTTCGACCGAGGCTGCGGCCTCGGCCCGCCCTGCGACCTTGCCCTCTTCGAACCCCTCACGCCGCGCGGCCTGGACGAGACGCTCGACGGGCGGGGTACCGTCGTCGAGCTCGACGGGTGCGGCGTCGTGGCTGGCGAGGGCGGGAAGGGCACGGGTGACCTTCCCGGGCTGGCGCAGGATCCTCCACGACCTAGGCAATGAGCTCATCGCCCGCCCTCTGGACGCTGATCGTGCCCTCGTCGATGAGCCCGCGCACGGTCCTCACGACGTTGGCCTGTGCTGCTTCGACCTTGGACATGAGCTGCGCGCCGAGCGACTGCGTCTCCTCCTCCAAGTCGGCGAGGAAGCGCTCCGTACTGTTCTTCTTGATCTTGTCTGCGAGATCCCTGTTCGCCGCCTTGAGCGCGAGCGCGAGTGTGCGCAGGGTGACGCTGCGCACAACCTGCTGGATCGCGGCATCATCGAGATGGACGATGTCGTCGAAGACGAACATCTCGTCGCGGATCTGCTCTGCGAGCGCAGGGTCGTGCTCTTCGATGAGCTTCAGGATCTCCCGGTCCTGGCCGCGCTCGACGTTGTTCAAGATAGCTGCGGCGGCAGGAACGCCGCCCGACGTGGTGGAGGAGACACCCGCCGACATGGACGCCATGCGGTTGCGCAGGACGCTTGCCACCTCTGAGAGCGTCTCCATCGGGACCGTCGCCAACGAGGCAAAACGGCGCACGACGTCCGCCGCCTTCTCCTGCGTCATGTGCTCGAGCACCCGCGCGGCGAGCTCGGGATAGATGCTTGCGATGACCAACGAGACGGTTTGCGGATGCTCTTCGGCGAGAAAGCTCGCGATCTGCGCCGGCTCGACGGTGTTCAAGAACGCCAGCGGCTGGTCGTCGGAGGCGATCTTCAGCTCGACGAGCACCTCTGCGGCGCGCTGGGGCCCGAGGCGCTCCTTCAAGAACCGCTCTGCGAGCTCCAGCCCTCCCTGGTGCACCTGAATGTAGGCGCCCAGCTCCCTAGAGAATTCGGTGACCACCGCACGCACCTCGTCCTCGCTCAGGGTTGGCAACCGCGCGAGCTCGAAGAGCACGCGGACCGACTCGTTCTCGCTGAACTGACGGAGGATGCGCTGCGCACGCTCGACGTCGAGCTGCGCGATGATCGCCGCGACGCGCTGTGATCCCGTGAGGTTCATGGCCGAGCTTCCTCGCTCTTCGTGCTCCGGTTCATCCATCCGCGCATGATCTGCGCCACCGGCTCGGGCGCCTGGTCGATGTAGTGCTCGAGGTCGGCTCCCGGGCGGGCGGTGGTGACGGCCGGAACCTGTGCCGTCTGCATCTGCTCGGGAGCGGGGACGAGGGGAGCGAAGATCGAGGGGTCGATCACCGTCGCAGGCTCTTTCCGGCGGCGCGCGCTCCACCACAGGAGGAACACGAGCCCGAGCACCGCCAGCAGCGGGACGCCGTCTCGCGCCATGGAGATGAGCTTGGACTGGCTGCCTGTCGCGGCAGCCGCCTTGGCCGCCGACGCAGCCTGCCGGGCGGCGGCAGTCGAGAACGGCGCCACGGTGAAGGCGAGCACGTCGCCTCTGGCGAAGTCGAGGTTGGCAGCGGCTGCCACACCTCGTCTGATGGCAACAAGTGTCGTGCCGCGTGGAATGGCGCTCTTGTTCACGAGGACGGCAACCGACTGGCGCACGACAGAGCCGGCAGTCTGTGTGGTTGTCGTAGTGACCGTCCCGGTCTCACAGGTCTTGGACGTCTTGGTCTGTGTGTACTTGCCCCCTGTGGTCGTGGTCGTCACGTTCGTGATGGTGCCTGCTGGCCCGCCGACTGCCTGTGCGCCTTTCGATGTGTAGGTGGTCTTTGTCTGCGTTGTGGTGGTGCAGAAGCTTGTCTTGGCCCCTTTGGCAGGAGGGGCGATCTGACGGACCGTCGTCTTCCTCTTGTTGAATGTCAAGGTCGCGTCCACCTGGACGTCGGCATTGTTCGGCCCGAACACCGAAGCGAGGTAGCCCGCGACCTTCGCCTGGACCGCTGTGTCGTACGCGGCGGTCGCGGACGACGACGACGCGCTCGACGAGACCCCCGGGCCAGCCAGGAGGTTGCCGTTGGCATCGGCGACGGTGACGTTCGCGGAATCGAGCCCGGGCACCGACGACGCGACCAGGTGGACGATCGCCTGTACCTGGTTCTGCGAGAGCACCTTCCCCTGGGACATCGTGACCAAGACCGATGCACCGCTGGGTGCTGTGTTGGACAACGCGAAGGTCTGGTTGGCAGGCTCCGCGACGTTCACCTGGGACGACTGGACGCCTGCGATCCCGTCGATGGTCTGCTCGAGCTCCCCTTGTATCGCCTGGAGGTAGTCGGCCTGCTGGGTGATCTGAGAGGTGGTGAGGCCGGCTTTTGTGAGCAGGGAAAGTCCGACGGTCCCCTGGTTCGGCAGGCCTGTCGCTGCGGCGTTGAGGCGAGCCTGCGCGACGTCGTTCGCGGGCACCAGGATCGTCGACCCTCCGTCCTCGAGCTGATAGGGAATGTGGTCGGTCGTGAGCTGCTGGGTGATCTTCTGCGCGTCCTGCCCCTGGAGGCCGCTGAAGAGCACGGCGTAGCTGGGCTTCGAAGACAGCGTCATGAAGAGGACCGCGACGACGACGGCACCCAAGAGCGCGGAAAGCGTGACCGCCTTCTGCCCCGGGGTGAACCCGGAGGCGAACTGGCGGGCTCCTGCTCGGAGGCGGCTCCAATCGGTGCTCGGGACGATGGCCACGGTTCTCAGAACGTCATCTGGATGACCGAGTTGTACGCGGCGAGCGCCTTGTCGATCACCGAGGACGTCACCTGGGTCTCCAGGGACGCCTCGGTGGCCGCGATCATCGTGTCGGTCAGGCTCCCCTGCCCCGCCGCCGTGGCGGCTTCCGCGGCAGAGGCCGTGCTCTGGACCCCCTGAAGCGAGTCGAGGGCGCTGCCGATCGCCGAGACGAACCCGCTTCCGCTCGAGCCCGAGACCGCAGGCGCCGCAACGGGGCCAGGAGTAGGCGCCGTCGGGACCGGGATCGACGAGATCGGGGGGATCACGAGTCAGGCCCCGATCGCCAAGGCCGCGTTGTAGGCGATCTGGGCCTTGGCCATCATCGCGGTGTTGGCGCCGTAGCTCTCCTGCGCGGAGATCATCCCCACCATCTGCTCCGCCAGTGTGACGTTTGGCAGGGCGATCTCCCCCTGGGCGTTGGCGAGCGGGCTTGTGGGCTCGTAGGCCGCGATCCCGGCCGATGTCCCGAGGGCGACCCTGGCGACCTTCACCACCTCAGTGGCTGCGCCGGCGACAGTCGGGCCGGCGACAGGCTGGAGGATCGGCGTCTGCTGGGCATACACGCGCGAGCCGACCCGCGCGGCGTCGTTCATGTTGGCCAGGTTGCCCGCCGCGGTGTCGATCCACGTCTGCATGGCGTCGGCACCGGAACCCGAGATGCTGAGCGCGGGGAACAAGCTCATGTGTACCTCCCTCCTGCTGCTCCTTGGACGAGAAGGAATTGGGCGGTGAGCGACTTGGCGAGCGCCTGGTACTGGAGCGTCGCAACTTCGGCTGTCACGAGCTCTGTCACCAGCGAGACGTTGTTGCCGTCGGTGGCAGGCGGCGCAGTCGAGGGGGACTCGGAGATCATGGCGGTGCCGCCGCGCTCGAGCGCAGCTGCGAGGCTCGCCTGGAAGCTGACGTCCTCGGCTTTGTAACCGGGAGTCTGGGCGTTGGCGAGGTTGCCGGCGATCGCGGACTGCTCGGCACTCGTCCCGTCGATGGCGAACTGGAGAACTTGGATGACGCTCATGGGCCTCTCGTGGACTGACGACGAACCTGCCCGTCATGGGCCCCTGGGTGGCGGTCCTCGTGCCGCTGGTCCATGGCATTGCCGAAGACCACGAGGCTTATCGGTAACCGAGCCGCTGGGCTTTAGCCGGCTACCCTGCGCGCTCGGAACTGACGGGTCACGCGTGCCGGTCGACGAAGAGCGGGATCCCGGTCGGCCGGGCGGGCGAGGGTGCCCGCTCGAGAACGACCCGCAGGGCGTCGTGGCGGAGGGTCATCGCGGCGTGGACTTCTGCGTAGCCCTCGAGCAGCGCCCTCGCGTGGGCCTCGAGCCTTGGCGGAAGCGGTCCCACGTCCGGCCACGAGAGCTCGTCGGGCGCAGGCGCTCCCGACGCAGCAGCACGCCATCGCCGGAGCCGCTCCTCCAAGGCCTCGAGGAGCTCGTCCCAGTCGGTGGACTTACGCGACAACGGTCTCGTCGCGCACGTTGGTGGCTTCTCGGTTCGTCTCGTAGAGGCGAGCCACGATCTCGGAGCAGGCCGGCAAGAGCGAGCGATCCTTCTTCACGTTGCACCAGACAAGGCGTCGGTGCACGAAGCGGTAGATCTCCCGGAGGTGCTCGCCAGCCTCCCAGTCATCGGTCGCGATCCCGTCGTGGAGCGCGAGCACGATCTCTTGGGCATGGACGAGGTGCACGTGGATCGGCTCGATGGCGCCTGCCTCGAACGCCGCGTCGGCAACCCGCAAGTCGGAGATGAGCTGCTCGAACAGCATGAGGAGACGCTGGACTGGCGTCGCCGTCAGGATCCGGTCGGTGAGGTACCGCCGTTTGGCCTCTTCGATCTCGTCGTTCATCTCCATCTCGTCGTTCACGGCAGTTGCGCGATCGCGCTGGCGAGTTGGCTGCTCTCGTTCTTGAGCCTCCCGAGCGTCGCCTCCATGTTCGCGAACTCCTTGACCAGCACCGCGTGCTCGCTCGCCTTCATCTGCTCGTACATGGAGATCTGGGGGCTGAGCCCTGTGGCCTCGTTCACCAGCGACTTGATCGCCACGGTGATCGACCCGGTGCCCGGATTGGTCGCCCCGCTCGCGACCTCTGCGAGGAGCTGTGCAGCGCCAGGCCGATAGGTGAGTGTGCCGAGCTTCGTTGTGGCGGCGATCCCGGACGCGCGGACGAGAACGGCCAGGCCGCTCTGGGCAGTCAACACCTGGCCGCTCCCGGTCGCAACGGCACCGCCGATCGTCCCAGCGACGTTGGTGCCCGAAAACGTGACAACGGTTGTCGCGGTCGAGCCGGCGAGGCCGGTCGTGCCGGGCCCGGTGGCGGTGGACGTCACGCTGAACGTGGCGTCGGAGCCGTAGGCGGCGCTCGCGAGCTCGAGCCGGGTTCCCCCGACCACTCGTGCGCTGATCGAGATGCCGGCCTGCGCGAAGGCGGCGTTCAGGCCGTGGGCGACCTGTGTGAGCGTCTCCCCGGCAGCCGTCGTGTACGTGGCCGTCGCCCCGCTCATGCTGACGCTCAGCGTCTCGGCGGTGTTGACCTTGCCTGTGGCAAGTGTGGCACCGAGGTCAGTCGCCTGGGTGGCTGAGTGCGTGACGTTGACCGAGTAGGTCCCTGCGGGCGTCGCTGTTCCGGCGAAGGCGAAGGATACCTCGCCGGTGTATGTGGTCGAGGACGCCTGGAAGGTGCCCCCCTGGGCGAAGAGGTCCGTCACCGCCTGGGGGCTCGCGTCGAAGGACGTGACGAACTTTGTCTTTGTGAAGGCCAGCGTCCCTGTCTTGGTGACGGAGACCCCGGCGTCCGAGAGATTGCCGAGGCTCGAGCTCCCGGTCGCGGTGGCGAAGATCGAGAGGATCTGGGTTCGGATGTCTGTCAAGGCGACGGCGCCCATGAGCGGGCCGCCGGTCTTCTTCGATGTTGTGTAGCCCGCGTACTTCTGGATATCGGCCAGTGCCGTGTTCGCAGCCTTGACCAGGGCTGTCACCTTCGCCGCCTCGGCTGTGACGTCGGCGGAGACGGTGATGGTCGCCTGCCCCGTCGATCCGACCGTGACAGTCGTGCCCTCGAGAAGGGTGGTGAAGGAGTCGGTCGGCGAGGTCACCTGGTACCCGCCAGCGGTCCCCACGGTCACGGCCGCTGTCTGCGCGGCTTGGATCGTCTCGAGCCCGCCCAGCGCCGACCCGCTGAACGCCGTCGGTGTCACGGACAGCGCGTTGGCGGTGCCCGTGTCGTTGGCCGCGACCTGCAGGACGTAGTCTCCCGACGAGGTCTTGACCGCGCTGGCGGTCACCGCGAGGCCAGAGGAGTTGATCTCGCTCACCACCTGACCGAGGCTGCCGCTGCCGGTCGAGACATGGGCGACATGCGCGCTGCCGGCGGAGACGAGAGATCCGTTCGCTCCGCGGGAAGACGAGACCGTGGCCGTGACGGTGGATGTTCCCGGTGCATGCAGGCTGACCGCGCCGCCGGGCGTCACCAGTGTGAGGGTGGTCTTCGAGCCGCCGAGTGTGACCACGGCGGACACCCCAGTCCCGGATTGGCCGGACACGAGCTTCAATGATGTGACCGCGCTCCCGCCACTGACGGTGACGGTGGCGCTGGCCCCCTGCGCTGCCGTCGCGAGCTCGAGCGCCCCGGTCGCCGTGAGCGACGCCGCCACCGGTGCGCCAGCAGCGGCCGCTGCTGTGTCGACTGCTGCGACGAGCCCTGTGGGGGTGTACGTGCCCGCCTTCAGCGCGAGGTGGTAGAGCGTGCCGTTCACCGCGAGTGTGAGCGAGTCGTTGGCTGTCGAGACGGTCGTGGTCGCTGCGAGCGGCGTGGAGCTGGTGACAGAGGCCGCGGAGGAGGACTGGGCCACGGTCATCGCCCAAGAGCCCAACGGGACGCTGGTGCCCGCCTCGAGGCTGGCGAACCCGAGTGCGGTGGCGCCGGTCGCGAGCAGCACGGAGGAGGCTGTCGTCACTACCGATGTCGCCGAGGCGACCCCAAGCTTCGACACGAGGATGTTCGCCTGGGCGAGCTGGTTCACCGTGAAGGTGAGCGATCCGGTCTTCGCCCCCGGGGAGGCGACCGCGGTGACGACCCCCTGGTCGGAGCTCGTCGCGTTCGCGAGGTTCCACGCCGACGTCTCGTTCAAGGCGTCGGCCGCGTTGAGCATCGCCTGGAGGTCGGTGGACAGCTGGCGGTAGTCGCCCGCATGCTGGTTCAGGGTGGATTGCTCCACCACCAGGTTGTTGATCGGGTTCTGGTAGCTCCCCAAGAGCGCACTGATGACTGCCTGGGTTGTCATGCCCGAGACAAGCCCGTTGACGACCAGAGCTGGTGTGCCGACTGGTGTCATCCTCTCCTCCCCGTCTACTGCCAGCGGTTGCCCTCGCTGCGGCGCGCGGCACGGCCGGGCCGCGTCCATGACCCGATCAGGCCGCTTTCTTGCCGCCCTGCCGTGCCGCGCACGCTCCGAGCGAGGGCAGGGGCCCGCCGGCCCCCGCCCTCGTCAGCCTTGCCCGCCGGCGCTCCCGGCGGAGCTCGGCGCTGCCGACAAGCGCCGGGTTACCCGACGAGCTTCAGCACGAGCGACGGGGTCTGCTGGGCCTGGGCCAGCATGGCCACGCCGGTTTGCATCAGGATCTGGTCGGTCGTGAACGCGGTCATCTCCTGCGCCATGTTCACGTCGACCAGCTGGCTGTTCGCAGCAGCGAGGTTCTGCTGGCCGACCGTGAGGTTCGCCACGATCGCGTTCAGCTCGTTCTGCGTGGCACCCACCTTCGCGGCCGTCGAGTCGACGGTCGAGATCGCGCCTTGGACCGCCGAGACGGCGGCTCGTGCTGTCGAGGCCGATGTGATCTTCGATGCTGTGAGCTTCAGTGTCGCCAGCTTCATGCCGCTGATCGCAAGGCTGATCTGTGTCGATGCTGTGTCGAAGGCCCCGACTTGGAGCGTCCCGGAGAACGACCCTGTGAGCAGCTTGGATTTCCCGAAGCTGGTGGTCGTCGCGATCTTTGTGATCGTCTTCGCCAGGTCTGTGAACTCTGCCTGGTTGGCGGCGCGCGACGTCGATGTCTGGGTCGCGCTTGTCGCCGCGGTGAGCGCGAGCTGGTCCATCGTCTGGAGAATGGACGAGATCTGGGTGAGCGCCCCCGATGCCGTCTGGATGAGCGAGACTCCGTTCTGGGCGTTGGCGATCGCCTGCGTGTAGCCGTTCGCCTGCGCCTCGAGGCTCTGGGCGATGACGTACTGCGCAGGTCCTGTCGCAGCGCTCTGGATCTTGAGCCCCGACGACAGCTCGCTGATCGCCTGGGACTGGGCGGCGTCGGTCTGGTTCAACACGTTGAGCGCGTTGAGAGCCGCCAGGTTCGTGTCCACCACAAGAGAAGACATCCGTATTCCTCCTTGTTGTCGAATAGCAGCGAGCTCGTACCTCCATGTGCGAGCGACGCCGTCTCTTTGCCCCGAAAGCGGGCTGAGAAGACCATCGGCAGGGCGCAGGGGAACCTTGAGGGCACGACGTCGTGTGCCGATGGACGAGGCGTGCGCAACGTGAACGTCACCGTGACGGTGCTCGCCGGCCCCGACCGGCGTCGCGCCAGGTCGCTCGTCGCACGCCTCGGACCATCGCTCGTTCCCGGAGACAACGTGGTCGTCCTCGGCGCAGGCACGGACCCTCGCTCCCCGAGGACGTGGCGCGTCGCCCAGCGTGCGGCACTCGTGCGCCCTTCGGCACCTCCCCGCATGCACGGGGTGGTCGTGGTGCTCGACGAACGTGCCGAGCCTTGTGGCCCATGGCTTGACGCGCTCGTCGAGGCGCTGGACGACCCTGCGGTCGGAGGATGCGCGCCGCGGACCAATATCGCGGAGGGAGACGAGCTGCTGGTCGGGGTCCCCTACCGACCGAACGAGCGAGGGGTGCGTCACACCTTCGTCTCCACCCTCGCGGCGCGCCTGGGCGGCCAGGCGATCGACGCCAAGGTCGTCTCCGGCCCCTGCATCGCCGTGCGCCAGGAGCTCCTCGACGCTTCAGGCGGGCTCCAGGCACTCGACCGCCCCTACCCCGTCGCCGCGCTCGGCACCGCGGTCGCTTCCTCGGGGAGACGGGTCGTCGTCGCGGCTGGCTCCTACCTCCACAACGGCGGCGGAGCTCCCCCTCGACCCGGCCCGAGGCCCCCCGGCGCGCGTCCATTGGTCTCTGCCTGCCTCATCGTGAAGGACGAGCACGACAACCTCGGCCGATGCCTCGCCTCCCTCGAACACTTCTGCGACGAGGTGGTGGTCTACGACACCGGGTCGACCGACGACACGAGAGAGATCGCCCGGGCTGCAGGCGCACTCGTCGTCGAGGGCGACTGGGACGGCGACTTCGCCCGCGCGCGCAACGCCGCGCTCGACCACTGCAGCGGCGAGTGGGTGCTATGGATCGACGCCGACGAAGCCCTCGTCGCCGACGGCCCTACCCAGCGTCCGGCGCTCGAGGAGGCGGACGCAGAGGTCGAGGCCTTCGTCGTCATGATCGACAACCTGCGCGGAGCGCACGCCTCGACCACGTTCGCACACCCGGCGTGCCGGCTCTTCCGGCGCGCCTGCGGGAGGTGGACCGGGAAGCTCCACGAGCAGGTCGTCGCGCGTGCCGGCACGCCGAAGCTCGAGATGGCGGCAGCCGAGGGAATCCGCCTCACCCACTGGGGCTACCTCACGGCGGACTTCGAGAGCCGGGACAAGGCACGGCGGAACCTGACGAGCTCGTTCTCCGACCTCGCCGCCAGCTCGGGCCTCCCGTGGCCGTCGAGGCTCGTCAACCTCGCGCGCTCCTACAGCTTGCGCGGTCACCTCGAGGAGGCCGTCGACCTCGCGCGCGCAGCCATCGCCGCGGGGACGACCCCGGCGGTCGAGCGACTCGCGCTGCGCACGATCATCGGCGCCTTGATCGGCCTCGACCGCGGAGAGGACGCGCTCGCCGCGGTAGACGAGCTCCGGGCCGTCTCCAAGATCCCGCTCTTGGCCGAGCTCGAGTGCGGCAGGGCGCTGGTGTCCCTGGGGCGGGACGAAGAGGCGCTCGAGGCGCTCTCTCGGGTGCATCCAGGCGTCGACGACGACGGGTTCGAGTACGACGCACACGACGTTGCCGTCCCGAAGGCGACGGCGCTCTCTCGGCTCGGCAGGCACAGCGAGGCAGCGGACGTCCTGCTCGGAACCATCACCGAGCACGGCGGGCTGGACGTGCACGTGGGCACGCTCGTGCAATGCCTCGAGGACGCGGGACGCCCGCTCGGCGAGATCGCGCGTGCAGTCCCCGAGGACCGGGCGGTCGCATTCCTAGGGCAGCTCCCCCAGCTCGAGGCCGGGGTCGCCGACCGAGTGCTCGAACCCTGGCACGAGCTCGCGCCGTCGACCGCTGTGCTCGCGACGGCAGCCAGCGTCGCTGCCAGCCTCCCCCTCGACCGCCGAGAGGCGTGGTCCGACCGTCTGCACGCCGCGGGCCTCGCGCACGCCTGCCCGCTCGTCACGATGTCGGGAACGCTCGTCGAGGCCGTCACCGCGGCAGCGCTCGCCACCCATCGTCACGGCGACCCTCGCGGGCGCATGGTTGTCGTGGCGCTCACCCAATGCCTCAGCGGCGACGAACGCGGCGGCGCGCGCCGTGCGCTGGCGCGGCGTGCGCCTTCGGTCGTCGACCTCTTCGACGCCGTCTCGTCGTGCACTCCTGCCCCGCAACTTCCAACGTTTGGCCGCGAGGGGAGGCCGTCGGTCGAGGCACGCGGGGGCAGTGGGAGGGCAGTGCTCGTCGTCGCGTCGACGGCCTCCATCCGCGCGATGGCGCTCGCGGCCACGCTGCGGCGCTGCGGCCACGCCGTGACCCTGGTCCAGCCTGCGGCGCGGGGGGCGAGGCAGTTGCTGGGCTCACACGGCGTCGACGTGGACGACTTCGGGAACGAAGGCTGCGAGGTCAAGGTCGCTCGCCAGTGCGCGGCCGGTCGGTTCGACACGGTGGTCGTCACACGTTTCGGCCCGCACACCGCGCTCCGGCGGCTCCTGCCCGCAGCCGCGATGGTCGTGGACCTCGACGACGCTGCCCTGCCGGTGCCTCCCGCAGACCTCGTCCTGGCCGCGGCTCCCGGCCAGGACCGCGTCGTCTGTCGGGCGTCGGCCCCCCAGCTCCTCTTTCCGCCGGGCGCCCTCCCTCTCTCGATGCGAGACGGGCTGTGCTTGGTCGGCGACTTCCAGGCCGCCACGCCCGAGGAGCTGGCGCACCTCGAGGGCACGCTGCTCCCCGCGCTCTCTCGCCGCCTCGGCCAGGCCCCGGTTGCGGTTGTCGGAGGCGGCGGAGTGGCCCGGAAGCTGCCGGGCGCGCTCGACCTCGGGGTGCTCGCAGACCCGCTTCCGTGGCTCCGCGCGGCGCGCGCCGTGCTCGTCGGCTGCCGATCGGGCGCGGAGCACTGGCTTGCGGCCGCCCAGATGTGCGGCACGCCGGCCCTCGCGGTGCCCGGCGCCGACGTGGAGCAGCTGGTGCAGGCTGTCGCTGCGCTCTGCGACCGGCGCATGGACGAGCTCTGGACGCACATCGCCCCGCAGGCGCCGACCGAGACTTTCGAGGACATAGCCGACCCGCTCTCCGACCTGCCTTCGCATCACGACGCGCCGGCAGCCCGCGCCCCGTGGTGCGCGCCCGGCGTCCGCCTCTCCGAGACCCGCGGCCTGGCGGTGGCCGACCTGCGCTGGGGCTACGGCGCGCTGCCCGCCGAGTGGCTAGGACCCATCCGTGACCTGGTCGACGAGGTGCGCGTGCCGACCGCCTGGGCGCTCACTCACGCGCTCTCGAGCGGGGTCGCGCGCGACAAGGTGCACGTGGTGGGCGTGGAGGTGGACGCGAAGGAGTACAGCCCGATCGGACCGCGACGCGTGCTTCGCACCCAGAAGCACACGTTGCTCCTCTACCTGGGCGACTGCTCCGCGCGCAGCGGGATCGACGCACTCTTGGAGTCGTTCTTCGTCGAATTCGACGAGCACGACAGCGTCTGCCTGGTCGTGGCCACCACGGCCGACGCGGCACGCTCCCCGCTTCTCTCGGAGGTCCATAAGGCAGCGTCGAGCTCCGGTCACCCCGAGGTGCTCCTCGTCGACGCCGGGTCCGCTCCGTCGGAGCGAGCGGCGCTCTACCGGGCCTGCGACGCGTTCGTCTGCCCAGAGCGCGCCCAGGGTGACCCGGCGACCCTGCTCGAGGCGATGGCCTGCGGCCTTCCCGTGGTGTTCCTCGCCGGCAGCGCCTTCGACGAGCTGTGCGGCCCAGAGGAGGGCTACGTGGTGCCTGCGCGGGAGGTCGAGGTCGCTCCCCGAGAAGCCGGCGTCCTGGCGGCGGCCGGGCCGATGTGGCAGCTCGAGCCGCGGCGGGCGGCGCTCGGCGCTGCGCTCCGTGAGGCGGCAGGGGACCGGGAGACCCGGAGGCACAAGGGGGACGCCGCCCGCAGGCGGGTGCTCAAGCGCGCGCCCGCTCATCCCGATACCTGAGGCATGTCCAGCACCTTGCCTGTCCCCGGCACGGCGACGGATGCCTCGGCGACGAACAGGCGAGGCGGCTCGCTCCTGTGGTGCGCACCCTTCCTGAACCACTCGGGCTACGGCGAAGAGGCCAGGGGCTTTCTCCGAGGGCTCTCCGAGCTCGGGTGGCACGTCGTGGCCCGAAGCGTAGGAGAGGCCTCGACGTCCGCCGTCGCGTCGCTCCGGCAGCCCGAGGGATCCCAGCTCCGCCGTGCCCTCGAAGAAAGCCCGGTCGGGCCCGTGACCGCGGTCTTCCACGTCCCTGGCTACGCCGTCGGCCCCGTCACCGGGGCGGCACGGACGATTGCCCGCACGATGTTCGAGACCGACAGCCTGCCCCGCTCATGGGTGGAAAGGCTCAACTGCATGGACGAGGTGTGGGTACCCTCATCGTTCAACGTCGAGACGTTCTGCGAGGCTGGTGTCGACGTGCCGATCCGCGTCGTTCCCGGCGGAGTGGACACCGACCTGTGGCGCCCAGGCCTTCCTGCGCTCCGGGTGCCCGGGGCGAGGGGCACGGTCTTCCTCAGCGTGTTCGCGTGGAGCTACCGCAAGGCGGTCGACGTGCTCCTCCGGGCGTGGGCCGAGGCGTTCGGTCCCGACGATCCCGTCTCGCTCGTGCTGCGCTGCGACCCGCTCCCCGCCGCGGCAGGGCGGAGGGCCGAGAAGCCCGAGGCGCTCTTGGCCCAAGAGCTCGACCGCCTAGGCCTCGACCGCACCACGATCGCACCGATCGTGGTGCTCGGCTCGCCTCTCTCCCCGGGAGACATGCCGAGGCTGATGGCCGCTGCCGACGTCTTCGTGGGCGTCTCGAGGGGCGAGGGGTGGGGTCGTCCGCTCCTCGAGGCGATGGCCTGCGGGCTGCCTGCCATCGGGACCCGCTGGAGCGGGAACCTCGAGTTCATGACCGACGAAAACAGCCTCCTCGTCGACGTGGAGCACCTGGTCGAGATCGACGAGCGCATGGAGGTGGAACACTTCTGGGGGATGCGCTGGGCGGAGCCATCGGCAGAGCACCTTTCCGAGCTCCTGCGGCGCTCGGCGAACGACGCGGACCTCCGGTACCGGCTCGGCTCCCGGGCACGGGCCGACGTCGTCGAGCGATGGGGATGGGACCGCGCCGCGGCGGTCGCGGACGCGCGGCTCAGCCGATGCCCGGCGACCGCCGGGGCCCCGCCAGCCGGTCGGTCCCCTCGACTTCGGGTCCGCTGGCGCGGCGACTTCTACGCGGACAGCGGGTTCGCCAAGGTGAACCGCGACCTGTGCTTGGCGCTCGCGGGCGATGATCGCTTCGACATCGAGCCGGTGACCGCCGAGCCACCTCCCTTCCCTGACGACCATCGCGAGGTGGTACAGCGCATCCTCGCCCACCACGCGGAGCGCCCCGGCACATCCATTGCGGTCGAGGTGCGAGACGGCTGGCCGCCGGACTTCGCGCCCCTGGCGCAGGGGCGACTCGTCGTCATGCAGCCCTGGGAGTTCGGCGGCGTGCCCGCGGACTGGGTTCGGGGGGTGGAGGCCGCCGACGAGGTGTGGGTCCCGACCACCTGGGTGCGGGACTGCTACGTCCAAAGCGGAATTCCCGAGGAGAAGGTCGTCGTCGTCCCCCACGGCGTCGACACTGCGACCTTCGCGCCGAGCGGTCCCAGGTTCGCGCTCGGCAACGACAAGCGCGTCCGGTTGCTCTTCGTGGGCGGGGCCATCGCCAGGAAGGGCTTCGACCTGCTCCTCGACGCCTACCTCGGGACCTTCTCCCCCGACAACGACGTGTGCCTGGTGCTCAAGCTCTTCGGGGCAGACGGCGTCTACCGTCACATCGCGATGGATGAGCGCGCCAGGGCAGCGGCCGCCGACCCGCGCGCGCCTGCCATCGAGATCGTCGAGGGGCGGCTCACCACAGCGGAGATGGCGGCGCTGTACCGGGCGTGCGACGTGCTCGTCCACCCATACCGGGGGGAGGGGTTCGCGCTGCCTGTCGCGGAGGCGATGGCGTGCGGGCTCCCCACCATCGTCACGGGGTACGGCGCGTCCCTGGACTACTGCGACACCGAGACGAGCTGGCTCCTCCCCGCGGAGGTCCGACGCGTCACCATGTCCGACGTCGTCGCCTCGCCGGCGGGGTTCTGGCTCGCCGAGCCGGACAAAGCAGCCCTAAGGGCGACGCTCCGGAAATCGGTCGAAGACGCCAACCTGCGCCGCTCCAAGGGTGCCGCGGGGCGCCGGCGCATCGAAGGTGGGCTCGGCATCCAAAAGGCTGCCGAGCGCGTCAAGGAGCGCCTCGTGGCGCTCGCCCAGGGGCCCGTCGTCGGAGGAGGCGGCAGCCTGCAGAGCCCCCTCACAGGAGGCGGCAGCCCGAAGGAGGCCGTCGGGCGAGCCGGCGCCCCGCACGACCGTGTCGATGCCTTGGCCAAGCTCACCGCTACCGGCTTCCAGAAGGTCGACGAGGCCCTCGCCGAGCTGAGGAGCGAGCTCGCTTCCCTCAGGCTCGAGGCCTCGGTCCTGAGAGACGGCACTGTCGCCCTTCCGCCACAGCTCGTCGTCCAAGGGCGGGCCGGCCGGCCGGTCATCGGGTTTCGAGAGGGTCGCGGCCTCGAGGAGGGGTACGCCGGCTTCGAGGACGTCTTCCGGGCACCCGAGGAGACGATCCGACGCCTCCAGCGCGTGTACCTCCCGCTGCTCGAGGTGAGTGCGCCGGTCTTCGACTTCGGCTGCGGACGCGGCGAGATGCTCGAGCTCTTGAAGGAAGCGGGCGTCGAGGCCTACGGCGTGGATGCCGACGCGTCGATGGCGGCGCGGGCCAAGGCGAAGGGGCTCGACGTCGAGTGCGACGACGCGCTCGCCCACCTGGCCAAGCTCGCCGAAGGCTCCCTCGGCGCCGTGTTCTCGGCCCAGGTCGTCGAGCACCTCCAAGGACCTGACGTCGAGGCGTTCTTCGTGCAGGCTCGCAGAGCGCTCCGGGACGGGGGCGTCCTCGTCGCCGAGACCGTGAACCCTCACTGCGCCTTCGCCCGCAAGAACTTCTGGATCGACCTCACCCACCAACGCCAGGTCTTCCCCGAAGTCGCGGTGCTCCTGTGCCGTCACGCAGGGTTCAAAGAGGCGACGGTGCTCTTCCCCTGGGGTTCGGGTGAGCTGGTCAAGGACCTGCTCACCTGCTTGGACTACGCCGTCGTCGCGACTCGATAGGCCTCGGGCCGGTCGAGCTTCAGCTCGCGCGCCGTCCAGCCGATAACCAGGGTGCGGCCAGGACGGCGGCGGTGTGCCCGCGAGGAGATAGCGGGGAGGAACGTCCCACGTCGTCCGGAGCGACTCGTGAACCTGCGACAGCGGATGGGGCTCTTCGGGGTCCCGGCCATCGTCATCGCCATCGTGGTGATGCTCGTCGTGCCGATCCCGACCGTCCTGCTCGACATCATGATCACGCTCAACCTGAGCTTCGCATTGGTAGTCCTCCTCACCACCATGCACGTGCGCAAGCCGAAGGACTTCTCCACCTTCCCCACGCTCCTCCTCGTCGCGACGCTGTTCCGGCTCGCGCTCAACGTGAGCGTGACGCGCATGGTGCTCCTCCACGGCTACGCGGGCACCGTCGTGAACGCGTTCGGGAACTTCGTGGTCGGCGGACAGATCGTCGTCGGCCTCGTCGTCTTCCTGATCCTGATCGTGATCCAGTTCGTCGTCGTGACCGCCGGCGCGGGGCGCGTCTCGGAGGTGGCTGCCCGGTTCTCCCTGGACGCCATGACCCCGAAGCTGGTCGCCATCGACAGCGACCTGAGCGCAGGGCTCATCGACCGAGACGAGGCGATCAGGCGCCGCAAGGAGATCGACAACGCCTCGGACTTCTACGGGTCGATGGACGGAGCGTCCAAGTTCGTGCGAGGCGACGCCGTCGCCGCGCTCGTGATCGTGCTCGTGAACCTGATCGGGGGTTTCGCCGTCGGGGTGATCGAGCACCACGATTCGATCAGCCAGGCGATCCATACGTACTCGATCCTGTCGGTCGGCGACGGGCTGGTCTCCCAGATCCCCGCCCTCTTGCTCTCGATCTCCACCGGCATCATCGTCACGCGCACCGCGACGACCGACGAGGACTTCGGCTTCGACGTCGCCACCCAGTTCGGCAACCAGCCGAGGGCGGTGCAGATCGCAGGCATCGCTGTGCTCCTGATGGGGCTCGTCCCAGGGCTCCCCCACGTGCCGTTCTTGATCGTCGGCGCGCTCCTCCTCCTCTTCGCCGGCAGGATCATCAAGGTGGCGAGCACCCATAAGGAAAAGGAGAGGGTGGAGCGCGAGCACGCCGAGGTTCCCGTCGAGCCCGACAGCCCGCACGCGCTCGCGGCCGAGATCAAGGTGGAGCCCTTGCAGCTCGAGATCGCGCCCAATCTCGCGCCGCTCGTCGACGAGACGAGGGGGGGCGACCTCCTCGCGCGCATCCGTGCCATGCGCCGCAAGCTTGCCTACGAGAAGGGCATCTTGGTCCCCAAGGTCCGCACGCGCGACAACGTCCAGCTCGACCCCGGAGCGTACGTGATCCGGGTCAACGGCGTCGAGGCCGGCCGCGGGGTGGCGCCTCCAGGCAGGCTGCTCGCGATCGGGACCGGCATCGACGCGCTCCCCGGAGAGGCCACGACCGAGCCCGTCTTCAACCTTCCGGCCAAGTGGATCCCCGCCGACATGCGGACGGACGCCCTCGGCCTTTCGGGGATCACCGTCGTCGACCGAGCCTCGGCGATCGTCACCCATCTCGGCGACGTCGCCTCGAAGCACGCCGGCGAGCTGCTCTCCATGCAGCAGGTCCAGACCTTCCTCGACGTCTGCAAGTCGTCCGACAAGGTCGCGGTCGACGAGATGGCGGCTGCCCAGGTCACGGTGTCCGACCTCCACCGCGTGCTCGTCTGCCTGCTCGACCAAGGGGTCCCCATCTCCGACATGGTGCGCATCGTCGAAGCGGTCACCGAGAGGGCGCGCGACGCCAAGGTCCACGAGGGCATGGTCGAGGCCGCGCGCCGTGCGCTCGGACCGGCGATCTCGGTCCAGCACGCACGAGACGGCGTGCTCCCGGTCGTCACGATCGACGTGGGGTTCGAACGCCAGCTCGCGGCAGGGACCCGGGTCACCGGCGGCGAGTCGGAGCTCGTCGTCGAGCCGTCCGTGGCCGAGCACCTCGTCGGCCGCGCCCGTGCGCTGTTCGAGCAGGCGTCGCACGAAGGGAGCGAGCCCGTGCTCCTCGTCGCAGGACCGCTCAGGCCCGCGCTCCAGCGGCTCTTCGCCGCTGCGCTCCCGCGGATGTCCGTCCTCTCCGTCGACGAGGTGTCGAGGAACGTCCGGATCGAGCGCGTGGGGGTGGTGCGCGGTGCTGCAGTCGTTGCAGCGTGACGAGACGAAGGCGAAGCTCCGCCAAGTGGTCTGCAGGGGCCGTGACCGCGAGCGGGCGATGCGCGAGGTGATGCGCAGCTACGACCCTTGGCAGATCGTCTCGGCAGAGCCTGAGCTCGTCGGCGGGATCCTCGGCTTCTTCCAGCACGAAGCCCTTGTGGTCACGGTCGACGAGTCCGTTCGGCCCCCCTCCGAGTCGGGGTCGTCAAAGCCGGTGGACGCGTTCTTGGAGGAGACCCGAGACGACCCCTTGCTCGGGAGCACGCGTCTCGGCCAGCCTGCCGGCTCAGAGGACAAGTCCTTCAGCCAGGTCCTCGGCAAGGTGGTCAGCTCCTTGGGCGAGGTGCCCGGGGAGTACCGACCAGGCCCGTCGCGCGCACGGGTCCCTGCTCCGGCTGCGACAGGCGCCTCCTCCCGGCGAGCGCCGCTGGCAGGGCGCGACCCCACTGTCCGCTGGACGATCGCCTGCGACACGGCGCGCTCGAGCGGCGTTCCCGACGCCCTGATCCCCTCGGAGGTCCCCAAGGGTGAGCCCCCTCAGCTCCAGAGCGTGTTCTGTCACCTCCCTGCCCCCCCGCCGCTCCCCCGGACGTGTGGCGGGCTCGTGGCCGTGATCGGGTCTTCCTTGCGCAACGACGGCACGCTCTTCGGGCTTCTCGAGGCGGCCGGCTCGGTGCGCCCGAGCGCGCAGGCGATCGCCAGGACACTCGGGTGCGACGCCGAGGACATCGCGCTCGTCTGCGAGCGGATGCCCGACCGGACTGTTGCCCCGGGCTTGCTCGCGCGCAGTCCGGCAGAGGTGGCGTCCTTCGCACCCGGATGGCGCAGGGACAAGGTCGGCGTCGCCGCGGTCTACGCCCCGGCACTCGGCGAGGACCAGCGCTGGGCCCGCGAGGTCCTGCGGGCCATGCGTCCCTCGTCGGTCGTCGCGGTCGTGTCTGCGACCACGAAGCCGGAGGACGTCGCGAGATGGGTGCGGGCGATCGGAGGCGCCGACGCGCTCGCGCTCGTCGACGTCCGGCGGACTTGCACGCCCGGAGCGGTGCTGTCGGTCGGGGTTCCCGTGCTCAGCCTCGATGGCGAAGCGGCGACGCCGTCGTGCTGGGCAGGGGTGTGCGCGGCGAGCTCCTGATGGGCGTCCGGCGGCCCGAGCTGGTGCTGGCAGCGGCGATCGCGGTCTCCCTCCCGATGCTGCCGTCCTTCGTGAGCGGAGCGATAAGCCCCCCGGCCATCTTGGTGCGTTTCGCCATCGCACTCGCCTTGTGCTGGGCCCTCGGGGCGATGATCGAGCGGGTCTACGACTCCTACGCTCGCCAGGCGCGCAACGCCGCGATCAGAAAGCAGCTCGAAGAGGCGCGTCGTCGCCACGAGGACGAGTGAGCCGGGACTGGGCGTCGGAGAGGTCCCCGCCTGTGCCGGCCGCCGCAGTGTTGGCGGCGACGAGCGCCTCCCAGAGCTCCTTGCGGTACACCCGCAGCCCGGGGGCGTCGATGCCGAGACGTACGCAGCTTCTGGCCAGGCGGATCAGGGCGAGGCGCAGCTGCGCGCCGACCGCCTCCCCACCGAGGGTCAGGCACGGGTGGCCGCGCTCGGTCGGCCCTACGCCCAGCTCGAGGTCTTCGCCTACCTTGGCCACTTGCCCAGGGCGACAGTGGAAGGAGAACGTCGCGTGCTTCTCCACCGAGAGGTGGCCGCGGCTGGCGACCTCGATGCGCACCTCGTGGTCGTCCACCCACGCCCTGAGCGGAGCACCGACCTCGAGGCGCAGCTCCTCGACGGACAGCGCCGTCGCGCCGAGGAGGACTGAGGGGGTGATCCTCTCCCCGCCGATCCTCAGCCACACCGTCTGGTGGGTCGCTCGGAGGACGGCGATGTCGATGTCGCCCTCGACGTAGATCGACTCCCCAGGGCGGCGGTTCAGGACGAGCACGAAGAGGGCTCCTTCCCGCCGGGATGCCCGGCTACGCGCTCGGCTGGGTTCTCGGCTGGGTGCCCTGCTGTCCAGCGAGCGCTCCCCGCGTCCACCGGCACCATGAAGCCGAACCCGCAGTCGTCCTCGAGCACCACCTGGGACGCGAGGCCGAGCTTGCGGTTGATGACGATCGGTGCACGCAGGTTCACGACCGGAGACGGCACGTCACGCCTTCGCACGATCGCGAGGGTCTGGATCTCTGAGGGATCCGCCACCTCTCCGAGGCGGAGCTCGACCACGTCACGCTCGGGCACGGCGTAGACGTAGTCGGCGAAGATGAGCCCTGGGGACACGACGACGAAATTGAGCCCCGGCACGTCGAGCGACACCAGGGACGC
This sequence comes from Actinomycetes bacterium, assembly GCA_021844425.1. Taxonomy (GTDB): domain Bacteria; phylum Actinomycetota; class Acidimicrobiia; order Acidimicrobiales; family RAAP-2; genus JAJYVT01. The sequence continues at coordinate 13,457 of JAKBTL010000055.1, read as the reverse complement.
GAAGGGCTCGTAGTGCAGGCTGAGCGGCCTCACGGCGTAGCGACGGGAGCGTTCGAACGCGATGATCGGGCGCACGAAGGAGAGCACCGGTTCGGTCGGCGTTGCGTCGGGGCTCTCGAGGAAGGGCGGGTTCTTCGGATAGGTCTCGACGGCCATCTTCTTCTCCTACAAGTAGGTGATCAGCGACTCTGCGTTCAGCTGCGAGGTGACGTACAGCGCGGCTTTGTAGGCAGTCTGCTGCGCCTGCAAATTCGTGATCGCTTGGGCCATTGTCACGTTCTGGGCCGCCGAGAGCTCCTGCTCGAACGATGTGACCGCAGCGGACGCCTGCTCGGCGAAGCCCTGGATCGCTTGCTGGTCGGCCCCGAGCTGCCCCGCCTGGGCTTCCACCTTGCCCATCGCGGTCTGCAGCGAGCTGAGCCCTGTGGTCGCAGCCTTCGAGACCGAGGCGGATGTCCCCTTTGCCAAGTCGGCGGCGATCGTCGCGAGGATCCCTGTCTTGCCGAGGAGACCTGTCGGTCCTGTCGGGCCGAAGACGGCGGGGCCCGTGACCGAGACGGCGACTCGGGTCGCCGGGGCAACCGTCCGCGTCGGCGCTGTGCCGGCGCCGACGTAGGTCCCTGTCGGGCTGTACGCGTGCCTGGGTGTGCCGGTTCCCGAGAAGATCGCCTGACCGGCATAGAGGGTGTTGGCGAGGTCGATCAGCTGGGTCCTGGCGCTTGCGACCGCGGTCGAGACGCCCGCCACCGTCGCTTGGCTGCCGGTCGTCTGGTCACCGGTGAGCCCTTCGAGTGTGCTCACGACCTGTTGGAGGACGCGCAAGACCGAGCTCACCGTCGCGTTCGCCAGCGAGAGCCGGCTCGCCCCGTCCTGGGCGTTGACGGCGTACTGCTTGGCTCGGGACACCGCTGCCCCGAGCTGCAAGACGTTGGCGGCCTGCGCGGGGTTGTCCGACGGCAGGCTCACCGCTTGCCCGGTCGCGATCTGTGTCTCGGAGATCGCAATCTGCGCCTGGTCGGCGCGCAGGGCGCGCTCGAGGGATCCGGCGAGCACGCTCGGCGTCACGATGATGGGCGCCGCGCCGGTGCTCATGCGATCGCCTGCTCGAGCGACTGGACCGTCGTGCTGACGATGCTGACCAGTTTCGCCGACGCCTCGAAGTTCTGCTGGTCGGTGAGGAGCTGGGTCATCTGCTCTGTGATGTCGACCCCGCTCACTGCTTGGAGGGCGCTCTTGGCCTGGGTGGCGACTGCTGTGGCGGCAACGAGCTGGTTGTTCGCGCTCTGGGTGTCGGTCCCGAGGTTCTGGACGAGGGTACGGTAGGCTGTACCCGGTCCTGTCGGCGATGTCGCCAGCTCGGCCATCGCCTGGGCATTGGCCCCGTCGTTGACCGCTGCCGAGGGTGTCGGCGTTCCTGACGCGGCCAGGAGCGAGGGGTCGGCGACGATCTGGGCGGAGACCGTCAGGCCCGACGCCCCTGTCCCCACGAAGAGGGGGTATGTCGATCCGGAGGCTCCTGTCGCGGTGTAGCCCTTGGCGAGCTGGGCGTCGACTTGGTTCTTCAGCGTTGTGGCAACCGCGTCGAGCTCCGCGCGGTACGCGGGGAGGTAGCGATTGACCGCGGAGAGCAGTCCCGCGATGGAGCCGTTCGCCGGCGGCACCTCGACCGTCGGCGATGTGGCGAGCACGACCACGGTGCTCGGCGGTGTGCCCTGCTTGGCAAGCTCCAGGGAGGTGGCAGTCGCCTCTTGGACGACCGTGATCCCGCCGATCGAGACGGTAGCCGTCCCGTCGGCCTGGAGACGGGCGCTCGCGCCCGAGAACTGTGCGAGTGTCCCGACGACCTGTCGAAGCTGGTCTTCGAGCTCGTTGACGTTCGCGCTGCTCGAGCTCTGGGTGATCGCCTGGTTCAACGATGCCACCTTGCCCAGGAGCGTGTTCACTTGGGCGATCTGGTCCGAGAGCTGGGCGTTGACGTTGGACGTGATCTCCATGAGCTGTGAGGCGGCCTGCCGCAGGCTCACCACGAGGCTCTGGGCGTTGTCGATGGCCTGGATCCGCGGCGCGCTCTGAGAGGGGCTCTGCGCGATCGAGTCCCAGCTGTTCCAGAACGCGGACAGCTCCCCGGGGATGCTGCTGCCCGCTGTGGTCGATGTGCCTTGGGACTGGGCACTGATCGGGAAGAGCGTCTCGGCGGACCTGAGCGTCTGCTGGAGGGCACTCACGCTGGAGAGCGCACCCTGAGCCTGCCATGTGTTCGTGGACAGGATGGCGTTCGTCGCCTGGGCGATGGTGCTGACCTCGACCCCGTCGCCTGCCCCGGTGCCGCCTGGGCCCGGCACGGCGCTCAGGACCGGCGTCTCCGCGACGTAGCCGGGGGTCTGAGCGTTGGCGATGTTCTGCGCGATCGTGTCGATGGCGGTCGTCTCCGCGGCGATCGACGACGCGGCGACGGTGAGCCCCTGTGTCATGGTCAGATCCTCGTGTTGACGAGCCCGATACTGCCGGTGACCGACCCTTGTCCCCCGGTCTCGTCGTAACCGAGCGGGGCCTCGCCGCCGATCATCGTGAGTGCGGCGTTGAGGGTCGAGAGCAGCTTGCGCAGGATCTGGTTGCAGGCCCGGCCGAGCTCGTCAGCCTGCCTGGCCCGCTGCTCGACGGCCTCGCGGTGCTTGGCGAAGACGAAGTCCCACGGCTCCGGAGCAGCCACAGCGACCTCCCGCAACGTCGCCTCCGGCGAGAGTCCGAGGCTCCGAGCAGAATCGGCGAGCACCGTGCGGAATTCCCGATCGCTCTGCCGGAGAGCCCTCAACGCCTGCGCGAGATCGGCGTTGGACTCCGGGAGCCACTCCTGCTTGCCGGCGGCGACAACTGCTTTCAGCACCTCGAACCTGAAGCAGGCGTGCCGCAGAGCGTCGAGCTGGCTCTCGATGCGCATTGCCAAGAGCTCGAGGAGCTTGGTGTCCACGGGGTCCACGGTGCTCTTATCGGCACGGAGGGGCCGGTAGTGAAGTTGTGCAAGCCGATTTCTCGATCACTGCAGCAAGAAGCTGGTGAAGTAGACCGCGCTCACCTGCTGGGCCGCCCCGTCGACCGTCCCGAGCACGTGTTGGAACGAGGTGAGCAGCTGGTGCTGGAGCTTCGCACGTGTGACTACTCTCAGAAGCTGTTCCGAGCTCCAGCTCGACAGGTCGTCGATGGCCGCGTTCTTGAGCTCCGGCTCGTGCTGCTCCACCGCCTTCTCGTTCGCTGGCTTGGTCAACTGGAGATCGATCCCGGCTTGGACCAGTTGCCCGTTGTCGGTGTTCACGGTGAACGTCCCGAGCGAGAGCACCTGCCCGACTGGGACCGCCTCCCCGGGCTGGTAGTGGGGCTTGAGAAACTTCGACTTGAGCACGTAGCCCGCTCCGAGCACGATCACCGCCGCGACGAGCATCACGACGAGCTTCTTCCTGCTCTTCTTGAACGCGCTTCCCTCCGTCCTCGCCGCGGCCCTCGGGCCGGTGCGGCCGGCAGGAGGCGCGGGGAGGCTCGGCCTGGCTGCGGACATGGTCACGGAGCGATCACCTTCTGCGTCGATGTCGTGCCCGGGGCAGGGACTGTTGTCGCGAGGACGACGATGTCGATGCGTCGGTTCTGCGCTCGACCTGCCACAGTGGCGTTCGACGCGACCGGGTGAGTTGTGCCGAACCCGACCGCCGAGAGCCGGTTCGGTGTGATCCTGTCGACTGTCTCGAGGCGCACCACCGCGGCGGCCGCCCGTGCCCCGGAGAGCTCCCAATTCGACACGTAGGGTCCCCCGGTGATCGGCACGTCGTCGGTGTAGCCCTGCACCTCCACGTGGTTCGGCACGGTGCTCAGCACCGCCCCGATCGTGTCGATCACCTTGTCCCCGGTTGGCTGCAATGTCGCACTGTCGGTCGCGAAGTACGCCTTGTCGGCGAAGATCTCCACGACCACCCCCTGCTCGGTACGCGAGACGCTCGTGACCGACGAAAGACCAGCTGCTGCGAGGTGTTGGGAGAGCTCGACTTGGATCTTTGTGAGGTCGGAGCGTGCCGTCTTCGTCGTTGTCGTAGGGTTCTTCGCCAAGATCGAGCTCATCGACGTTGTAATCGTCGGATGCGCCGAAAGTGCGTCCTGCTTCGGCAGAAGCCCGTTATGGCTGGTCTGCTGGGCGACGTTGTTGAACGACTGGGTGATACCCATCTTGAAAGCCAGGAACTTCTTCGCGTTGATCGTCGAGATCGCGAAGAGGATGATGAACAGCGCAAGGAGAAGCGTGATCATGTCGCTGTAGGTGAGGAGCCACCTGCCCATACCCGCAGCTTCGTGTCCCCCCGCGCCTTCCCCCGCGCTCCGTCGCCGCCGGGCCCGATGGCGGCTGGCTTCGTAAGCCGCGACGTCTGGCGGCTTGCGCTCTCCACGCACGGAGTGGTGCCTCTGCGTCGGCGCGGTCACGCGGCCTCCTGCCCGTTCACTACCGTGCTCTCCCTGGCTCCAGCGGGAAGGAAAGTCTCCATCCGCGCCCTCACCATGCGGCTCGTGTTGCCGTTCTGGATGGCGAGCAGGCCCTCGGTCTGCATCGTCTTCACCTGAGTCTCGACTCCGCTGATGCGCTGGAGCTTGTTGGCAATGGGGAGCCAGAAGACGTTGGCCGCGAGCACACCCCACAGCGTCGCGGTGAATGCTGAGGCGATGCCAGCACCCAGAGATCCGGGATTGGAGAGATGGCCGAGAACGGTGATGAGGCCGATCACGGTTCCGAGAATCCCGAGGGTGGGCGAGAATCCCCCCATGTCGGTGAAGAACTTGATGCCCTTGCGATGGCGTTCCTCCATCGCGGCGATCTCACCCTCGAGGATGTCACGTATCTCCAGTGTGCTGACGCCGTCGACGATCAGCTGTACACCGAGCTGCAAGAAGCTGTCGTCGAGGTCCTTCACGTAGCTATCCAGCCCGAGCAGCCCTTCCTTGGACTTGGCGACTTGGGCGAGCTCCACCACCGTGTCGATCGATGAGTCGAGATCCACGACGTCACGGCCCATCGCCTGCTTGAAGATCACCTTGAGCCCCTTCACGTCCCGCTTCAAGAGGCCGGCCACCGAGGCGCAGATGGTGCCGCCGAACACCAAGACGAGCGGTGCGGGCTTGAAGAGGGCGGCAGGACTGCCCCCGTCCATGATCATCGCGAGAAAGATGCAGACAAGCGCCAAGGCGATCGCGAGCGGGGTGAGCTTGTCCTTCATCTCTTCTCCCGGGTGCGCCGCTTGCCTCGGGGGTGGAAGGGATGCGTGCAGCGGGACACGGGGTCCGCCTGGCGAACGCGAGGCAGCACGGCGACTACCTGCGATCCGTGTCGCCAGGCGCGGGACCGTCGGCCAGGCCCGTTCTCCTGTCGAACCGCAGGACGTCGCCTCTCGTTCCGCCGCTCTCCTCCCCGGGCCGCATGATGGAGAGCTGCCTGGCCCGCGAGTCGATCTGCTTGGCGAGGACCTGGGTCTCTGCGTGCTCGAGCCGAACCCGCCGTGCGATCTCTGTAGCCGACTCGGCGACGATGTACCGGGTGCCGGTCGTCAAGATGATCCGGGTCTCCGAACCGACCTCGACCTTCTCGATGAGATCCTCGTTGAGGGCGAAGCTCTCCCCCTTGAGCGTGCTCAGGACGATCATCCGTGGTCTCCTCTGCGTCGCAGGCGTCCTTGCCTGCGGGTCCACGAGGTACATCGGCTCTCCGGCGAGCGACCTTGAATGACGGTCGCAACCGCCGACGACGAAGCGGTCGAGGGGTGCCGCGAGCTCCGCCTCAGCCGAGAGCGACAGGGACCATCTTGCAGAGGCGCTTCAACGCGACCATGCGGATCTGGCACACCCGGCTCTCGGTGATCCCGCCGAGGTACTCGCCGATCTGTGCCAGCGTCATCTCCGCGCCGAAGCTGAGTGCGACCACCGTCCGCTCTCGTTCCGGCAGAGCATCGATCGCCTCACGGACCCGCTGACGTCGTTCTCGTCCGACGTAGGCCTCGAACGGCTCGTCTTCGGGTTGGCCTCGTACGATCTCGTCGAGGTCGTATGTCTCGAGGTGCGAGATCTCCGCGTCGGCAATCGCTTTCTTCACCGTCCTGTATGTGTCGACGGGGAGGTCGAGCGCCTCGGCTTCCTCCTCCTCGGTCGGGGCGCGCCCACGAGCGTTCCACAGGTGGTTGCGCACCTCGTGGATCTCTCTCGCCTTGCGCCGGACGCTCCGAGACGCCCAGTCCTCGGAGCGGACCCCGTCCATGATGGCGCCCTTGATGAGGTGCGTCGCGAAGGTCGCGAAGCGCACGCCGCGCCCAAGGTCGAAGCGGTCCACGGCCTTGATGAGGCCTTCGGCTCCGTAGCTCTGGAGGTCGCCGAGTGGCGCCGCCTGGTACGAGAGCCTCATCCTGATCTGCTTGGCCTCGTACTTGACGAGCGGCCAGTAACGGGAGATGAGCTCCTGTCGGGCGTGCCGGTCCCCCCGGAGCTTGTAGGCGTCCCAGAGCCGTGCGAGCTCGTCGTCATCTGGTCGCGGCTCGGCAGCATGCCGCGCCTGGTCCGTGTACGCCATCGCCATCGCCATCCCCTCCGGCTCTTCCCTGCACTGCTACCGGCTCCATCCCCCGATGGATAGGGTTATCTTACTCCCTATAGGGGTTTATCACCACCTGGCTCAGGAGGTCCGAGGCAGTCAGCGGCGTGGTCGACACGGAGCCAATCGCCCAGTGCGCCCGCGGGCCGCGCGGGGGAGAAGAGGTAGCCCTGGCCGAGCTCGCACCCGAGCTCGGCCAGATGCTCCCGCTGGGCCGCGCTCGTGATGCCCTCGGCGACGACGATCATGTCGAGGCGGCGCCCCAGCGTCAGGATGGTCTCGAGCATCATGTCGGTGGACGCCCTGGGCTGCACTGGGCTGACGAACGAGCGGTCGATCTTGAGGATCGAGGGGCGGAACTCCGCGAGGCGCGCCAGCGACGAGTAGCCGGTCCCGAAGTCGTCGATGGCGACCCGCACCCCGCTGCGACGTAGCTCTTCGACAAGCACCGGGGCCGCCTCCGCATTCCGCAGAAGCGTGCTCTCGGTCACCTCTATCACGAGCTGGTCTGGCGACAGGTCGCTCTCGGCGAGAAGCTCGGCGACGTCGGCGGTGAAGCCCGGCGCGAAGAGCTGGCGCGGTGAGACGTTGACCGCGACCCACAGCCGCCCACCCTCCGGGCCGCCCGCGGGCCAGCTGGACGCCTCCTTGGTCGCTGCTTCCAGTGCGAACCTGCCGAGCTCCAAGATGTGCCCGTTGAGCTCGGCAAGGGCGATGAAGGTGCTGGGCGGGACGGAGCCCCGCCACCTCCGCTCCCACCGCATCAGCGCTTCGAAGCCTGCCGTCCTCCCGGTCCGGAGCTCGACGATGGGCTGGTAGTGCATCGAGATCTCACCACGCTCGAGGGCGCGGCCTAGCGCCTGGTCGAGCTCGAAGAGGTTGGCCACCTCCTCTCGCATCGTTCCTGTGAAGAGCACGGCACGCCCCTTGCGATGCCGCTTGGCCTCGTACAACGCGATGTCCGCATTGCGCAGCACAGCTTCGGCGCTCTCCGAAGCGGAGCCGGCTCGTACCGCTGCCGGATCGAGGACGGCGATGCCGACGCTGGCACGCTGCTCGAGCACGTGCCCCGCGACCCGGAAGGGGTCGTCGAAGGCTGCGAGGAGGCGGGCCGCGAGCCGCTCTCCAGCCGCCGGCGAATCGAGGCCCGGCGCGAGGCAGAGGAACTCGTCCCCACCGAAACGTGACAGGGTGTCGGTCGAGCGAACGGCCCCCCGGAGGCGGCCTGCCACGGCGACCAGGAGCTCGTCGCCGGCTCGATGTCCGAGCGTGTCGTTGACGCGTTTGAAGTTGTCGAGGTCAAGGAGAAGGACGGCGAGGAGGGCTCCCTCGCACGGCGCATCGAAGAGGCCCGCCAGCTCCTCCTCGAACAGCCGGCGGTTGGCGAGGCCGGTCAGCGGATCGTGGCGCGCCTGGTGGTTGAGCTCGGACGTCAGCCGGTGCTGGTTCGTCACGTCGTGGATCGAGCAGACGAAGTAGGCGATCGCCCCGCTCTCGTCCCTCGCGACCGACTTCTGGACGGTGACCCAGACCGGATGCCCGTCCCTGTGGCGGTAGCGCTTGGCGTAGATCGCCTGAGGCAGATCGCCAGCGAGTAGCCGGGCATGTGCTTCCTCGCCCTTGTGACGGTCTTCGGGGATGGTGAACGCGTCGGCGGTTCCACCGACGAGCTCTTCCTCGCTGTAGCCGACGAGCTCGCAGAACGCGCTGTTCGCCCCGAGGATCCGATCGTCGAGGTCGACGAGGACGATGCCCGACATCGCGCTCTCGTAGATGACCCGGAAGCGTTGCTCGCTCGCGGCAAGGGCCTCCTCGGCCGCGCGTCGGACACGGTCGTCGCGTACGTCGACGAACAGCCATGGCGACCCGTCGAGCTGGAGCGGACGGAGCAGCACCTCCACAGGGATCTCGCCGCCGTCGCCGCGGACGAGCATCCCCTTCCAGGACGCCTCCTCTCGGAAGCCCGGCGACGTCCCGGTGACGCCGGCCGCCTCAGCGCCGGGAAGGACCGACGAAAGGCCCCTTCCCACGAGATCGTTGCGGGTGCGGTCGGCCAGCATCTCGAGCTCACCGTTGACGAAGCGGATGACTCCGGCCTGGTCGGCGAGCGCAATTCCGTCGGGGATCATGCCGACCAGGCGACGCCACGACAGCGGATGGCCATCCACATATGCGGCGATGCGCGAGCGCTCCTCTGCCAGCTTCTGCTCCACCTCGCGGCGACCGTGCTCGTAGCGGTCCCCGAGAAGCAGCGCACAGGCGTTGACCATGACCAGCGTGCCGAGCGCGGCCCAACGAGCGAGCGGGGAGTGGGCGACGAGAAGCTCGTTCGGCACGGCGGTCGCCGTGGCCTCGAGCGAGGTTGCGAGCGCGCCGACCAGCCCGAAGGCGGTTCCGGCATAGATCACCGGCAAGAAGATCAGGAGGTACCAGATGAAGCCGGGAACGGGAACGAGCTGCGCGTTCTGCGCGAGGTCGGCGAGCGCCTGAAGGACGACCACTGCGAGCACGAGACCTTGCGCGTACCAGAAGCGACGGTCGCGTAACGGGGGATACGCGACGTTGGCCAGCAGCGCGCGCAGCGTCGACGTCGCGTTCTCCCCGTGGGGAACGAAGGGAGCGGCGGACCCCGCCTGCTCGTCGGCGCGGAGGGGTGCGGCCCCTTCGAGACGGGAGGATGTGCGTTCGTCGAGGCGGAAGAGCGTGCGTTCGTCGAGGTGCCCGATCACGAGCGGTGCGTCGGAGGTGAGCGCGGACATCGCTCGGACTTCGCTCTCCAAGCTGTGCGCTTCAACCACTCCGGTCTCTGGCTCCCCCGTATGCGCGGCGGCGAGGCGCGCGGCGGCCGCATCTTGGCGTCGTGCCCTCTCTTCGGCAATCTCGCGGCTCGACTTGAGCGCGGCCCTTTCCGTCACCGCCCATCAGCACGCACCCACCCCCCACAACCATGGCTCCACCCCATGTGGCAACCACGGCCGGCATTTCGTGCTCGGCGTCATGACGTCGGGTGGATCGGGGGCATTCGACAAGGGGCCGGGCGGCTCGCAGCGGCTTGTCGTGGCGTCTGCTTCTCACCTCGTTGACAAACCTGACCGATTCAGTCAGGATTACTGACCGTACCGATCCCCGCAGGGCGGAGCCTGGAAGGAGGCGCACATGGGCGTCGTCGACGACGTGTTGGCCAACAACGAGCGGTATGCGGCCAGCTTCGCAGGCCCGCTACCGATGCCCCCGGCCCTCCGCGTGGCAGTGCTCGCCTGCATGGACGCCCGGCTCAACGTGTACGCGATGCTTGGCCTCGCCGAAGGCCAGGCTCACGTCATCCGCAACGCCGGCGGCGTGGCCACCGACGACGCAATCCGTTCGCTCGTCATATCCCAGCGCCTGCTCGGCACCAGGGAGGTGATCCTGATCCACCACACCGACTGCGGAATGCTCACCTTCCACGACGACGAGGTCAAGGAACAGATCCGAGCCGACACGGGTATCCGGCCCCCCTTCTCCCTCGAGGCATTCCCCGACCCCGACGACGACGTCCGTCAGAGTGTCGCCCGCCTCGAGAGCAGCCCGTTCATCCCCCATAAAGACGCCATCCGCGGGTTCGTGTTCGAGGTCGAGACCGGCAGGCTCCGGGAAGTGCGCTGAGCGGGCGGCGCCTTTCGCCTGGCCGGCTTCGCTGTCGGGGCCCAGGCGACCCGGACCTCCGTCGAGCCCGTCGCCCTCAGGGGAAGGCCTTCTACGAGCAACAGCCCCGCCCGAAGTCCGCCGACGCCGAAGCGGATCTCCCGAGCGAACGTTTCGACGACCTGGGAGCTGACCGACCGTATCGAGATCGATCCGAACATCCAGCTCGGCGAACCCGTCGTGAAGGGCACATGGCTCCCTATCGTCGTCATCGCCAGGGAGCTCGTGTCCCACAGCATCGAGCAGATCGCCGACTGGCACGTGATCGACGTGGAGGACGTGCGCGGGGTCCAAGACCTCCTTGCCGGCTGAGCCCCGGTTCCTACTGGACGTGGACTTCAGTCATTGGCTGGGAAGCTGCTTTCGCGCTTCGAGTACACCGTACAAGAGGTCCAGCGGTTCGCCGAGCTCGGCGAACCGCATCCGAGGATCCAGGGCCTACGGCACGAGGAGAGCGACGCGGAGCTCGCCGAGGGGTGTGCAGAGCAGGATTGGATCCTCGTCACGTCGGACCAGGACTTCCGGAGCCGGGAGCTTCGCGTCCGTGCATACCTCGGTCGAGGGGTGGGCGTGATCCTCTGCACCCGCCAACCCGCAAGGCTCCGCGAGCAGCTCGAGCTCGTCGTCTTCAGCTACCCACGCTGGCTGGAATCGATCGCAGGCTCGTCGCGGCAACCGCAGCTGTGGTTCCAGCACCGACTACGGGGCGGCCTCACGGTCGGCCGAACCTGAAGACGAGGGTGTCCGCGCATTACGCCGCGAGACGATGACCAGCGAGCATTTGCCATGAGTCCACGCGCGCCACGCTCGGGGCCTGAAGAGCTCGACGTGCTGAACGACAAGCTCACTTGCTGATCGCGAGGCTCGCCCCCGAGGACCTCCGCGGGGTCGTCGGAAAGGCCGCCGAGCGCCACGAGGACGTCGCTCGGGCGGTCCGGCTGGCGGCGACCCGTGGATCTGGGGATCTCTCCCAGCTTCGGGCCGAGGTCGACCGCGGGCTGCGGACGAGCCGCTCCCTCGGCTACCGGGAGAGCGGCAGCCGAGGGATGCAGGCAAGGCCCGCCGTGGAGGCGATCGGCGAGGCAGTTGGCTCGTCCCCCACGGCCGAGCCGGTGCTGGTGAACGAGCGGGCGATCGGGCACGCCGTGAAGGTGATCCTCAAGGCGGACGACTCCGACGGGCTGATCGGCGACCTGGCTCGTGAGCTGCTCGACCTGCATGCCCGGGCGTGCGACGCCGGAAATGCAGATCCGATCAAGCTGGCCCTCTGGATGGTCCGGTTCCGCGTCGACGACCAGGACTTCTTCGAGGTGGCAGGACCGCACTCTCATGAGCCGCTTTCGGCTCGGTGACAGGAACGGCGAGGCCACACGACCTAACCTTGCAGGGTGCCATCGCCCGGATCCTTCTCTATCAATTCGATCTGGTACCTCGACGTCAACCGGCTCGCTCGCCAGAGCGGGTGGGCGCATGGGATCATGGCGACCTACTCGCACTTTCTGGGTATCGGGTTGCTAGCTCTACTGCTGCTCTTGGCGTGGTGGACGGCTCGGTCAGCTACGGTTCCGGCGCGAACTGTCGCTGGCGTTCTGTGGGCCGCCGGAGGCACGGTTGTCGCCTGGGTGGTTGCGCACTTCGTGCTCAAACCCCTGATCAGGGAGAAGCGGCCGTACCTCGCCCTGCCGCGCGCCGATCACGTCGAGGTCTTGCTCACCCGCACCCACGGCTACAGCTTCCCGAGCGGCCACGCCACCGTCGCCGGTGCCGTGCTCGTCGGCCTCTGGATGGCCCGGCGGTGGTTGATCGCCTCGCTCGCCTCACTGCTAGGGCTCCTGCTCAGCTTCGGGCGCGTCTACACGGGCATGCACTACCCATTCGACGTCGTCGGTGGGCTGGCCTTCGGCGCCGGGCTGGTCCTCGTGCTGTGGCCTCTCGCTGTTCCGTTGCTGACACGCCTTGACAACGCGTTGCTCGACACCCCTCTACGCTCGCTCGTATCGAGTGCGCACTGAGAGGGAGCACCGGGTCGCGGGGCGCGAAGCTTCTGGTTGCTGACGCGTTCGGGACTGGCTGGAGCCAGACGAGCCCCCGGCGTTGTCGACGTATGCAGGCCGTTCACCCCCACGCGGACGTGCCGGCTGCGCTTGATGTCGCCGCTACCCGGGCGCTTCGTCCGCTGCGGCGAGCTGCGTCTCGCCGGAGCCGCTGGGCGGTCTCTGTGCGCGGAGCATGTCTCCGACTCGCCGCGAAGCATCCTTGGCGCGCTCGATGTGGGCCATGACACGCACGCGGTCGTCGCCCGGCCGGCAAGCTCACACCAGACGCGCTGGCTCAGCAGAGCGATCCGATCGCTTCTCCGGGAAGCCGACGCCGTTCCTGCCGCGGCTGCTCGCCGCGTGGCGGACGACGACGCCGGCACCATCACGGCCCGACCCGCTGCGTTCGGCCGAGATCCGCGGGGCAGTGGAGAAGGTAAGCGATCTGCCCGCCTTCGAGGTGCTGGTCCGCTACGGCGTCTCCACCAATGCGAGTGATCGCGCGAGTCGAAGCTGCCTGCGTGCGCGCCCGTGAGCTGACCGCCGCCTTCGGGGTCTACGCCGCGGACAACCACGTCGTCTCTCGTCGTCGGCTCGGCTGCCGCCAGCGTCTCGACCGGCGGGTGTTCGGGCGCGGGCAGGTGCTCGGGCTTTCCGAGCTCGCCGCGTTTGCCCACCTCCCCTACGACGAAGCGATCCCGGGTCTCGACTACGCCGGCGCGGCGGCCGTTGCCCTGCCCCCCGGCGTCGCCTCCGGTCCGTGGCGCCAGCACTTCGAGGAGGACGACGATGCCTGGCTCTGAAGGCCGCCGGAATCCGTGTGATCGGCGACAGCAAGGTCCGGCCCCGCTTGCTGCGCAACCCGGTCTATGTGGGCAAGGTCTTCTTCCGCGGCGCCCTCCACGACGGCCCGCACCCCCACTTGGTCGACGAGGAGCTCTTCGACCGCGTCCAGGCCCTCCTCACCGAGCGGAGCGAGGACTACTCCAAGCGAGCCTCGGCGACTTCGCAGTTCCTCCTGGCGGGCCTCGTCGTCTGTGCCCGCTGCGGCAAGCACTTCGTCGGCACCTCGGCTGTCGGCAACCGCTACCGGTACCGCTACTACACGTGCTTTACCCGCCAGCGCT
>JAKBTL010000022.1 GCA_021844425.1 Actinomycetes bacterium | reverse complement strand
TGCGTTGGCAGACGCCGCCAGGCCTCCTCCTCGGTCTCGACTCGTTCCGAGCGTGGCCGGATGGCGTCTCCTTCTACTTCGTCCTCGCCGCTCTGGCCGTCACGCTGCCCGGCGACGGGGCGCGAGTCTTCGAGAACGGCCTCACGGTGGAGTGGCGACAACCCGGGCCGCCTCCGCCTGAGTGCGTGTGCTTCTCGGTCACCTTCTCGGACGGGACGGTTATCTCCAGTTTCGACGGCTACGGGACGAACCCCCGCGGCGTCCTCGACATCCGCGGAAGCGGCGGATCCAGTGGACCGCTAAGCGCTTGGGTCCGCGCCGATCTCGGGTGGTGGCTTTCTCCGCTCCCCCCACCCGGAGAGCTGGTCCTTGCCGTCGAGTGGCCGTTCGTCGCCCTTGCGCACACGGAGGCGCGAGTCGACGCCGGGGTGTTGTGCGAAGCCGCGTCTCGTGCCCGACCGCTCTCGGACGTCAGGTGCTGACGAGCGCACGGCCCCCGGCGGACGAGCTGCCCGTCTCGGCCGGCGTCCTCGCGGTCGCTACCCAGCCTCCGGAGTGGATCGTCGTCGCGGACCGCTTCCGGCTGTTCTCCACGGGTGTGTCCTTTGAAACCGAAGTCTTCGAGCGCGAGCCCGGTGCCGCGAGTGCGAGCCCGGTCTGGACACTTGCGCCCAAGTTCGGCTCCGTCGAGGCGAGCGCACGGTACGCAGACGGTCTGTTCGTCTCGACCACGAGCCTCCGGGGGGAGGGCGACGAACATCCGCGGCTCACCTGGCTCCACCACTGGGGACCGGGCATCGACTGGTGGCTGACCCCTCGACCCGTCGGGCCCGTCGTGATCGCGTGGGAGTGGCCCGAGCGAGAGGTCGCCGTTCGATTCGAGGTCACGCTCCCCGTCCCTGGGTGAGTGAGGGTGACTCCTGGCGTGTATCCCCGAACGTCCCCGTAGTCGAGGGCACCACACGCCAGCGAACGCCGGGAGTGGGGCATACCGGAGTACCGGTCACCGCCACTTCGCTGGTCATGCCGCCCTCCTCCTCGGCGACCCGCGCAGCTTCCTGAGAAACCGCTGCTCTGAGCGCGTCTGTCGAACCGGTGGCATCATTGCTGGATGGTGCTGCCAGGGCGGGCAGGACACCGCCGCCACTCGTTTGTCGACGCGCGAAACGACGGCAGGCAGATGGAGGTGACCTGGCACGAGGAGGCCAGCGTCGTCGTGATCAGTCTGTGGCAGGGCGGGACGTGTCGTTCGACGTTCCGGATGCCCATCGAGGACGCGCCGGCGCTGATCGGCATACTCTCGTCGGCTCTGGGTGACGCTGTGTCGTTCTCACGCTCTCGCGGTCCCGAGCACCGCATCGCCTCCAGGACGAGCTTTCTCGACGCATCCCCGGTCCTTGGCCTGCTTCACAGACTGCTACGACGCAGACGAGCGGACGTCGTGCCGCTCCGCCCCCTCCAACGGGAGTCGGGGAGCAGCCCATCAGTCCTCTGACTCGCCTGACGGGGTGCGGGCGCATCGCATGACGACGTAGTCGCCCGCTCGCCTGTCTTCCACACCGTGGGCCTTCGACGAGGTGTACCCCACAAGCAGGCGATCCAGCGCAAGCGGACTCGCCCAGACCGCCGGCAGGGGGCATCCCTGTGGTCAGGTTGCAGTGAGCCGTTCGACGGGTTGACTCGTGATGTCGGCGATCAGGTCGAAGTCCTGGTCGTGGTGCAGAACGGTCAGCTGAGCCAACTCGGCAGTAGCGGCGATGAGCAAGTCCGGGATCGATGCCGAGCGATGCTGACCGCGCTCAGCGAGTGCCACTTGGACCTCGACGGCCCGGTCCTCGATCGCTGGGGTGAGGTACTCGACAGGCATGCGTGCCAGTGGCGGTCGGTCGTAGGCGCACCGCAGATCGCTCACCGCGCGAGCAGAGAAGCCAACTTCGAGCCGAGTGACCGTGCAGATCCGGACTAGTCCACGCTCGATCCGCCTCGCCCATTCTTCGGCATCTGGGCTTCGGGCGAGCCGGACCAGGGCGGACTTGTCGATGAGCCAGCCGGTCACGACCAGGCCTGGCGCATCACCTCGGGCTCGGCAAGGTCGGCGAAGGCGTCGGCGAAAGCCGCGAGGTCCTCGACTCCGACGTCGGGAGCCCTATCGTCACGTTCACGCGCCAGGGCGCGCCGGATGTACTCCGTCCGCGAGAGACCGACCCGCCGAGCCCGCGCGTCGATTGCGGCGAGGACATCGTCTGGAACGTCACGGATCAAGATGTCGGCCACGGCTTCCTCCTCGTTCCGATGATATCATCAGATATCACCCTCCAGAGCGACACCCTACGAACCTGCCCCATACCGCCGACACCCCAGAGAGCACCGAAGCGCCCATAGCGCCGGGTTGGCATGACCCCCTGAGCGGGCCCCGACGACTGGTCCAACTGAACCGCTGCCGGGGGATCCGTTCAACGTTCCCGCGAGGGGCAGCAGGGAACTGGTCCGATGAGGTGCGATGAGGTGCCACTCATCTCGTCGACTCCGCCGAGGTCAGCACCGTTTGACCCGGCTCACGCCGGTACCGCAGCCGCAAGCTCTGGCACCGAGCGTGGCGTGGGGAAGAGCTCGGCCGGGAAGTCCTCGAAGGCAGCGCGCAGGAGGGCGGCGAAGTGGAACACGCCCGGCGCGAACATGGCCGACAGGTCCTCGATCTCGGCCTGCCTCACGCCGGTGATGTTCAGGTGGCGCAGCAGGTGCGCGGCGGTGCCCACACCGTGAGGCGATGGGCCATGAGGGCGACCTCTTCGACCGGCACCGTGCGGTACACGTCGTCGAGCGTGGGGATAGAAACCCGCAGCTTGGAGCTCAAGACGTGCAGCACGTCGGGCGAGACGGTGCCGCGCTCGAGACCGAAGACCGCGTCCATGGCCTCGCCGTTGTAGTAGTCGTCCCCCACCAGGTGGGCGAGCGTTCTGGCGACGAAGGAGCGGAAGATCTCCTCGGCTGGCTCACCGAGGTCCCCGGCTCGCCGGGCGGCATTGCGATACAGCGCCCGGATCACCTTCTCGAGAAGCGGCGGCAGACCCCGGGACTCGGTCAACATGGCCTGGGCGAGGTGCTCGAGGCTGGCGAAGGCCGCATCACCGGACGGGTTGCTGGACTGGTCCGGCATGGGCGGGACCACCGACGGCGGCTCAGGGGAAAGTCCGAGCTCCCCAAGATCGCGCGCCGTAAGCGTTCGCAGGGCAACCCTCGGGCGCAGAGTCGCTTGGCGACGGTGTCGGCGTCCCGACCCGTCGCCTGACGTGCCGATGGAGTGTCCAGCACTTCCCCGGTTCCCCCACGCTGAGTGTCGGGTCGTTCGCAACCAACCGCGCCCGGGCGACGACTCGAGCCATGCGTCGACCGTGCCGACTGAGGTTGGGATGGCGGATCTCGGGGCGGAAGCCGTACGACAGCGCCCACAGGAGGCGGTCTGGGCACCGGGCGATCTCGTCGAGGGAGTGACGGAGCGCGTCGAGGCCGGCGGCGTGCTCGGCGACGGCGCTGGTCGAGCCGGCCGAGGTCGGCGGTGAGCAGATCGGCGCGGGTGGGGCCGAGGAGGCGGGTGGCGCGTCCAGCGGTCCGTCATCGCGTCCACGACGTGTGCCTCCGCGTTGCGCGGCAGCGCCGGCGACAACCACGAGCAGTACGCCGGCAAGCTGGATGGCCGAGGGAGCCTGGTGCAGCAGGGCCAACCCGAGGAGAACGGCGACAGCCGGCTCGACCGCCATGAGAGTACCGAACGCTCCGAGGGTCATCCGGCGGAGTGCGAGCATCTCGAACGTGAAGGGCAGGACGGGGAGCAAGACCCCCAGGCCGGCCGCCTCGAGCAAGATGCTGGCGCTCAAATGATTCGCCGCCTGTGGGACCCCGACGATCGCCGCGGTCGCCGCGGCGACGGGGACCGTGAGCGAGAGCCCTTTGATGCCAGAGAAGCGGTCGCCGATCCGTTGGGTGAGCACGACGTAGGTTCCCCAGCCGATTGCCGCGAGCGCAGCGAACGTCACGCCAGCAAGGTTGATGTCGCCGAGCCAAGGTTCGGTGACCAGTGCGACTCCGGTGAGGGCGAGGGTGAGCCACGCGAGGCTTCGCCGGCTGCGAGACCGCATGGCAGCGACGGTGAGCGGACCGAGGAGCTCCACAGCGACAGCAGTGCCGAGCGGGATGCGCCCGATCGCTGCCAGGAAGACGATGTTCTGCAGGCCCATCGTTGCACCCAGCCCCAAGAGTCGAGGCAGGTCGTGACGGCGCACCGCTCGAAAGGGTGGGCGGCCCAGGACGAGGAAGAGCACTGCCCCGGCGCTCAGCCTCAGCCAGGCGACCCCGGCGGCGCCCACCGAGGGGATCAGCTGCACAGACAAGGCGGAAGCGAGTTGGACCGAGACCATCGCCCCCACTGCCAGTCCCCACGGCGGAACTGGAGTCGCCGTGAAGGCGCCGCCTCTCACGGCCGCTCCCGGCGACTTCGCGAGTTGCCGATGGCGGCGAGACGCCGGCGCTGCTGTGCTGCAGCCCCGTGGTCGAGACCACGGTTGCGTGCTTCGAGGCAGCCGATGACCCGTTCGCGGTGCTCGATGGGGTTGGCGTCGTCGTACTTGAACTTGGCCTCGACCCGAAGCACCCGGAGTCGTACCCCTCGGATGCCCGAGAGCATCGGCCCATAGGGGGGCTCGTCGACGGCGACGGCGGCGTGGCGGCCCTCGGGTTGGAAGGCACCGAGCTGCGCGGTGAGGATCTCGACCTTACCCTTGGGGTCGTCGATGACCGTGGGCCGGCAGATGAACTGGATGGCGGTGTAGTAGCTCGTCGGAACGCCGTCTTCGTCTGGTCCGCCGGCTTTTGCCCGCCAGTACGTCGGGATGTAGGCGTAGTCGCCATGCACGGACAGGCGCACCTCTTGGGCCGCCTCGAGGTGTGGCCACACCGGGTTGGGGCGGGCGAGGTGCACGAGCAGCTCGCCGTCTGCGAGCGCGAAGTGCAAGGGGAGCACGAGCGGGGCGTGGGCAGGGTCGATGTTGTTCACCGCGAGCACCCCCCACCGCTCGTGAGAGGCGAGCCATTGTTGCCACTCGTCGTCGTCGAGCGCGGAGTCCCAGGGGTGGATGAGCATGTCGGTCTCCTTCGTCAGTTGGTCAGGTCGCCGCAAGCAGGCGGCGGACCGCTCGGACGTCGGGTCCGAGCGGCCGGAGGTGGACCATCAGGTCGTCGGCTGCGGCGTTGAGCTCTTCGTCTGTCATCGGGCCGAGGGCGTCGAGAACGAAGAGTGCCGTCGTAGTCTCGTCTCGGAGCTGCGTTCGTCGAGCTTGGCGCCAGTTCCATCGCCTGCAGGTCACCCCGGCGTCATCGCACCACACGACCTCGCCGGGGTCGGGATGTTCGATCACCGCGGTGCCGTCTGCCGCCGTGTCGAAGGACTCTTCACCGCTGGCGCGGATCAAGCGCGGCACGCCGACGTAGCGGGTCAAGTCCTCCCCGCCGCACGGCAGCTGATGCAGGACGGAGATCGCGTTGTAGGTATCGGTGAGCCGGTTCACCCGCGGCAGGCCCGACGGCACCCTCCGCAAGAGCGCCTCGAGGCTATTGCGCGTTCGCTGCGGTTTGGCTCCGAAGTCCCGGTAGGCCTCTCGCCACGCCGCGACGTGCGCGAGTGCTTCTGGCGGCCGGTCACCGAGCGCCTCACGGGCGGCCGTCTCGGCCGCGGAGATCAACGCGTCGCTCGCCTCGTCGGTCGGGCCAGCACTGAGGCCGTCTACGGCGAGGAGCAATGCCCGGTAGTCGGGCCGCAGCTCGAAGACGGCCCCTTCGACGTGCGCACCGTCGAGAACGGCTTCGAGCAGGGCTGGGTCAGCCATCGAGAGCCTCCGAGTGTGATCTCGACCCGACACCGGGTTGGAAGACGGCAAGGGAGAACTTCGCTGGGCGCTTCATGGGGTTGGCATACGCGTGGGCCACGGCGCCGGGGAACGAGATCGCGTCACCAGCGCCGAGGGTCACCGATTCGTCTTCGACCTCGACCGTGATCGTGCCCTGATGGACCTGTAACAGCTCCTTGGTGCCCGCGGAGTGCGCGTCGCTCACGTGTCGATCTCCAGGACCGAGCGTCCAGTCCCACAGTTCGACCACGTCGGGCGGCGCCGTGCCGACCACCAAGACGCCCCGACCTCCAGCTTCGCTGCGCCACAACTCGGCGCCCGCTCCGCGCCGGGTGACCTTCACAGGCTTGGGGCGCGCCGGCTCGATCAAGGCCGGCAGCCCGACGCCGAGTGCGTCACTGAGCCGCAGCAGAGTCCCGACGCTCGGGTTCGCCACTCCCTGCTCGACTTTGACCAGCATTCGGCGGCTCACTCCGGCCGCCTCGGACAACTGATCGAGCGTCCAGCGCCGGAATTGACGCTCCTGTCTCACCCGGTTGCCGATCGCAGAGGCCATCGCGGCGGTACCCTCGTCCATGTGAGCACTATAGTGCATTGAACAGTGCATGATAAATCCGAGGGGCGACCGCTGGGTGTTGCACGTGGTCCCCAGCCGCCGCTCAGACCGGCCCCTTGCCACGCGCCGCCGCGCAACATCTGGCAACGATGTCGTTGCAGGCCGATGTGCCGCTTGGGGCACCCGGGTCTCGCAGGCTTCGTCGAGCAAGGCTCCGTCTCCGGGGGTGGCCGAAGAAGAACGGGACCCGATAGGCCTGCCCGGAGGCCACCTGGAGGTCGCAGTAGCTCGTGAGCTTCTTCTCCAGCCGCTCCAGGGTCTCGGTCGAGCGGATGCTCCAGGCGGAAGACCACCCGGGAGCCGGCCTCCTCGCACCTCGAGCCCGTCGGGCAGGGCGATCCGGTCGAACTGTCCGGCGTAGTGGCGCTCGGACCTCCACGGCGACAGGTCGCAACCGTCCCGTTGCCGGGAGCCTCTGCCTGTCAGACAGAGGCTCCCGGAGGGGCGGGGGTGATTTGCATGGATACGCGATTGTGCGTACAATAAGAGGGTGACGCCGCTCGACTTCGTGGTCTCCCTGGCACTCATCTCGGTGGCGGCAGGGGTCCTCGGGTCGTTGATCGGGCTCGGCGGCGGGGTGGTGATCGTCCCGGTCCTCACCCTCCTCTACCACGTGGACATCCGCCTGGCCATCGGGGCGAGCATCGTCTCGGTGATCGCCACGTCGAGCGGGGCAGCGGCCGCCTATGTCCGCGAGCGGATGACCAACCTCCGAGCCGGGATGTTCCTCGAGATCGCCACCACCACGGGAGCGGTGAGCGGTGCCTACCTCACGACCATCTTGCCGGCGCGCTTCTTGTTCGTCTTCTTCGGGCTCGTTCTCGCCTACTCGTCGTTCGCCACGTTCCGGCGTCGCCACGTCGCCGAACCGCTCAGCGTCTCGAACGACCGGATCGCCAACTACTTCGACCTGCATGGCTCCTACTACGACCCTGCAGAAGACCGCGAGATCTCCTACAAGGTCGTCGGCACGAAGCTCGGTCTCGTGCTCATGTACGTCGCCGGGCTGGTGAGCGCGTTGCTCGGCATCGGTTCAGGTGCACTCAAGGTGCCGGCGATGGACAGCGCCATGCACCTCCCCATGAAGGTGTCCTCGGCGACCAGCAACTTCATGATCGGGGTGACTGCAGCGGCGAGCGCCGGCGTCTACTTCATCCGTGGCCAGATCGACCCGATCATCGCCGCCCCTGTCGCCGCCGGCGTCTTGTTGGGAGCGACCTTTGGCGCACGGGTGCTCGGCCGCGTGACGAGCAAGACCGTCCGGCTCGTCTTCGTCATCGTCCTCGTCGTCATCTCCTTGGAGATGCTCCAGAAGGGGATCTTCCCATGACCGACATGCACGGAGCGGACCGGAGCCCTCGGCAGCCTCCCTCCGCCAACCCTCCTGCCGAGGGTCTCGCTCGGTCGGGCCAACGCCGGCAGCTCAGCCCGGAAGAAGCGGCACAGATGGAAGAGAAGATCCGCAAGGTCGAGCTGGCGATCAGTCTCGTACTGCGGATCGGCGTCGTCGTGAGCGTAGCTGTCATCTCCGTCGGCCTCGGGCTCATGTTCGCCCATCACGGCGCCTACGTGCCGATCCGAGGGCAATTCTCCTATAGGAAGCTCACCTCGAGGTCCACGCCGTTCCCGCACTCGTTCTCTTCCCTCGGGCACGCCATCGCCCGGGGAGAAGGGCGCGGGATCGTCGTGCTCGGTGTGCTGATCCTGATCCTGACCCCGGTGTTGCGCGTGGCGGTCGGCGTGCTGTCCTTCGTCTACGAGAAGGACCCTCCGATGACGATTGTCACGCTCTACGTGCTCGCCGTACTGATCGGCTCGTTCTTCCTCGCCGGGGTGTGAGGCGACCGTGGCTGCGCTCGACCGGTCGAGCCCGCTGCCCCTCTGGGCCCAGATCGTCGACGATCTGCGCCGCCGCCTGCTCGCGGGGGAGTTCGAGGGCCGCTTTCCGACCGACGAAGAGCTGACCCGCGACTACGAGGTCAGCCGGCAGACGGTGCGTGAGGCGGTTCGCCACCTCACCGTAGAGGGGCTGATCGTTCGCCAGCGAGGTCGCGGGAGCTCCGTCACCCACCCAATTCTCGAGCAGCCGCTCCATTCCCTCTACAGCCTGGCCTCGACCGTGCGAGCCACGGGCATCGAGGAGCGAAGCGAGGTGCGTGCCGCCGAACGTCGTCCGGCGTGCCCAGAGGTCGCCGCGCAGCTTGGCATGCCCGCGGGCGAGGAGCTCGTGTTCATCGAGCGGCTCCGGTATGCAGGCGCTGAACCGATCGCGTGGGACCGATCGTGGCTCCCGGCCGATCGGGCCGAGGGCCTGCTCGGGGCCGACCTCTCCTTCGGCGGGCTCTACGAGCTCCTCGCCTCCCATTGCTCTCAGCGCATCACCGGCGGTTGGGAACGGATCCGCCCCGTCATCCCCGCACCCGGTGAGCGCAAGCTCTTGCGGCTGCCACCCAGGACGGCCGCCTTCTCGATCGAGCGGTTGGCGCTGGTCGCGGAGGCTCCGATCGAATGGCGCCGCAGCCTCATCCGCGGAGACCGGTACTCGCTGATTGCCCAGTGGCCAGGGGGACGAACTTCTCCAGTGTGACGAACCTGCTCGGGCTCAGCGGTCTCTGGGAGCGCAGGCGTTCTCATCCACGCGCCGGCGAGGCTGCAACCGAGGCAACGGCGGCGCAGATCGCCGAGCCTTGGACCAGCACGCTCGAGGTACGCATTCTGGACGCTTTGGGTCGGCGGATCCTCGACGCGAGCGCTCCTCCGGCGGGGTAGTCGAGCGACGGGGCGCTGCGGAGGTGGTCGGCCCGGACGCCGTGCCAGTGGAGCGCCGCCCCAGAGGCCTTCACCATGCGCTGGACCTGGGCGAGGGTGTTCGAAGCCTCGGCGTCTGCCAACTTCAATTGCTCGATGTCGACGGTGATGTTGCCGGGTCGTGCTCGAAGCATCTCGTCGACGACGGCGACCAAGTGCTGGTGGTCGTGCGTGTCGAGCGTCCCGACGCAGCGCAGGGTTGTGGCCGGATCGACGGTCAGTACCAGCACGGGGTCCACTGCCGCAATGTCGAAGTTGTCTGCCCTCATCGAAGATCCAGTCCTTTGCACCCCGCCCCGAAGTAAGCGTGGACGTTCTCCTCGAGCGAGGAAAGGGCCAAAGGTCCAGATCGAGGTCGAGCGGTCCTGGCGCCCACGTCGCGCTCCCAAGCGAACCTTGCAGCCGGGCGTCGACCGGCCGAAAGACGAGCAAGAGGCGGCGAAGCCGCCTCTTGCTCGTCTTGTGTTGTGACTCGCTTGCGACAGGCGGAGGGGGGCTCCCGCCTGACAGGTCATGATGAGCTCTCCTCGACAGCTCGGAACAGAGTCGAAAGTCCCTGCGACGTGAAAGCTGGCCGGAGGACGTGAAATGACCGTTGCAGGTCGCGTGTCACCCTCGCCGGTACAGCTGGATCAGGTAAAGCTGCTCTTCGCTTCCGTCGACGAAGAACCGTTCGATGGAGTGGAAGCCCTCACCGGCTCGAAGGACGCGTTCGGCGATCGCGAGGGCCTCTACGAGGGTCCGGATCCCCGAGGCCTCTGCGAGCCGGTCGGCACGCGTGCGGGGGTCGTCGGTGACACCTGCGTCGCTCGCGAGCGCAGCGGCGAGAGCGGTGACGATCTCCTCGTACGTCGGCGCAGGTCCAGTAGGCATGGTTGCCACTGTTGCACGCCGGTGCCGGTTCGACGTCGATGCGTCGCCCCCGAGGGACGTGCAGCGGCATGGCCGCGACCCTGGATCAGCCCTCGGGAAGCACCCTTGTGTTCCGGCGGGGGTCGGCGTTCCCGACGGGGTCGGCGTTCCCGACGGGTGCGGCGTTCCTGGTCGTGGCTGCGAAGTCCTCCAACGCGTCGGACAGGACCGGCTCGGGAGCTACAGGTGCGCGGATCGCCCTCGCCGCATCGGGAAGCCAGGAGAGATCGCGCCTGATCCGGGTCTTGGCCTCTGTGATCGACGAGCGGGCGCGGAGCCGTTGCCCGCCTCGCATGGCAGGCCCGAGGAGAGCCTCTGCTCCGTCGGGGATTGGTTCGCCGCGGCGTGCGAGGATGTCGTCGCTACCCTTCGCCCGCCAGACTTGTTTCGCTCCCGGAAGGGTCTCCTTGGCTGTCGAGAGCTTCATGACCGGGCGGCCTTCCACTTCGACAAGCTTGTAGGCGGAGTCCACGTAGGGTGCATCCGACGACGTTCCGAGCCGGGTCCCGACGCCGGCTGCGTCGATGGGTGCGCCGGAGCGCACGAGGTCCTCGAGCCGGTGCTCGTCGAGTGAGCCGCTCACGAAGATGCGCACGTGCGCAAGCCCTCGTTCGTCGAGCATGGCGCGCGCCGCGCGCGAGAGCGCGCCGAGGTCGCCACTGTCGAGGCGGATGGCCACGCCGCCGGTGAGACGGAGCTCGTCGATGACCTGCGCAGCTACTGCGACCCCCGCGAGCGTGTCGTACGTGTCGACGAGGAAGGTGTAAGGGGGCGGCAGGTCCTCGACGAACGCTCGGAAGGCGGCTGCTTCGGTGGGGAAGGCCTGGACATAGGAGTGCGCCATCGTTCCCGAGGGCGCAATGCCGAATTGCCGCGCCGCCTCGACGTTGCTCGTGCCGGCGAATCCTGCCATCGCCGAGAGCCTCGCGACTGCCATTCCGGCTTCGGTCCCGTGCACCCTGCGAAGCGCGAAGTCGACCAACTCGATGTGCCCGGCAGCGAGACGGCACCGCACCGCCTTGGAGGCGATCGCCGTCTGGAAGGTGACCCGGTTCAGCAGGTAGGTCTCGACAAGCTGCGCCTCGGGAAGCGGCGCGGTGACCTCGAGCACCGGCTCCCCTGCGAGGATGATCCGTCCCTCTTCCACGGCTTCGACGTCACCGGTGAAGCGGATGTCACGAAAGGCGTCGATGGTCCCGGCGGCAAAGCCGTGGCGGGACAGCCATTCGAGGTCCTCTTCCTCGAAGCGGAACGACTCGAGGAAGTCGAGGCAGTCGTCGACTCCCGCAGCGACGAGGAACCCGCGATCAGGAGGCAGTCGTCGCACGAAGAGGGAGAAGGTCGCCCGCGCGGTCATGCCGCGGCGAAGGTAGCTCGCCGCCATGTTCAGCTCGTAGAGGTCCGTGACGAGCGCGAGCCCCATGATGCGCTCACGCTACCGATCCCGGAGCCCGGGTCGGGGCCCTCGGCGCGTTACCGCCACGCCGGGTCCGTAAACTCCCGCCGTGGCGCCGATCGACCCGATGACGCCGGCGTCGAACCAGTGAACATCACACACCTCGTCCACCTCTACGGCTATGGAGCAGTCTTCGGGCTGGTCGCGGTCGAGAGCCTCGGGGTGCCGCTTCCCGGCGAGACGGCCCTTATCGCCGCTGCGACCTACGCTGGGACTACCCACAAGCTGTCGATCGGCCTGGTCTTCGCCGTGGCCGTCGCGGCGGCGATCCTCGGCGACACCACGGGCTACTGGATCGGCGACACGGGCGGCTACCGGCTGCTCTACCGCTACGGACGATACGTGCGGCTCAACGAGTCGAAGATCAAGGTTGCCCACTACCTGTTCGAGCGTCGAGGGGGTGCGGTCGTGTTCTTCGGCCGCTTCGTCTCGGTCTTGCGCACGTACGCGGCATTCCTCGCGGGCACCACCCGCATGCGCTATCGGCGCTTCTTGCTCTTCAACGCCTCAGGGGGTGTCGTCTGGGCTGCCTTGTACGCCTTCCTGGCCTACTACGCAGGGACATTCCTTTCGAAGGTGTCAACCCCGTTCGAGATCGCCTTCGGGTTGCTGGCGGTGATGGTGATCGTGGTAGGGCTCCTCCTGCTGCGGCGGCAGATGTCGGTGCTCGTGGAGCGAGCAGAAGCTGCTTACCCAGGCCCTCTGCCTCCGCCCGGAGTCCACGGCACGCGCGGTGCGCCCGAGGCGCGCAGCCCATCCGCCAGTGTCGGGGCACCGGATGGTGAACGTGCCAGTCAGGAGGCAGTGCGCCCTGGAGTGCCGGGCGGCGCGTCGGGGAGCGGGGCGCAAGGCGGCGTTGCCGAGGAGAGCGGCGCAGCGGGGGAGCGGGGCGAGCCCCCCTCGAGAGAGAAGCGGGCGGGCACGCCCTGATCGCGCCGGACGCGACCGCGTCGTACCAGCAGCGCCAAGTGGGCAAACGTCTCTCCGCTCGCGGCACGCCGCATGAAGGCGGAAAGCTCCCCCCACTGTCGCGACCACTCGACGGCGGCCGCGAGCTCCCACGCGGTCGAGCCGGGCTGCCTGCCGACCGCGCGCTCGATCTCGGTGAGGCGCGCAGCGTGGTGGTGCTCGATCTCGGTGAGGCGCGACGGCAGGTCCGAGAACCGGTACTCGTGGCCTGGCAAGATCTCTTCGGGTGTGAGCACCCGCATCCTCGCCAGGGAATCGAGGTAGTCGCCGAGCGGGTTGGGGACCCGCTGCGAGTGGAAGGAGATGTTCGGCGTGATCCGCGGAAGGACGTGGTCACCCGACAGCAGAAGACGCTGATCGTCGCTGTAGAGGCAGACGTGACCGGGCGAGTGCCCCGGAGTCCAGATCACGCGGAGGTCCCAACCCGGAAACTCGAGAACCCGCGCGTCGTGCAAGAGGACGTCGGGCTGCTTCATCGAGAGGAAGGTGCGGACCTGCATCGACGCCTCGCTCGGGTCGGGAAGTGTCGGTTCCGGCACCCCGGAGAGCTCGAGGAGCCCGCGCATCGCCCTGAGTAGTTCCTCGGCTTCGGCAGGTCCGCCCTCGAGCAGCGCAGCGTCGGCAGGATGGAGGCCGACCCACGCACCGGAGGACCTCCGGACACGGTCCGCGAGACCGTAATGGTCTGGGTGGACGTGGGTGACGACTACCGCGCGCACGTCCCCGGGCCTCGCCCCGAAGACCGCGAGCCCGTCGGTGAGGGCGTCCCAGGCTTGCTCGGTGTCCCAACCGGCGTCGACCAGCCCCACTCCGCCCCCGGACAGCTCGAAGGCGTACACCAGGACGTAGCGCAGGGGATTGATCGGGACCGGGACCGGGACCGACCACAGACCGGGGCGCACCTGCTCGACCGGCGGCAGGACTCCCCGGTCCCACGAGGACTTCTGCGCGGTGCCGGTGACGGTGACCATCCGTTGCACGGTAACCGGCGGTCGGGCCGACGACGCGAGGCGCAGCGTGCAAGCTCAGGCAGGCGCCGCGTGTGCGGATCGGGATGTCCCGAGCCCAGTGGTCCTTGCGTGGCCAATCCGGATGCAGCTAGGTTGCCTCCTACCGTGTGCAACTGGCATTGCTAGCCAAGGCCGGGACTGGGGACGGCGGGTCGAGCGGCGGTCTGGCCGGCACCCGGCCCGAAGAAGGTGAGCGTGAGCAAGCGTGCCGCACGACGGCTTCACCAGGTGGTGAACGGCAGCCGGGACGCATACGTGGAGGTCGACCGTCGCGGTCGGATCACCGAGTGGTCCTCGGGTGCGAAGACCCTTCTCGGCTGGACGCGCGACGAGATGCTCGGCAGGCCGGCGAGGGGGCTGGCTACGCGTGGAGCGGAGTCTGTGGCGCATGGGATCGACGCACTCCCATCCGCGACGTGTGCGGTAGGGGAAACGGACTTTCCCGAGGTCGTGGCCACGCGGGTGCCGCTCCTTGCCAGCGACGGCTTGACCGTCGTCGCCGACTCGAGGGAGCTCACCACGGGGAAGCGGTCTGCACTCCGAGTCTGTGCGTTCCTCTGGCGCGCCGGTGGGGAGCTCGCGCCCGCTTGTTGCGCGCCGGCACGCCGAGGTGGTGGCCCACCAGCGGGCGAGCTTCGTGAGCCAGACGACGTTCGACCGGCGGCTCGCCTCCGCGGTCGACGCCCTCGAGGGTGGTTCGTCGGTTGCCGTGGCCGTGATCGAGCTCGACCGTGTCACGACGGAAAGCACACTCCACCGCGCGCTCGGAAGGGGGGAGCTCTTCGTGCGTTACCAGCCGATCGTCGACATGTCGAGCTCCTCGACGGTCAGCCTCGAGGCACTCGTCCGCTGGCGCCACCCAGAGCTCGGCGTCGTCGGACCGGAGCGGTTCATCCCGATTGCCGAGGACACCGGGCTCATCGTTCCCATCGGCGCGTGGGTGCTCGAGGAGGCGTGTCGTCAGCTCGCGCGCTGGTGGGCGGGTCCGTGGCCCGCGCTCGATTCGGTGACGGTGAACCTGTCTGCCCGCCAGATCGAGGATCCGGAGGTGGTCGAGCTCGTGCGGCGGGTGATGGCATGCACCCGCCTGTCAGGTCGCTCCCTGGTCTGCGAGATCACCGAGAGCACCCTGATGCGCGATGCCGAGGCGTCACTTGGGGTGCTCCGGGCCCTGAAGGCTGCCGGCGTCGCCTTGGCGGTCGACGACTTCGGCACGGGGTACTCCTCGCTCAGCTGCCTGCGCCACCTCCCTGTCGACATCTTGAAGATCGACAAGTGCTTCGTGCAATGCATCGACGAAGGGGAGAGCACGAAGATCGTTGCCGCAATGGTGAACCTCGGACACGAGCTCGGCATGGTCGTGGCTGCCGAGGGAGTCGAGACGGCCGCGCAGGCGCAGGTGATCCGAGCACTCGGGTGCGACCTTGTGCAGGGGATGTGGTGCTCCTCACCCCTCGACGCGTCGGAGGTCCCCATGTCGGGGACCACTGGGTCCCAGTTGGCTCGCAATGAGCCGCGCCGCGTGAGCCTCGACACCTGAGCAGCGCCCCAGAGTCGGTAGCGCTTCACGATCCTCGTCGGTTCGAGGGCCCGATACCCGAAGTGGGCGAGCCCGAGGTCCTCCGAACCACAGGCGCACGACACGTATCGGCGCCATCCCTGCATAGGTGTCGATCGCACGGGTGATCGCCCGCAGGACGTGGTCGCCGGCGAACAGCAGCCGGTTCGCGGAGCGGGCAACCGTCGCTGAAGACCACACGGCCGCGGGTGTGCCCGGGCCTCTCGACCACGCACGGGCGTCGGACCGCTGCTGTGTGTTGACCCGGCATCCGGCCCCGGGCGACGAGCTCAGAGGAGCGCATCGTCGCCGGTGCCGAGTCGGCGGACCGCATCTTTCCCCCGTGCTGCCTCCACGATGATGTCGACGCAGGTGGCCAGCGGGACCGCGGTCGCGTCGATCCACAAGTGGTAGAGACGGTGGCCCGCGACGTCGGCGTGGTAAAGGCGCTGGACGTAGCGGTGGCGGGCGGTGTCGGTGTGGTGCCGCGCGCGCCGGGCAGTGTGCTCGTCCAAGCCGGCCAGGTCCATCACCTGGGCGATGCGCACCTCGTAGGCGGCCTCGTCGTGGTGCGACTCCACGTCGAGCGGGGGTTGCCCCGCCCAGACCACTCCCGAGGCGGAGAAGAACGAGATCCAGTGGCTTGAGGCCCCGACCCAGCTCGTTTTCGACGGCGAGCACCTCTTCTGGGCGCTCTGGCAGGTCGGCTGCGACCGAGGCGGGGATCGCGCGGTCCCAGAACGTGACGCCGAGGCGTTCGGCAACCCGGGGGCCGACGAACCCGCCGCCTGCGCCGTCGGCAGCGGAGATGGTCACCACCGGCTTCTCTGGTCGCACGCCATCTCCCATCTCGCGGCATGCCTATATAGATAACACTATAGTCGCTCGCTGTGAGACCCCCACTCCCAGAGCCAGCCTCGCAACGAAACGAGATTGCGGTCGCGCTGTACTCGCTCGCCGCAGCGGTCGTGCGGCGCATGCCTCGCGAGATCAGCCTGACTGCCGCGGCGACGCTGTACACGCTCGAACGCGACGGGCCGCAGCGCATCACCCACCTCGCTGCCCTCCACGGGGTCACGCAGCCGTCGATGACCGCCCTTGTGACCAAGCTCGAGGACCTCGGTCTTGCAGAGCGCCGCAGCGATCCCAGCGACGGCCGGGGCGTGCTGGTCGCCCTCAGCCCGGCGGGTGAGCGCTACGTGGAGGAGCGTCGCCAGGCCGGTGCCAACGGGCTCGTGCGGCTCATCGACGACCTTCCCGACGACCAGGCCGCATCGCTACGAGACGCGCTGCCGGCCCTGCGGGCGCTGGCCGCCCTCGGCGACCTCGGCACCGAAGCTCCCCACCGGCTCACCCCCGGCCCCAGAGGCGCTTTGCGGTGAACGCCGCCCACGCCGCGGCAGCCAGCCCGTTCCGCCAACCCAAGGCGGTGTGGGCGGTGGCCTTCGCCTGCGTGGTGTCGTTCATGGGCATCGGGCTCGTCGACCCGATCCTCCCGGCGCTCGCCAAAGATCTAAGGGCCACGCCTTCCACCGTCGAGCTGCTCTTCACCAGCTACCTCGTGATCACCGCCGTCGCGATGCTCATCACCGGCTGGGTCTCGAGCCGCATCGGAGCCAAGCGGACCCTGGTCATCGGGCTCACGCTCATCGTCGTGTTCAGCGCGCTCGCCGGTGCGTCCAACGGCATCGGGGGGATCATCGTCTTCCGTGCCGGCTGGGGGCTCGGCAACGCCTTTTTCATCGCCACTTCCCTCGCTGCCATCATCGCGTCGGCGAGCGGCGGGTTCGCCGGGGCGATCATCTTGTACGAGACGGCCCTCGGGGTAGGGATCGGCCTCGGCCCGCTCGTCGGCGGCGAGCTCGGCGGTATCTCCTGGCGGGGCCCCTTCTTCGGGGTGACCGTGCTCATGGCGATCTCCCTCGTGTCGATCCTCGTGCTCCTGGACGCGACGCCCAGGCCCTCGCGAAAGCTCTCGGTCAAAGAGCCGGTCACCTGCCTGCGCAACCGCGGCCTCGCCATCATGAGCTTTACCGCGCTCTGCTACAACTGGGGTTTCTTCACCCTGCTCGCCTACACGCCGTTCCCGATGCACCTCGGGATCCACCAGCTCGGCTACACCTTCACGGCCTGGGGCGTCCTGGTGGGGATCTTCGCCGTCTTCGTCGCCCCCCGCCTCCAGCGCCGCTTCGGGACCCCGAGGGTCCTCTACGTCAACCTGGCGATGCTCGGTGCCGACCTGGTCGTCATCGCCGCCTTCACTGCGTCGCAGACCACCCTGATCGCCGCGGTGATCGTCTCGGGCATCTTCGTCGGGCTCAACAACACCCTCACCACCCAGGCCGTCATGGCGGTCTCACCCTTCGAACGATCGCTGACGTCGGCCACCTACGGCTTCGTCCGCTTCATCGGTGGCGGGCTCGCCCCCTACGTCGCCGCCCGGCTCGCTGCCCACTACAACGTCCACGTCCCCTTCTACCTGGGCGCGGCCGCCGAAGTTCTCGGCATCGTCGTCCTCAGCCGCGGCCACTCGCTCCTCTCTGTCGCCGACCGCAGGCAAGAGGAACAACGGGTCGTGCCCGTCCCGCTTGCACCATTGAGCCCAGTGGTCTCTCCACAGGCGAGACCAGTCGCTGGCCCCGCCGCCATTGCTCCCGACGTCGCTCCCGACGTCGCATCGGAGGACGGCCACCGCGCCCCGATCGTCGTCGCCGTCGAGGGCCGGGCCAGGGCGGATCACCTCTGCGCTGTCGCGGCCGACCTCGCCCAGGCGCTCAACCGCCCGCTCCAGATCCTCCACGTCGTGGAGACCGACATCGCGATGGACGAGGTCGTAGAGACCGAACAAATGGACTCTCCCCAGGTCCGCGACACGATCCAAGCGCTCATCGCGCAAGCCGCGGCCCGAGGGATCC
This sequence comes from Actinomycetes bacterium, assembly GCA_021844425.1. Lineage (GTDB taxonomy): Bacteria > Actinomycetota > Acidimicrobiia > Acidimicrobiales > RAAP-2 > JAJYVT01. Next base: position 40,906 of record JAKBTL010000022.1, on the reverse strand, counting down.
CCGCGAGCGGGTACGTCCTCGAGGTCATGGGCGAGCACGGCGACGTCGGGCGTCGCATTGCCACGTTCGCCAACGACCGCCATGCGAGTGTGATCGTCGTCGGCGCGCCTAGCCATGGTCGCTACGCCGAGCTCCTCGGCTCCAGCACGACCGCCGAAGTGGCGCGACGCGCCCACAGCGACCTTTACATTGTCCATCCGCCATCACCGACCGTGGCCGACACGTTCAGTCGAGCCGGGGAGGAACCATAGAAGATCGAGCACGAACGGTGGGGCTGTTCCGCAACGGCCTCGTGAGACGAGGTGCAGGTGCCGCTTTGTCGGCTGCCGATCGCCGGCTCTTGGTACGGCGCTTTGCCACCGGCCAGAGCTCCACTCCCATGTTCAGGCCGACGTCCCCGAACGTGGCAGGAACGTGACCCGATCGCCGCGCGTGTGGGGAAGAGGGGAGACTGCGGGCGATGGCGATTGCGATTGGTGCGCAGGCCTCGTGAGCGACGTTGCCGCGCAGCCTCGCTCCAGCGGCTACCTGCGGCTGCTGCTCGCGCTCTTGGTCCCCTCTGCGCTGTTCAACTCCTACGACGCCGAGCTCCGAGCGGTCCTGCTCACCCAGCTGAAGGCGGCGTTCCACGTGGGGACGGCGGCCATCGGGATCGCCAACATCCCGATCGGGTCCGGCCAGTTCGTCGCCTTCTTCGTGGTCCTGGCGGCCGACCGGGTCGGCAGGCGGCCCATCCTCATGTGGTCGATCCTCGGCTACACGGTCTTCACCACCCTCACCGCGGTGTCGTGGAACCTGTGGTCCTTCGCAGCGTTCCAGTTTGGCGCGCAGGTGTTCATCGGAGCCGAGTTCGGCGTCGCGGTGACCCTGCTGGCGGAGGAGGTGCCCCCCGAGCGGCGTGGGCGCTTCCTCTCCTGGCTGCTCCTCGTGAGCCCGCTCGGCGCGGTGCTGGCAGGGGTGCTCGTCGCAGTCGGGTTCCTCCACAACCCGATCGGCTGGCGTGCGTTCTTCCTTCTCGCCGCGGTGCCGCTGCTGGTGGTCGCGATCGCCCGCCGCGGGTTGCGTGAGAGCCATGCCTACCTCTTGGCCGCCAAGGCTCGAGCTGGCGTCGCGCGCCGCTCGGCCCGTCAGGTCGCAGCCGGGGCCATCGCGCTCTGGCGCGGCTCACCCCGCTCCCGCGCGCTGGCGGTGGGCACCATCGCCTTTCTCCAGGGGCTGGGCTCCACGGCGGCCATCGGGTGGTGGACGTACTACGTCGAGCGCGAGCGCCATTTCGGCACCGGCACGGCTGGCACCTTCTTCGCCGTCGCCGCCCTACTCAGCGTGGTCGGCTACCTCGCTTGCGGCCGCATGATGGACCGCCTCGGACGGCGCCCGACGAGCGTCATCTACACCCTGGGCGCCGTCGGCTGTGCGGTCGTCACCTTTCAGGTGGCCGATCGCTGGGTGATGCTGCCGTTCCTCGTCGGGACGGCCTTCTTCGGCGTCGGCATCGCGCCGGTGCTGTCGGCGTTCGCCACCGAGCTGTTCCCGACGCACCTGCGCGCGCAGGCGTCGGCGTGGATCCGGAACGGCTTCGGCAACACGGGGGCGGTGCTGGGCCCTGCCCTCGTGGGGATCCTCGGAGCGCGCACGGCGCCGCTGCACAGCATCGGCACCGCAGTCACCGCCATGGTGCTGCTGTTCCTCGTGGCAGTGCCGATCGTGCTCTGGGCCATTCCCGAGACCCGGGATGTCCCGCTCGACACGAGCGGCCTCGAAGGCGCCGACGCCGAAGTCCATCCCTGATGCAGCAGATGCGGCAGCCCGCCCGAGGGACTCAGCTCACGGCGGAGCCGTCAGGTCCATGTTGGGCTCGGGTGAGGGCGCGTTGACTCGGCTCGTTGGAGCTGGTGACCAGGCGCGAAGTCGAGAAGCTACGTCGCAGGGATCGCGGGGCTGTCTGACGTGAAAGGCCTCGTCCACGCGGGCGTTGTGGACGGGGAGAAGAGTCGACGAGAGGAGGTACGCGATGAGCCGACGTTCCAGGCTCGCCGCGTTGCTCGCAGCCGGTGCAGCAGGGCTGATTCGGGTGTGGTTGGCCGCAGGGCTGGAGGTGCTGGTGCCGCAGGGCGCCGTAGGCGCTTCGCCCAGCCGCACGACGGCGGGCACCCTTACGAGCACCGAGCCGTGCTCGACGCCGCTGGGCTCGAAACCCATGCCGACCGCTCCTGCAGTCGTGTCGTCCGTGAGGACCCGCTTCGGCCCCGCGCTCGTTGTCGGATCGGGACCGTAGGCGGGTTGCTCCTTGTACCTGCTGACCGCCGATGCTCCGGCGAACCCTGCCACCTACGGCTGCACAGGGACAGTGTGCGCGGTCCATATCTGGCCGGCGCTGCTCACGACAGGGCGCCCGATGGCCGGGACCGAGGTGCACCCGACGCTGCTCGGAACGGTGGCCCGCACGATCGAGGGCCACGCGGTGCATCAGGTGACCTACGCTGGCCACCCCCTCCACCGGTTCTCGCTCGATGCGGCTGCGGGGGACACCGCAGGCGAGCAGCTCTTCGACCCAGGTACCAAGCCGGCAGGGATCTGGTACCTGGTGGCACCCGGGCGCGGCACGCCTGACGCGGCCCCCACGTCGTTCGTGGACCGGACAGTCCCGCTCGTGCGCCCTGGTGCGTCGATCCCCTACGGGACCGCAGACGTGCTCACCGTCGAGCTGGACCAAGGACTCGGCGGGCTGCCGTTCCCGGTTTACACATCGAGCGCGGACATGCACCACATGAGCGTGTGCGATTCCACAGCGGACTGCGCGGCGCGCTGGCCGGCCGTGCCGACGCGCGGGCACCTCATGGCGACGGGCCCGATCGGCGGCATGCTCGAGACGGTCGGGCGTGCTCCGGGGATGCACCAGGTGACCTTCGACGGCCGACCGCTGTACGTGCTCTTCCTGGACGCCTACGTCCCACCGGGCGGTCCACCCTCGCTGCCGCACGCCATCGCAGCGCACGGCACAGCGATCCACCCGACATTCACGGGGATCGACGTAGGGACGTTCCACCTCGTATTCCCCCGAGATGTTCCGGACGATCGTCGCCGTGAAGCCGGAGGCGCCGTCACGTGCGTTCGACCAGGGATTTCGCGTCTACCGAGTCGGGTCGAGCCGAGTCGGGGAGGGGGGATTCGAACCCCCGACCTCGTGCACCCAAAGCACGTGCGCTACCAGGCTGCGCCACTCCCCGGCTTCCGCGGGACCTGTCCGCGGCTCACGAGCCTACGCCGTTCGCCCCGGTCCGGGTCCCGGTCCAGGTCCGGGTCCCGGACCAGGTCCGGCAGCGTGCTGGGGTGCGGGGTGACCGGCTCAGACCGCCGCCTTGCCGAGGATCCTGTTCATCTTGGTGCCGCAGACGGGGCATGACCCCTGGGCGGCACGCCGTCCGTTCGCGAGCTGCACCTCGTTGCCTTCGAACGTGCGCTTCTCTCGGCACTTGACGCAGTACCCCTCGTAATCTGCCATCGGTGGCTCCTCTCTTCTCTCGTCGCCGGACCTCGGGCACGGCTCCACGCCGGCCGTCCGGCAAGCGCCGCCGACCGGCCCAGCCGCGCAAGCTAGCCGCGTGGACCTCCAAGCTGGGGGATAGCGGCTGCCGGCCGTGCGCCGTCGCTGGCTCCCGGCTGGACGCGCCGGTGCGGCGCGGCGGCCCGAAGGCCGCCCGGTAGAGTGAGGGACCCATGCGAGCTAGCACCGAAACGGTCGAAGGTAACAAGGTTCGTCTGTCGGTAGAAGTCGACGAGGCTGAGGTGGACCGCGTGCTCGCCGACGCGGTCCGGACGCTCTCCCGCCAGGCCCGTGTCCCGGGCTTCCGCCCTGGCAAGGTCCCGCGTCAGGTGCTCGAAGCGCGCATGGGGGGCTCGGCGGCCCTGCGGACGGAGGCACTGCGAGAGGCGATCCCCGACTTCTACGCTCGCGCGCTCGCAGACGCCGAGATCGACCCCATCTCCCCGCCGGAGATCGACATCACTTCGGGACAGGACGCCGGCGCGCTGGCGTTCGACGCCGTCGTCGAGGTCCGGCCGGTCGTCCCCATCCCCGGCTACGCGGGCCTGAAGGTCACGATCCCGTCGCCGAAGGTGACCGAGTCCGACGTCGACGCGCAGATCGATCGGCTGCGTGAGACCGACGCCGAGCTGATAGAGGTGGAGCGCCCGGCGAGAGACGGCGATCACGTCACCATCGACATCCATGGGACGCTGCCGGACGGCGAAGAGGTCCTCGGAGCGGACGACTTTCTCTACGAGGTGGGTAGCGCTCGCGTCGTGCCGGCGCTGGACGACCAGCTCCGGGGGGCCAGAGTCGGCGACGTGCTCGCCTTCAGCGCCGACGCGCCGGATGCGACCCCCGGGCACGAGCGCCAGATCGCGTTTCGCGTGCTGGTGAAAGACGTCAAGGAGAAGAAGCTTCCGGCGGTCACCGACGAGTGGGCGGCTGACGCCTCGGAGTTCTCCACCGTCGACGAGCTGCGCGCCGACCTTCGAGATCGGATGGCCAAGGTGAAGAGCGTCCAGGCCCAGCTTTCGCTTCGCCAGGGCGCGCTCTCGGCGCTCGCCGAGCTCGTCGAGGACGACCAGGTGCCCGAGGTCTTGGTCGAAGAGGAGCTACGCGAGCGGCTGCACGACCTCGGCCACCGCCTCGAGCAGCAAGGTCTCAGCGTGGGGCAGTTCCTCGAGCTGACCGGGATGGGCGAGGAGGCGTTCCTCGCGAACCTGCGGACCGAGGCCCGCCAGGCAGTGAAAGGCGACCTCGCGCTGCGCTCCCTCGCGGAGCAGGAGTCGCTCGAGGTGGGCGACGACGAAGTCGACGCAGAGATCGACGCGATGGCTTCTCGTCTCCAGCTGCAGCCCGCCGTCGTCCGAGAGCGGCTCACGCGCGCCGGCCGGATCCCCGCGGTACGCTCGGAGCAGCGGAAGGCCAAAGCGCTCGCGTGGCTTCTCGACCACGTCGAAGTGGTCGACGAGGAGGGCGCTCCGGTCTCCCGGGAAGAACTGCGAGTCGACGAGAGCGTGGAGGCGACGCATTCTTCTGGCGGTCCGGAACAGGAGGTGGAGGACATCGGCGGCGCCGCGACGCAGGGGGTGCCCGAAGGGGCGGTGGCCGACGCCGGCAGCGGGACGGACGATGGGGAGGTCGAGGCATGAGGGCCGTGCAAGGCGAGAGCTTCCGGGCCAGGAACTACCTGGTACCCACCGTGGTAGAGCAGTCGAACCGGGGCGAGCGCGCCTACGACCTCTACTCGCGCCTGCTGCGTGAGCGGATCATCTTCCTCGGCACGCCCATCGACGACGCGGTCGCGAACCTCGTGTGCGCGCAGCTGCTCTTCCTCGAGTCCGAGGAGCCGGACAAGGACATCCACCTCTACATCAACTCCCCGGGAGGGGAGATCACCGCGCTCTTCGCCATCTACGACACGATGAAGTACGTCAAGCCGGATGTGTCGACGTTCTGCTTCGGGCAGGCCGCGTCGGCTGCCGCGGTCCTGCTCGCAGCCGGTGCCCATGGCAAGCGGTTCGCACTCCCGCACGCGCGGGTGCTGCTGCACCAGCCGTTCGGAGGGGTCGAGGGCCAGGCGAGCGACATCGAGCTGCAGGCGAAGGAGATCTTGCGGATGCGCGACCTCCTGAACAGGATGCTCGCGGCGGACACCGGGCAAGCGCCGGAGAAGGTCGGCAAGGACACCGACCGGGATTTCGTGATGACCGCCGAGGAGGCCGTCGCGTACGGTGTCATCGACGAGGTGATCACCGCGCGGGACGCCCCCGCGCTCGAAGCGGTCGGCGCCGCGTAGCAGACTCGCGGGCCAGCCGGAGGCCGGAGGTCCCGGAGCTGCCGTAGGACCGGCGGGGACAGGCAGGAACTGGGCAGGAATGGCCGGTGGGCCGAGTAGAGGAGAGGGCAGTGGCGAAGTTCGGCGAGGGGGGGGACCTGGTGAAGTGCAGCTTCTGCGGCAAATCGCAGAAGCAGGTGAAGAAGCTCATCGCCGGGCCCGGCGTCTACATCTGCGACGAGTGCATCGATCTCTGCAACGACATCATCGCGGAGGAGCTCACCGAGAACAGTGAGCTCAGTTTCGAGGACCTTCCGAAGCCCCGGGAGATCTTCGACTTCTTGAACGACTACGTCGTCGGACAGGAGTACGCGAAGAAGATCCTGTCGGTCGCGGTCTACAACCACTACAAGCGGGTGCAGGCGGGGTCGTCGACCGACGACGACGCGGTGGAGCTCGCGAAGTCCAACATCCTCCTGCTCGGGCCCACCGGCTGCGGGAAGACGCTGCTCGCGCAGACGCTCGCCCGCATGCTGAACGTGCCGTTCGCCATCGCCGATGCGACCGCGCTCACGGAGGCAGGGTACGTGGGCGAGGATGTCGAGAACATCCTGCTCAAGCTCATCCAGGCAGCCGACTACGACGTGAAGCGGGCGGAGACCGGGATCATCTACATCGACGAGATCGACAAGATCGCTCGCAAGAGCGAGAACCCGTCGATCACCCGCGACGTCTCGGGGGAGGGGGTACAGCAGGCCCTCTTGAAGATCCTGGAGGGCACCACGGCCTCGGTGCCGCCCCAGGGGGGCCGGAAGCACCCCCATCAGGAGTTCATCCAGATCGACACCACGAACATCCTTTTCATCTGCGGTGGCGCCTTCGCCGGTCTGGACAAGATCATCGAGAGCCGGATCGGGCGCAAGGGCATCGGTTTTCGCGCCGAGGTCCGGCAGCGCAGCGAGCACGACGACACCGAGATCCTCCGCCACGTCCTGCCCGAGGACCTGATGAAGTTCGGGCTCATCCCCGAGTTCATCGGCCGGCTCCCGGTCGTCGGCGCCGTCAGCCAGCTCTACAAGGATGCCCTCATCCGGATCCTCGTCGAGCCGAAGAACGCCCTCACGCGCCAGTACCAGCGTGTCTTCGCGCTCGACGGCATCGAGCTCGAGTTCGCGCCCGACGCCCTGGAAGCGGTCGCTGAGCAAGCGCTGCTGCGGGGGACCGGCGCACGTGGTCTGCGCGCCATCCTCGAGGAAGTACTGCTCGACGTCATGTACGACCTGCCGAGCCGGAGCGACGTGGGCAAGTGCGTCGTCGACCGAGCCGTCGTGCTCGACCGGGTCCACCCGACCCTCGTGCCCTTGGGGGAGTCGCCGGCGAAGGCTGTGACCCGGAGCCGCCGGGCGGCGTCCTGATCGGCCGAGCTCGGCGTAGATGACGTCGGTCTTCGCCTCGTTCGAGGACGCACTCGCCTGGCTCGACGGCCATATCGACTTCGAGTCGAAGAGCCCCGGCCGGCGGTCGCTGCCGACCCTCGACCGCATGCGGGAGCTCATGGCCGTGCTCGGCGACCCCGAGCGCGCCTATCCCGCGATCCACATCACGGGCACGAACGGAAAGGGCTCGACTGCGGCGATGAGCGCCGCACTGCTCGGCGCGCGGGGGCTTTCGGTCGGGACCTACACGAGCCCGAACCTCTCCAAAGTGAACGAAAGGATCTCCCGCTCGGGCGGAGCGATCGACGACCTGTCCTTGCGCGAGGTGCTGAGCACCCTCTCGTTGATCGAAGCGACCCTCTCCGACCGCCCGACTCGCTTCGAGCTGCTCACGGCCGCCGCGTTCACGTGGTTCGCCGACGTGGCTGTCGACGCGGCGGTCGTCGAGGTCGGGGTGGGTGGCACTTGGGACGCGACGAACGTGATCGACGGGACCGTCGCGGTCCTCACGAACGTGAGCTATGACCATACCGACATCCTCGGGCCGACCCTCGAGGGCATTGCCCGGGACAAGGCAGGCATCGTGAAGCCGGGGAGCGTCGCGGTGGTGGGAGAGCGAGATCCCACGCTCGTGCACGCGATCCGTTCGGTCGCCGACGAAGCGGGGGCGGCGCAGGTATGGGTACGGGGCGAGGAGTTCGACTGCACGAGCAATCGGCTCGCGGTCGGCGGTCGCCTCGTCGACCTCCGTACGCCTGGCAGCACGTACCGGGGTGTCGCGCTGCCGCTCCACGGCGAGCACCAGGGGCTGAACGCTGCGTGCGCGCTGGCTGCTGCCGAGGCGTTCTTCGGAGCGCCGCTCGACCCCGACGTCGTGGCGGAAGGGTTTGCCAGGGTCAGCGTGCCGGGCCGCCTCGAGGTCGTCGGGCGCAGACCGCTGTGCCTCCTCGACGGGGCGCACAACGTCGCCGGCATGCAGGTGCTCTCCCGCGCGCTCGGCGACTTCGCGGTGGCCGGCCGGAGCATCGCGGTGGTCGGCATGCTCACCGGGCGCGACCCGTCGGCGATGATCGCCCCCCTCGTGTCCGCAGGTGTGCAGGTCCTGGTCGCCTGCGCCCCGGCGTCGCCGAGGGCCCAGCCGCCAGAGGCCGTCGCCGACGCGGCGAGTGCGGCCGGCATGCAGGTCGTGGTGGCCGGAGCGGTCCCCGACGCGGTACGTCTCGGCCTGGAGCTCGCCGGCGACGATGGCCTCGTCGTGATCGCGGGATCGCTGTACGTGGTGGCCGAAGCTCGGACCCTCCTCGTCGCGGAGCCGGCGGGCGCGCCGCCGCGCCGCTGAGGACGAGCGCGTCGCCCGGGCGGTCGAGACGGCTCCTGGGCGTCACGCGGGCCCTGCTAGGGTCCAGCGTTCGTGACCAGAACGCTCGTCATCGTGAAGCCGGACGCCATGGAACGTGGTCTCGCAGGGGAGATCCTCTCTCGCCTCGAACGCAAGGGTCTGCGCTTGGCGGCGGCCGAGCTGCGGTCCATCACGCGGGACACCGCCAGCCGCCATTACGCCGAGCACGAGGGAAAGCCCTTCTTCGAGAACCTCGTCTCGTTCATCAGCCGCTCGCCGGTCCTGGTGATGGTGGTCGAAGGGCCGGACGAGGACACGTACGCCGTGGTTCGCACCCTCATGGGGGCGACCAATCCGAAGCAGGCGGCACCAGGGACCATCCGGGGCGACTTGGCGATCGAGCTGACCGAGAACCTGGTGCACGGGTCGGACTCGCCCGAGTCCGCAGCACGTGAGATCAGCTTGTTCTTTCCCGAGCTGGGCTGACGCGGGCGCAGTCGCGTCCCGCCCTTGTGCAGCGATGGGCGGTCCCGTTAGCCTTTCGGGTACCCCCCTGTCGGTGGACTCGCAGAGCCCACCGACACGATGCCCCTCGGGGTACGGTCCTCGGAGAGGAGCCCTAGGTCGATGCCTGACAACCGTCTGAACTTGCTCGGCCGCGACATGGCGGTCGACCTCGGTACCGCGAACACGCTCGTCTACGTGCGAGGACGCGGGATCGTGCTCAACGAGCCGTCGGTCGTCGCGGTCGACGTGAAGGACGGGCGCCCGCTCGCAGTCGGCGCCGAGGCCAAACGCATGATCGGCCGGACCCCGAGCAACATTCAGGCGATCCGACCCCTGAAGGACGGCGTCATCGCAGACTTCGAGATCTGCGAGAAGATGCTCCGCTACTTCATCCACCGGGTGCACCAGCGCCGCTTCGCCAAGCCCCGGATGGTGATCTGCGTGCCCTCAGGGATCACCGGGGTGGAGCAGCGGGCGGTCATGGAGGCTGCCGAGTACGCGGGCGCGCGGAAGGCCTACATCATCGAGGAGCCGATGGCCGCAGCGATCGGCGCGGGGCTCCCGGTGCACGAGCCTACGGGCAACATGGTCGTCGATATCGGTGGCGGTACCACCGAGGTTGCCGTGATCTCCCTGGGCGGCATCGTGACGAGCCAGTCCGTTCGTATCGGCGGTGACGAGCTCGACGAGGCCATCGTCTCCTACGTGAAGAAGGAGTTCAGTCTCGCGCTCGGGGAGCGGACGGCAGAGGAGATCAAGATCGCCCTTGGGTCGGCGTACCCGCTGGAAGAGGAGCTGCACGCGGAGATCCGGGGCCGCGACCTCGTGACCGGCCTGCCGAAGACGGTCGTCGTCTCCACCGAGGAGATCCGGCGCGCGATCGACGAACCGGTCTCGGCGGTCGTCGATGCGGTCAAGGTGACGTTGGACCGCACGCCCCCCGAGCTCGCTGCCGACATCATGGAGCAGGGGATCGTCCTCACCGGCGGCGGCGCGCTCCTGCATGGCCTCGAGTCCCGCCTCCAGCACGAGACGGGGATGCCGATCGTCGTGGCGCGGGATCCGCTGAACTGTGTCGCGGTGGGGAGTGGGCAGTGCCTGGAGGAGTTCGAGGCGCTCAAACGCGTCTTGATCACCTCATCCGCTCGTTGACCGGCGCAGGTCCGAAGTCGAAGTGGCGAGGACGGTCAGGCAGAAGAGGTCGCGTCGCACGCTCGCGACGTTCCTCGTGCTCGTGCTCCTCTCGGTCACGATCATCACGCTCGACGAGACCGGTCGCGCCGCGTCCTTGACCTCGGGGCTCAAGTCCCTGGCCTCCGACGTCTACTCTCCGCTCCGCCACGGCGTGAACGGCGTGCTCGACCCGATCGGTCGGTTCTTCGCCGGAGCGGTGAACTACAGCTCGCTCGAAGCGGAGAACCAGAAGCTGCAGGACCAGATCCTCCGGCTCGAGCATCGGCAGGCCTCGGACGCGGCTGCACAGCGGCAGTACGCGGCGCTCCAACGGCTGCTCGCGACCGACAGGCTTCCGTCGGTCGCGTCCCTGCCGACGGTCACGGCAGAGGTGACAGCCCAGAACATCTCGAACTTCGCCGCGACCGTCAACATCGACAAGGGTCGCGACCAGGGCGTGACGGCGGGGGACCCTGTCGTCGGCCCGGGAGGACTGGTTGGCGAGGTGGCGACAGTCACGCCCAACGGCGCTACGGTCCGCTTGCTCACCGACGGGAAATCCCAGATCGGTGTCTCGTTCGGGCACCAGCAGGCCGCGACCCTCGACGGAGCCGGGGCGGGCCGGCTCCTCCAGATCCAGTACGTGCCCTCCACAGCGCACGTCTTCGTCGGCGAGCTCATCGTGACGAGCGGGCTCCAGGGCGGTGCCCTGCCGCCCGGCATCCCGGTTGCAAAGGTGACCTCGGTGCGCAGCGTGGTAGGCGCCGCGGACAAGCAGGTGACTGCGCGCCCACTCGCCGACCTGAACGACCTGACCTATCTGGAGGTGATCCAGTGGTCTGGCTCGTCGTGAGCCTGGGAGCGGCGCGATGAGCGGCCGCGTCGTGGTCCGCATCCTGCTGCTCGTCGCCGTTACGTTGCTGGCCCAGACGACGGTGGTGCTCGATGTCCGGGTGGGCGGCGCCTCACCGGAGATCATGTACCTCATGCCCATCGCGGCTGGGATCGTCGGGGGACCGGTCGACGGTGCAGCGGTCGGGTTCCTCGCGGGGATCGCGGTCGATCTTCTCTCGCCTACGCCCCTCGGGATGACCGCGCTCGTCGGCACCCTCGTCGGCTTCGGGGTGGGCGCGGTCTCGGGTGGGGCCGTACGGGAGGTTCGCGGCCTGCCGACGCTGGTCGCGCTCGGTGCGAGCGTCGTCGCGGTCATGCTGTATGCCGTGCTCGGCGCGGTGCTCGGGGAGTCTCAGTTCCTCCACGTGGACCTGGCAGCCGTCGTCGCGGTGGTCGCCGTCGCCAATGCCGTGCTCGCCGGACCTGCGGTGCGCCTGATGCGCTGGGCGTTCGAGCCGTCCGCCGGGGAGCCCGTCGGGAGCAGACGTCGATGAGCCGCCGAGGTCGACGCCATCCCTTTCGCGGGGGCCGGCTCTTCCCGAGGCCGTCGGTCCGCGGGAAGGCTCGCCGCGCGAGCGGGCGCGATCCGCACCGTGCCCGGCACCTTCGCATGCGGCCGCGCCGGAGCGTCAACGTCGCCGCCTTCGTCGCCTCTCCCGAGGAGGTCCCCTCTCGTCCGAGGGTCCGCATACGCGTAGTGGGTGCGATCGTCTTCGTGCTCTTCGCGGTGATGGCGCTCCGGCTGTGGGACCTCCAGGTGATCAACCGCCACCAGTACGCGTCGGCGGTCAACCAGGACGTGCTTCGGACCGTGACAATTCCCCCGCCTCGAGGACTGATCGTGGACCGCCGAGACACCGTGCTCGCCGGGAACAAGGTGGAGAACGAAGTGGTGCTCTCGCGAGCCGAGGCCGTGTCGAACCCGGCGATCGTCGGGAAGGTGGCGGCCCTGTGCGGGATCACGCCGACGTCCGTGCGGGCCGCGCTCACAGATCTCCAGTACAACTCCTACGAACCGGTGCCCGTGCTGCAGAACGCCTCGCCAGCGCTGGTGCAGTACCTGAGCACGCACCGCTCCGAGTTCCCCGGCGTCACAGTGGTCCAGGTGACGGTTCGCGACTACCCGCAAGGGGGGACAACCGCGACGCAGGTGCTCGGCTACACCGGATCGATCACAGCGACACTGCTGAAGAAGGACGCGAACCAGGGCTACACGCCGACGTCCCAGATCGGCAAAGCCGGGGTCGAAGCCGTCGAGCAGCGCTACCTGCGCGGCAAGCCCGGCCGCGAGACACTCGAGGTCACCCCGACCGGCACACCTGTAGGGGTCGTGCGCAAGACTCCGCCGGTCCAGGGAGACACCGTCGAGCTCAACATCACAGCGAGTCTCCAGAAGTACGCCCAGCAGGCCCTCACACAGGACATGGCTGCGGACCGCACCCACCTCACATTCGGGCACCATCCCGCAGCACCGAACGGCGCCGCCGTCGTGCTCAACGCGAATACCGGCGCAGTGCTCGCGCTGACTTCCAATCCGTCCTACAGCCTCACAGAATGGGTGGGCGGCATCTCGACGGCCAACTACGACGCGCTCAAGGCCGGCTGTACCGTCGCGACAGGTGCCTGCCCTCTCAACGACTACGCGATCCAGGGGCTCTACACCCCGGGGTCGACCTTCAAGCTCGCCACGGCGACGGCGGCGCTCCAGGACGGCCTCATCGGCATCTCGACAACGATCGACGACACCGGGGTCTTCACAGTCAGGTCGCACGGGTACCCGACATGCGTCGGGAAGTGCACGTTCCACGACGCGACAGCCTTCGACGCGGGCATCATCACAATCCGCCTAGGGCTGACCGAATCGGACGACTACTTCTTCTACACATTGGGCCTGCACTTCTGGCGCACACGCGCCCGGTACGGAGCTACAGCCATCCAGAAGGTCGCACACGAGTATGGCTTCGGCGACCTGACCGGGATCGACCTTCCGGGCGAGGTGCAGGGCCGCGTCGACAGCCAGCGTGTGCGCGAGGCGCTGCACAGCCAGACACCGAAGGCCTTCCCGAACACTTCGTGGTACCCCGCCACAAACCTCGAGATGGCCTTCGGCCAGGGGGAGACGGTCGTCACGCCCATCGAGGAGGCCGTGGCCTACGCGACCTTCGCCGATCACGGCATCCGCCATCAACCCGAGGTCGTCGGCGCGATCGTGACCCCGGGAGGCAGGGTCGTCAAGCGCGTCGCGCCCAAGGTCACCGGCCACGTGACGATCTCGACAGCCAACTACCAGGCGATGCTCCAAGGGTTCATCGGCGTCACGCACACACCCAAGGGCACGGCGTACGCGATCTTCCAGCAGTACTCGCACGTGCCGAGCTCCTACGTCATCGCGGGCAAGACCGGGACGGCGACAACGGCCACATCGACACTGCGGGCGCCCAACGCGTGGTTCGTCGGCTTCGGGCCGATCGGCGCCCCGACCCAGTACGTGGTCGCCGTCGCCGTCGCGCAGGGCGGCTACGGCGACCAGGCGGCCGCGCCCGCGGTCGCGAACATCTTCAACTACCTCTACGCGCACCCGCCGAACCAGACATTGACGCTCCCCACGGCTTCCCGACAGCCGACCCTCGCTCCTGTGAAGCCCAACGCCGCCGCAGGAACGCCTCCCACGACGACGACCACGCCGCCAACGACGACGACCACGCCGGCCGCTCCGACGTCCGGGACAGCAGCTCCCTCGACATCGGCGCCCACGACGACAACCACGCCTCCGACGACGACCACGGCGCCCACCACGACGACCACGGTGCCCACGACGACGACCACGGCGCCTACGACGACGACCACGACCACGGTGCCCACGACGACGACCACGGCGCCCACCACGACCACGACCACGACGACCACGGCCGGTCTCGCGGGTGCTGCAGCGGCGGCTCGAGAGCGAAGAGAGGGTACGAGCCTGGGCGCAGCGGAGACCGTTCGGGCACCGCCGTAGACTGCACCGGTCATGGTCCCGGTGGACACGCCGAACATCGATCTCCCGACGCCCGAGCGTTCGGCTCCAGCGCCCCACCAGTCGCTGTGGACCAGGGTGGAAGCGCTCCTCTTCGACGTGCAGAAGCCTGCGCGCTATGTCGGTGGCGAACAGGGCGCTCGTTCGCCTGTCCATGGCGAGGGGCGGGTGGCGTGGCTCCTCTGCTACCCCGACACGTACGAGATCGGTCTTCCCAATCAAGGCCTGCAGATTCTCTACGAGCTGCTGAACGACCGGGACGACGCGCTCGCGGAGCGCTCGTACGCGCCCTGGGTCGACATGGAGTCCGCGATGCGTGCCGAGGGTGTGCCGCTCTTCTCCGTCGAGAGCCATCTCCCGGCACGCGCGTTCGACCTTCTGGCCTTCAACCTTTCCGCCGAGCTCGTCTACACGAACGTGCTCAACATGATCGACCTCGCAGGCCTGCCTGTGCGCTCGTCGGCACGCGATCCGAGCGACCCGATCGTCGTGGCCGGCGGCCACTGCGTGTTCAATCCGGAGCCGCTGGCCGACTTCGTCGACGCGTTCGTCATCGGAGACGGCGAGGAGGTTGTCGGCGAAGTGAACGAAGTCGTGGCGGCGCATGTCCCGGTTCGGAGCGCGCAGGCTCGCGAGGAGCTCATGCACGACCTGGCGAGGATTCCCGGGGTCTACGTTCCCTCCCTGTACGTGGCGCGCTACGAGCATGGCCGCCTGGTCGCGGTGGAGCCGCTTCCCGGCGTCCCCGCCGTGGTCGAGAAGCGAACGATCGCTGACCTCGGGCAATGGCCGTACCCGCGTAGCCAGCTCGTCCCGATCACCGAGGTCGTCCACGATCGGCTGAACGTCGAGGTCTTCCGCGGCTGCACGCGAGGCTGCCGCTTCTGCCAGGCGGGGATGGTCACCCGCCCTGTACGCGAGCGGCCCGCCCACCAGGTCCGAGCGATGGTGGAAGAAGGCCTTTCTCGCACCGGCTACGAAGAGGTCGCGCTGACGTCCCTGTCGACCGCCGACTACTCGGGCATCGAGCAGCTCGTGCGTGACGTCATCGGCGACCCGCGCCACGAGGGCCGGGTCTCGGTGAGCCTTCCGAGCCTTCGCGTGGACGCGTTCACCGTCGGAACGGCTGCGGAGATCCAGCGAGTGCGGCGGACCGGCCTCACCTTCGCACCCGAAGGCGGCACCTGGCGAATGCGCAAGGTGATCAACAAGCTCATCTCCGAGGAGGATCTCTACAGCGCCGTCGACGCCGCCTTCAGTCAGGGATGGAGGCGGGTCAAGCTCTACTTCCTCATCGGGCTGCCGACCGAGCGGGACGAGGACGTCGCCGCCATCGCGGAGCTCGGTGCGCGCTGCGCGGAGATCGGGCACCGCTACCACCGCGCGGTGACCGTCGTTGCCTCCGTCGGAGGTTTCGTGCCCAAGCCCCAGACCCCGTTCCAGTGGGCGTCGCAGGACACTGCCGAGGAGCTGCGCCGCAAGATCGCGCTCATCAGGGAGGCCGCACGAGGCACGCGCGGGCTCACCATCCGCTGGCACGACCCTGAGGCGTCGGTGGCAGAGGGGATCGCGAGCCGCGGGGACCGACGCGTCGGCGGGGTCGTCGAACGCGTGTGGAGAGCTGGCGGCACGTTCCAGGAGTGGTCCGAGCAGTTCGACCTCGGCCTGTGGGAAGACGCGCTCGCGGCCGAGGGGCTCTCCCTCGACGAGGTTGTCCACCGCAGCCGTGATCGCGACGAGTGCCTGCCGTGGGGGCACATCTCGGCTGGCTTGCACCCCGACTTCCTGTGGGGGGACTGGCGGGAGGCGCTGGCGGGCGGCGCCGTGGAGGATTGCCGGTGGACCCCTTGCTACGACTGCGGGGCGTGCACCGGGTTCGGGCTCGAGCACGTGGTGGCTTCCCCGCACCCCCCTGCCGGGGGCAGCCAGGGGACTGGGCAGAACCTCGAGCAGGGTGGGCGCGTTCCCGTCCACCTCGTCAGCGCCAGGCGTTGAGCGCGACGCCCGGAGGGATGACCGGATCGGGGGTGCGCCTGCGAGTCCGCTACTCGAAGACCGGCAAGGTGCGCTTCACGAGCCATCGCGACGTCGTGCGGATGTGGGAACGCGCGCTGCGACGAAGCGGCCTTCGAGTGGCGTGGTCGGAGGGGTACTCGCCGAGGCCGCTGCTCAGCTTCGGCTACGCC
The DNA here is from genome assembly GCA_021844425.1 of Actinomycetes bacterium. GTDB lineage: Bacteria > Actinomycetota > Acidimicrobiia > Acidimicrobiales > RAAP-2 > JAJYVT01. The sequence goes on along the minus strand of JAKBTL010000022.1, from coordinate 24,548 downwards.
CTGCCGACGGGCGCCGAGTCGCTCGCCGAGTACCTCGACGTCACGCTCGCACCGCAGCTGTTCGTGGCGAGCGGCTCCCATTGGGCAGCCGAGCAGCTCTGGGACGACGTCGCAGAGCCCCCGGCAGAGCCCCCGGCAGAGCCCCCGGCAGAACCCCTCGCAGCGCGGCTGTCCGCGCTGTTGCCCGACGGGGTCGACGTCCACGGGATCGCTCGGTTGCCAGTGGGGTCGGGATCGCTCCAACAAGAGGTATCATCGTGCAGCTGGAAGCTGGAGGTGCACGGTTTGGCATCAGAGGAGCTGACGTCGCGTGTCGAGCGGTTGCTCGCTGCGCCGACTGCCCTCGTCGAGCGGGAGCGAAAGGGGCGGATCACGTCCGACGACCTGCGGCCCGCGGTGCTGGCCCTGACGGTGGTCCGTCGCGCCGAGGGTGGCGCGGTCGAGCCGACGACGCACCCCGAGCATGCCTGGCTCCAGGCGGAGCTCGCCACCCGGCCGCGCGGCGTGCGACCGAGGGAGCTGGTCGAGGTACTGGGCCCCGGCACGAAGCTTTCGCGAGCTTGTCGGCTGCAGCAATGGATCGAGCGCGACGGCACCCGGATCGAGCCGCTGGCCATCTGCGGCCACGGGGCCGGCACCGCCGCCACGCGCGCCGAGAGGCGGGCGTCATGACATGTCGAAGGAGGGATCTCCCTCATGGAAGAGTTGGAGGACGGGAGGACCGCGACCGGTCCCCCGGCGGACGAGGCTGCGCCGGGGGCCGACGGTCCACGGCGGGTGGTATCCCGCGCCCAGGATGAAGGACCCGGAGGCGCCAGGGTAGGGGAGAGGGAACAAGCGCCAGCGCCCGTCCCGCGGCCGCGGATCGGGGACACGAAGCCGGCGCCCGCGGTGCGGCCGCTCGTCCCACAGACGGCGACCCCTCCCCGGAGGCGCGGGCCCGAGGTCGTCAGAGCTGATTCGAAAGGGCCGGCTGCCGAAGAGGCCGAAGGGAAGCTTGCCACCACAAGTTCGGCTGCCGCCGGACTGAAGGGGCACGCCGACGGCGGGAAGTCCGACACTGACGAGGACGTCACGGCCGCCGCTTCCAAGCGACGCCGGAGGCGCGGAGGGCGGGAGCGCAAGGCCCGCTCGACCGGCCGGTACCTGATCTGTGTCCACGTCCAGCCGGGGCTGTCGCAGATCGCGGTCCTCGAGGGCCGCTCGCTCGTGCAGCACTTCGTGTCTCGCTCGCAGGACGAGACGACCCAGATCGACGGCAACATCTACCTCGGACGCGTCCAGAACGTCCTGCCGGGGATGGAGGCGGCCTTCGTAGACATCGGCATCCCGAAGAACGCGGTCCTCTACCGCGGCGACGTCCGCTACGACACCGACGACGTCGACGCCGGTGCCCGCAAGGCCGAGCCGCGCATCGAGGAGGTGCTCCGCCCAGGGCAGCTGATCCTTTGCCAGGTGACGAAGAACCCGATCGGTGCGAAGGGGGCGCGGCTCACCCAGGAGGTTTCGCTGCCGGGCCGCTTCGTGGTGCTCGTCCCGAACAGCGATGCCATGGGCATCTCCAAGCGCCTCGGTGACAACGAGCGCCGTCGGCTGCGCAAGATCGTCGACGCAGTGCGCCCCTCGGGCCACGGCCTGATCGTGCGAACGGCTGCGGAGGGGGCGACAGAGGCCGAGCTCAGGCGAGACGTCGAGGGGTTGCTCGGGCAATGGTCGTCGATCGAGAGGGCTGCGCAGAGGATGACGGTGCCGGGCCTCCTCTACCGCGAGCCCGAGTTGGCTGTGCGGATCCTGCGCGAGGAGCTGAACAGCGAGTACCGGGGGGTCATCATCGACGACCCGGGCCTTTATGACGAAGTGCGCAGCTACGTGGAGACGGTCAGCCCCGATCTCGCCGACCGCGTCGAGCTCTACGACCCACAGGCCGAGGGCCAGCCGCTCTTCGATCGGTACCACGTGCACGAGCAGCTCCACAAGGCACTCGATCGCAAGGTTTGGCTGCCCTCGGGCGGGTCGCTCATCATCGAGCGGACCGAGGCGCTGACCGTGATCGACGTCAACACCGGGAAGAACGTCGGGAAGAGCAATCTCGAAGAGACGGTGTTCCGTAACAACCTCGAGGCGGCCGAGGAAGTCGCCCGCCAGCTCCGGCTCCGGGACATCGGCGGGATCATCGTCATCGACTTCATCGACATGGAGCTGCGGGAGAACCGGGAGAAGGTCGCCTCGGCGCTTCGCGCAGCGCTGGCTCGGGACAAGACGAGGACCCAGGTGTTCGACATCTCGGAGCTGGGGCTCGTCGAGATGACCCGAAAGCGGATCTCCGAGGGCTTGATCGAGTCCCTCTCCACCGAGTGCGAGGTCTGCCACGGGCGCGGCATCGTCCTGGATGCGTCGGTGCTGTGACCGAGCTGCAGTACACTGCCCCTTCCATGTACGCCGTGATCCGCAGCGGAGGAAAACAGGAGCGCGTCGCCGAGGGCGACCGTGTCCGCGTGGAGCTCCTCGGCCAGCCCGTCGGCTCGGAGGTTGCTCTCGAGCCTGTCCTCCTGGTCGACGACGAGGGAGCCGTCCGCGCCACTGCTGGCGAGCTCGCCGGCGTGACGGTGACGGCGAGGGTGCTGGGCGAGGAGCTGGGCCCGAAGATCAACGCGATGACCTACAAGGCCAAGACCAACCAGCGACGCCGGTGGGGGCACCGCCAGCGGTATTCGACGGTGGAGATCCTCTCCATCGCGGCCGGCTGACGACGCAGACGACGAGGAGGATCGATGTCGAAGACCAAGGGCGGGGGTTCCACCCGCAACGGCCGGGACTCGAACGCCCAGCGCCTGGGTGTCAAGGTGTTCGACGGCACGGCCGTGCGTGCGGGGGCCATCATCGTCCGCCAGCGCGGCACCCGGTTCCACCCGGGGGTGAACGTCGGCCGCGGCTCCGACGACACGCTCTTCGCGACTGCCGACGGCGTCGTGAAATTCGGGGCCCGGAAGGATCGCAAGCTCGTCGACGTCCTCCCTGGCTGATCGCCGGGAGCGCGCGCTGCGCCTGGGCTCCTACGTCGAAGCGGGCTCGGCGTCTCCGGACGTCGCTTGGGCTCGTGCCTTCAGCTCGCGGACCGTTCCCCGCGCCACGGCGGCCACGGTCGGCACCGAGCTGGCCGCGACGCGGAGGACCTCGTCGACGTCGAGCGGCCTTGGCGCTCGACGGGAGGCGGTGTTGGTCACGACGGCGAGCCCGAGGACCTCGGCTCCGAGATGACGTGCGGCGACGGCCTCCGGCACGGTCGACATCCCGACGAGGTCGGCCCCCAGCGTCGCGAGCATCCGGATCTCGGCGGGCGTCTCGAGCTGGGGACCCGGCATCTGCGCGTAGACGCCCTCGCGCAGAGGTGCGACGGCGAGGGCGAGCTTGCGTAGGTGCAAGGACCACGCATCGGTCATGTCGGTGTGGCGGGAGCCTGCTGTGCCTTCGAGCGCCACGCCCGAGAGCGGAGACGTCCCCGTCATGTTCAGGTGATCGCGGATGACGACGACCTCTCCTGGGGAAAGGGCCGGGTCGACGGCACCCGCGCTGTCCGTGAGCACGACCACCTCGACTCCCGCGGCGATCGCAGTGCGCACCGGATGGACCACCTCGGCCGGGCTCTTGCCCTCGTAGAGGTGGAGCCGTCCGGCGACGACCAGGGTGCGCTTCCCCTCGAGCTCGACGGACCACGCCTCAAGGCGGTGGCCGGGGCCGGAGAAGCGCGTGAACCACGGGAGCGAGGTGAGGTCGATCGGCGGCCCTTGCGCACCGAGCAGCTCGGCAGCCGAGAACAGACCCGTCCCTAGCACGACGAGAACGTCATGTCGGGCTGCGCCCGTCATGCGACTGAGCTCTCGTGCAGCGATGCGCGCCTGCTCGAAGGGGTTGGCGCCGGGTGCACCCGCGCTCGTGGTAGGCACCGAGCTCATGCTACGAGGCGGACGCCCTGCCCGCCCGTCCCGGCTCCGGGGCATCGGAGCCGACGTCGCCGATAGGCTCGCCAGCAGTGGCGCATCCAACGACTGACGACGGCTACCACACGCCCGTCGAGGAGTATCTCCAAGCGGTGCACTACCTGAAGGAAGAGGGCACGCTGCCTATCCAGGCGCGTATCGCCGAGCGCCTGGGTCGATCAGCGCCGTCAGTCTCCGAGATGCTCGAGCGTCTCGGAGACGACGGGTACGTCCGCAGGCAAGGGCGCGTCGTCGAGCTGACGGACAAGGGCTCGCTCCTCGCGGAGAAAGTGGTGCGTAAGCATCGGCTGGCCGAGCGGCTGCTCGCCGACGTGATCGGGCTCGAATGGCACAAGGTGCACCGCGAAGCGGGTCGCTGGGAGCACGTGATCTCCGACGACGTGGAGGCCCGGCTGGTCCAGCTGCTCGGCGACCCGGCGACGTGTCCTCACGGAAACCCGATCCCGGGCTCGGCCACGCCGTTCCCCGAAGGCTCCCAGCAGCCGCTCGCCGACGCTGCCGTGGGCGACAGCGTCCTGGTGGCCCGCATCAGCGAGGACGTCGAGATGGACATGGACGCGCTCGTCTACCTCGACGAGCACCATTTCGTGCCGGGCACGACGGCCACCGTGCTCTCGCGAGCGCCCGACGGCACGCTGATGCTCGAGGCGCAGGGCGGGACGATCGCGATCGGTGCCGAGCTCTCGCGCCGGATCTACGTCACGGCGCGCTGAAGCCAGTGACGATGTCGGAGGGTGAGGCCTCGACTAAGTCCGCGAACGCATCGTCGCGCGCGGGTTGATCCAGGATCCGTCCGCCCCGTCCGCCCGCCGCGTGGCGGCGGGGTCGAGAGGCCCCTCGTAGGATCCAAGGTCATGTCCGGGTTCGTCGACGAGGCGCAGTTGCACGCGAGGGCGGGCGACGGCGGCGCGGGGAGCGTCTCGTTCCGGCGCGAGGCGCACGTGGCGCGAGGCGGGCCCGACGGCGGGGACGGCGGGCGGGGTGGCGACGTCTGGCTCGTCGCGGACCCGAACGAGGCATCGCTCCTTGGTTTCAAGGACCACCCGTTCCGGCGCGCCGGCGACGGCGCCCATGGGTCGGGGAAGCGCCGCCACGGCCATCGTGGCGCAGACCTCGTCGTCCCGGTCCCAGTGGGGACCGTCGTGCGAGAGCGCGGCGGCGGCGTCCTCTGCGATCTCTCCTTCCCGAGGGACCGGTGGCTGGCAGCTGAGGGCGGGCAGGGCGGCCGGGGGAACGCGCGGTTCCTCGCGAACGCCCGACGTGCTCCTGCCTTCTCCGAGCAGGGGGAGCACGGCGAGGAGCGCTGGTTGGACCTCGAGCTCAAGCTGACTGCCGACGTCGCGCTGGTGGGGTTCCCGAATGCCGGCAAGTCGACGCTCATCTCGGTGATCTCCGCCGCACGTCCGAAGATCGCCGACTACCCCTTCACGACGCTCCAGCCCCACCTCGGGGTCGTGCGGGTCGGCGCACCAGGCGACGACACCGAGTTCGTGGTCGCAGACATCCCGGGCCTCGTCGAAGGCGCTGCAGAGGGTCGAGGGCTGGGGCATCGGTTCCTCCGTCACGTCGAGCGGGCGCGAGCCCTCGTGCTGCTCGTGGACCTCGCCTCGGCGACCGGAGTGACCCCTGGCGCGCAGGTCGCCGTGCTCCTCGGCGAGCTTGGTCGCTACGAGCCGAGGCTCCTCGAGCGCCCGCGCCTCGTCGTGGGGTCGAAAGCAGACGTCGAGCATGGAGAGGCGCGCACACGAACGCCGCTCGACCTCGTCATCTCGGCTGTGACCGGTGAAGGAGTCCCCGATCTCGTGCGGCGAATGGCCTCGATCGTCGTCGAGTCGAAAGCGGCCCAGTCCATCGCGCGTGCGGGCAGTGTCCGGGAGCTCGCGCCCGAGGATGGTTCCTTCGGGCCCGAAGGCGTCGTCCCCGGCCTCGGCGCGCTCGTCGAGCATCACCCTGCACCCGAAGGCCTCGTCGCCGAGCGGACGGGCCCGCGCGCCTGGCGCATCGCCGGGCGAGAAGCTGAGCGTGCGGTCAACCTGTCGGACCTCACCGACGACGAGGCGCTCGCCGAGGCCGTGCGTCGTCTCCGGCGCCTGGGCACCGACAGGGCGCTCTCCCGCGCCGGGGCCCGCGACGGCGACGAGGTCAGGGTGGGCACGCTCTCGTTCACCTGGTTCCGGGATCAGCCCGTCGAGCGCCCGGAGCCAGGGGAGGGGCTGCGGACCGGCGAAGGCCGCCGGCGGCGCGGAGCGCGTCGGTGAGCGCGGGAGCCAGCGCGTCGGCCGACCGCGTCGGGGGACCGCGGCCCGTGGTCGTCAAACTGGGGTCCTCGACGGTGACGACCGAGCGCGGGGACGTCGACGCGGACGTGATCGGACGAGTCTCCGGGGAGGTTGCGGGGCTCGCTCGCGCCGGCCAGCGGGTGGTGGTGGTGACCTCGGGTGCCATCGTGTGCGGCTGGTCCGCGCTCGGGAGGACAGGGCCGCGTCCAACGGACCCCGCCGTCCTCCAGGCGCTCTCGGCGGTGGGGCAACAGCGGCTCATGCGCGCGTGGCAGGACGGCCTCGGGGCGCAGGGATTGCTCGCTGGCCAGGTGCTCCTTGCTCCACTGGACTTCGGGCACCGACGCCAGTACCTGCACGCGCGAACGACGTTGCAGCACCTGTGGAGCCTGGGCGTCGTCCCGGTGGTGAACGAGAACGACGCGGTCGCAGACGAGGAGATCCGCTTCGGCGACAACGACCGGCTGGCTGCGCTGGTCGCGCACCTCGTCGGCGCAGATCTTCTCGTCCTCCTCACCGACATGCCCGGATTGCTCAGCGAAGATCCTCGGCTCGGCGGCTCGGGATCCCTCATCGAAGAAGTGCTGGATGTCGACCAACGCCTCTTGGACGTTGCAGGTGGTCCGGGCTCGGTCGGCAGCGGCGGCATGGCGTCGAAGCTCGCGGCCGCGCGCATGGCGAGCCGCTCAGGGGTGACGACCGTGATCGCCGACGGCCGGCGACCGGGCGTGGTGAAAGACGCGATGGAGGGAGTCCCCGGGGTCGGTACTGTCTGCAGGCCGTATGCGGACAGGATGCCAGCTCGAAAGCTCTGGATCGCCTACGCGCTCGGTGCAGCCGGGCGGCTCGTCGTGGACGACGGGGCGCGTCGTGCGCTCGTCGAGCGACGTCGCTCGTTGCTCGCGGCCGGCGTGGTCGAATGCCGTGGGCGCTTCGACCCCGACGACGCCGTCGAGATCGCGGGTGCCGACGGGAAGGTCTTCGCGAAGGGGCTCGTCCGCTTCTCCTCGGAGCGGGCTGCGGAGTGGGTGGGTCGGCGCAGTGAGGAGCTCCCCGAGGACCTCTCGCCGGTCGCGGTCCATCGCGACGACCTCGTCGTGCTGGACTGATTCTCCCGCGAGAACGCTCTCCGGGCGAGACCGACCCGCCGGTAGTCTGGGGCGATGGGTACGAAGGACCTCGAAGCGCTGGCGCGCCGGGTGCGAGCAGCCTCTCGCGAGGTCGCACGTGCGTCGTCGGCAGTACGCGACGACGCGCTGCGCGCGGCCGCAGACCTGCTCGAGGCGGATGTCGTCACGGTGCTCGACGCGAACAGAAAGGACGTCGAGCGGGCGGAGCGTGACGGCGCGGACTCGACCTCGATCGACCGTCTCCGGCTCACGACCGCACGGGTGGAGCAGATGGCCGACGGTCTCCGCGCGGTCGCCACGCTCCCCGATCCCGTGGGCGAGGTGGTCGACGGCTGGGTCCGTCCCAACGGGCTTCGGGTCGAGCGTGTACGCGTGCCCCTCGGTGTCGTCGGCGTCATCTACGAGAACCGTCCCAACGTGACGAGCGACGCGGCCGGGCTGTGCGTGAAGGCGGGGAACGCCGCGTTCTTGCGGGGGTCGTCGACCGCCCTCGCCTCGAACCGCGCGGTCGTCTCCGTCCTGCGCAGGGGGTTGACGAAGGCGGGCCTGCCCGAGGACGCGGTCGCGCTCGTCGAAGACGTGAGCCACGAGTCTGCCGTTGCCTTCATGCGTCTGCGCGGGCTCGTCGACTGTCTCGTTCCTCGAGGCGGCAAGGCGCTCATCGCGTCCTTGCTCGAGCACGCCACCGTCCCCTACGTCCTCGACGGGGAGGGGAACTGCCATGTGTACGTGGACGCCTCCGCGGACCTCGACATGGCCGAGAGGATCGTGGTGAACGCGAAGACCCAGCGCCCCGGCGTCTGCAACGCCGCGGAGACGTTGCTCGTCCACGCCGACGTCGCGCCCGCGCTCCTCGGGCGCCTCTCCCGCTCGCTCGCGGGCGTAGAGCTGGTCGCCGACGATCGCGCGCGCGCGCAGCTTCCGGCCGCCGCGCCGGCGACCGAGGAGGACTTCGCGACCGAGTTCCTGGCGCTGAAGCTCGCGGTCGCCGTCGTGGACGACCTCGACGGCGCCATCGACCACATCGCACGCTTCGGATCGGGGCACTCCGAGGCGATCGTCACGCGCGACGTCGCTTCGGCCGATCGGTTCACCCGCGAGGTCGACGCGGCGGCGGTGCTTGTGAACGCCTCCACCCGGTTCGTCGACGGCGGGGAGCTGGGGCTCGGCGCCGAGGTGGGGATCTCCACCCAGAAGCTGCACGCACGCGGCCCGATGGGCCCGCGTGAGCTCACCAGCGTGAAGTGGGTCGTGCGAGGCGACGGGCACGTCCGAGGATGAGCACGCGAGAAGGCCTCGGCGGCTCGACCTTCAGTTCGATCGAGGAGGTGCGAGAAGGACTCGCTCGCGTGGGCTACGTCGCCGACGAGCGCATCGCAGGCGTCGTGCACCTCGCTGGCCGGCTGGAGAAGCCGGTGCTGGTCGAGGGCCCGGCCGGGACGGGAAAGACGCAGCTCGCCAAGTCGGTCGCCGAGGCGGCAGGTTGGCGGCTCATACGGCTCCAGTGCTACGAGGGCCTCGACGAGGCGAAGGCCCTCTACGAGTGGAACTACCGCAAGCAGCTGCTCCGAATCCAGGCGGAGCGATCGGCGTCCTCGTGGCAGGAGCTCGAAGAGGACATCTTCGCCGAAGAATTCCTCCTCACGCGCCCACTCCTCGAAGCGATTCGCAGCGACGAGCCGGTCGTGCTGCTCGTCGACGAGATCGACCGAGTCGAGCTCGAGACCGAGGCGCTGCTCTTGGAGGTGCTCTCGGAGTACCAGGTGTCGATCCCCGAGCTCGGGACGGTGCGGGCGACGCGCGTCCCCATGGTGTTCCTCACGTCCAACAACACCCGGGAGCTGTCGGAGGCGCTCAAGCGGCGCTGCCTCTACCTGCACGTGGACTACCCGGATCTAGAACGCGAACGCGAGATCGTGCTGCGCCGCGTCCCGGGGATCGACGACGAGCTCGCCGACCAGATCGCGCGGATCGTGCGCTCGCTCCGTTCCTTGGAGCTGCGGAAGCCCCCGTCGATCGCCGAGACCCTCGACTGGGCGCGCACGCTGGTCATCCTGGGGATCCAGTCCGTCGATGCCGTGAGCACGACGGGCACGTTGCACGTGCTGCTCAAGTACCGCCAGGACATCGAACGAGCGGCGAAGGAGCTCCTCGCCGCCGATGCTTGAGCTCCTGTCGGGCTTCGTCGACGAGCTGCGCGCCGCGGGGCTGCCCGTCTCGTCGACCGAGCACCTGGACGCCGCCAGGGCGGTCCACCACGTGGCGATGGAGGACCGCGAAGCGCTTCGAACCGCGCTCGGCGCGACGCTCGTGAAGTCCGCTGCTCACTGGCCTGCGTTCGAGACCGCGTTCGAGATCTACTTCTCCGCGCGTGCTGAGCTGAGACCTCGAGCGGGGGGCACGTCGGGAGCGCCGGGTGCCGCCGAGCCACCTTCGTCCCGCGCTCTTCTCGCCGAGGCCGCTGCGGCGCTCTCCGGCGCCGGGCCGAGCGAGCCGATGAGCGGCGCCGAGCTCGCCGCGCTCCTGCTCGACGCCATACGCCAGGGCGGCCGATCCATCGGGGCCGTGCTCGCACGCAGCGCCGTCGACCGGTACGCGGGCATAGAGCCCGGTCGTCCCGTCGGCGGGGCCTACTACCTGTATCGGACGCTTCGGCACCTCGATCTCGATGGCCTCCTCGAGCGCCTCCTCGACGAGGCGCGCGGGGAAGAGGAGCTGACCCCGCTCGAAGAGCGCCTCCTCGCCGACGAGTACCGGGCCCGCATCGCGGCGCTCCGCAAGGCGATCGAGGCGGAGATCCGGCACCGGCTGGTGTCCGACCGCGGCGCCGAGGCACTGGCACGGTCGGTGCGTCGAGCGCTCCCCGAGGACGTCGATGTGATGCACGCGAGCCGCGAGGAGCTCGCCGCGCTCCACCGGACGCTCCATCCGTTGTCCCGCAAGCTCGCGGTGCGGCTCGGGCGAACGCGCCGGCACCGCCGGAGGGGATCGCTGGACTTCCGCGCGACGATGCGTCGCTCGTTGTCGACGGGTGGCGTGCCGGTCGAGCCGCGCTTTCGTCACCCGCGGCCGTCCAGGCCGGAGATCTTCGTCATCGCGGACATCTCGGGCTCTGTCGCCTCCTTCGCTCGTTTCACCCTGGAGCTCGTCTACGCGCTCAGCACCCAGTTCTCGAAGGTGCGCAGCTTCGTGTTCGTCGACGGCATCGACGAGGTGACCCACGTCTTCGAGCGCGCAGACGACCCGGCGGCGGCTGTGCGGCGGATCACTGCCGAAGCCGACGTCGTGTGGTTGGACGGGCACTCGGACTACGGCCACGCTCTCGAGGAGTTCGACCGCAGGTGGGGTGACGAGGTGACCTCACGAGCCACTGTCCTCGTGCTCGGTGACGCGCGCAACAACTACCACGCGTCGGGTGCCTGGGTGCTCTCCGAGCTCCAGCGCCAGGCGCGCCACGTCTACTGGCTCAACCCCGAGCCGCGCCAGTACTGGGGCTCGGGCGACTCGATCGTCGACGAGTACGCGGTGCACTGCGACGCCGTCGTCGAGTGCCGCACGCTGCGCCAGCTCGAGCGGTTCGTCACCGAGCTGGCCTGAGCCGAGCTGGCCTGAGCCGAGCTGGCCTGAGCCGAGCTGGCCTGAGCCGAGCTGGCCTGGGCCGAGCTGGCCCCGGTTCCTGTCAGCAGGCGTAGTCCCCGTCGAAGGGCATGCCGTTCACGCTGTCGGTGTACTGGAGGAGGTCGATCGGCCCCGAGGGCAGCGTGTCTGTGAAGGTCAACGCCGTCGAGCGCGCGTTGGCGCACTTGTAGGCCGGTGTAGGTCCTGTCCACCACGCCGGGAAGAGCGGGGCAGACGGGTTGTAGGCGCCGACGATGTCGTTCCAGTGGGCCAGCGAGAAGTAGAAGCCAACTGTGTTGATGTTCTCGGTGTAGCGCAGCGCGTCGTAGGCGCCGACCACGACCGATCTGCTCGCGGCGGTCGACGGGCTCTGTGAGAAGCCGATCTGCTCGACGTCGAGCCACCAGGGCACGTCGACCCGTGTGCCGATGACCGACGTCGCTTCCTGGTACGCCGCAATCGCAGCGCCGTAGCCGTAGTTGCACGCGGCGACTGTCGGTGCTGTGGCGTTGGCGGCACAGCCCGGCTCCGCTGTTGTGGACGTGCCGTAGGACAGGAACGTGTAGAGGTTCAGCCCGCCGGCCGCCCATGTGACCTCTTGGGAGAGGCACGGGTTCACCGACCCGTACGACCACCCGGCGACCTCCACGATGCCGATCTGGTGTGGTGCGGGAGGGAAGCCGCTGCACTGGTACCCCGACACGTCGTAGCCGTAGCTGCCCGACTGGAACGACGGGGGCCCCGGGTCGCCGTTGCCCAGACCCGTCGCGATGCCCACGATCGGCCCGGGGATCTGCTCAGGGGTCGACCCCCAGTACACGGCGGACCCGAACGCGGTCACCTTGCCTCCGTCGCCGGCAAGCCAGTAGCCCGCGCCGTTGTAGATCGACGCGATGCCGACGACCGGCTGCGTGACGTGCTGGTCTGCGAGAGAGCCGTAGAAGCGGCCCGTCGCACCGCCGAACGTGAACACGCCTCCGTCCGTCGCGACGAGCCAGTAGCCTGTCCCTGTCGGCATCGTCGCTATGCCGGTCACCGGCTGTGCGAGCACGTGACCGCCCATCGAGCCGAAGAAGCGCGCGTTGCCGAAGGTGAAGATGCCGCCGTCGGCAGCGACCAGCCAGTACCCGTGCCCTGTGCGCGTGGGTGCCATCCCGACCACCGGCGCGACGAGCCGCACGCCGCCCTCGGAGCCGTAGAACTGCGCCGTGCCGAACGTGAACACGCCGCCGTCTGAAGCGACCAGCCAGTACCCGTGGCCTGTCGGCGTCGAAGCCATCCCGACGATCGGCTGGACCAGTTGGACGCCGCCCTCGGAGCCGTAGAACTGCGCGTCCCCGAACGTGAACACCCCGCCGTCGGCGGCCACCTCCCAGTACCCCTTGCCTGTCGGCATGGCGGCCATGCCGACGATGGGCTTGTTCAAAGGATGGCCCGCCATCGAGCCGTAGTTCGGCGCGCCACCGAAGCCGTAGACCGCGCCTGTGGACGCGTCGAGCCAATAGGCGGTGTCTTGAACCGGGACCGGTGTGCCGGTCTGAGTGCTCGATGTGGTGCCGGCCGGTGTTGTCGCGCCAAGCTGTCCCGAAGCTCCCGCTGCTGGGAGGTGCACGAGCGAGAAGCCGCCGACGAGTAGCAGCCCGACCGCGACGGTGACCGGCCGCCGTAGTCCGCGGCGTGCGACCGCCCGACGAGACGACGGGGCAGCAGACAATCGGCGCAGCAGTCCCATCCCGGCCAAAGTGTAACGTCGCCCGCATCCGAAGCAAAGAGTTTCTCTCGAAATGCCCCCGCATGACGTCACTTTGCGCACCGCGGAGCGCAAAGAGCGCGGGACGGGTCGGGCGATGACGAACGCGCGTCAGGACCGCAGCAATTCAGCGACGTCGAAGGCGAGATCGAGAGACTGACGGGCGTTGAGCCGCGGGTCGCACATCGTCGTGTAGCGCTGGCCGAGATCGTCTTCTGCGATCGCCTCGGCGCCGCCGAGGCACTCGGTGACGTCGTCACCGGTGAGCTCGACATGGACCCCCCCCGGCCAGGAGCCCATCGCGCGGTGGACACCGAACCATTCTCGGAGCTCTTCGACGATGTCGCCAAAGCGCCGCGTCTTGCGACCCTTCTCGCTGGTGAAGGTGTTGCCGTGCATCGGGTCGCACACCCAGACGACTGGATGCCCGGCCTCTCGCACCGCCTCGATGAGGGACGGCAGGACGTCGGCGACCTTGCCGGTCCCCATACGCGTGATGAGGGTCAGCCGCCCCGGCGTGCGCTGCGGATCGAGCGCCGCGCACAGCGCGACGACCTCGTCTCGCGTCGCGCTCGGACCGAGCTTCACGCCGATGGGGTTGATGACCCCGGAGCAGTACTCGACGTGCGCGCCGTCGAGCTGGCGCGTCCTCTCGCCGATCCACAAGAAGTGGGCGGAGGTGTCGACCCAGTCGCCCGTGAGCGAGTCCTGGCGGGTGAGCGCTTCTTCGTACTCGAGGATGAGGGCCTCGTGCCCGGTCCAAAGGTCGGTCTCGTGCAGCACCTCTTCTGCTGTGAGATCGATGCCGCATGCAGCCATGAACCGCAGAGCGCGGTCGATCTCGCCGGCGATCTGCTCGTAGCGGCGGCCCTCGCTCGAAGAAGCGACGAACTGCTGGTTCCAGCGGTGGACGAGGGACAGGTCGGCGAAGCCGCCCTTGGTGAACGCGCGGAGCAGGTTCAGCGTCGCCGCCGCCTGATGGTAGGCCGCGACGAGCCGTGAGGGGTCCGGCCGCCGCGCGACGGGGTCGAACGCCTCGTCGTTGACCATGTGCCCGCGGAACGCCTCCAGCTCCACCGCGTCGATGCGCTCGACGGGGGACGTACGTGGCTTCGCGAACTGCCCGGCGATGCGACCGACCTTCACGACGGGGACGCCGGCCGCGTAGGTGAGCGTCACGGCCATCTGCAGGATCACCTTGAGCTTGTCCCTGATGCAGTCCGCGCTGAACTCGCGAAAGGACTCCGCACAGTCCCCTGCCTGGAGCACGAAGGCCTCGCCTCGCGAGACCTGCGCGAGCGCGGCGGTGAGCCGCCGGGCCTCGCTCGCGATGACGAGGGGCGGGAGCCCGGCAAGGGTGGCCTCGGCATCCTTCAGGGTCTCTGCGTCTGGCCAGTTCGGCTGCTGCTCGGCAGGTCGGGTGCGCCAGGAGCTCACCCGCCAGGCCGGGTGGGGCTCGTTCGCTCGGATCGCGGGCATGGCCTTAGCGTAGGGTGCTCGGGCCTGCGCCGTCCTCCTGGGGTCGCCAGCGCGGGGCTACGCTGCGCCAATGGCCAGCCCGCCACGTGCCGACGGCGCGTCCGGGCGGTCACGGGCGCGACTGGCGACCAAGCCCGAGCGCGTCGGCCTTCTCGGCGGCACCTTCGACCCGCCGCACTGCGGGCACGTCGCCGCGGCCAGGGCGTCCGTCCGGTCTCTCGCGCTCGATCGCCTCGTCCTCGTCGTCGCGAACCAGCCCTGGCAGAAGGTCCCGCTGCGTTCGGTCACCCCTGCCGAGGACCGGCTAGCGATGGTCGAGGCCATCTTGCCCCTGGTGCCCGGAGCCGAGGTGTCCGGGCTCGAGATCGACCGCGGCGGGCCGAGCTACACCGCGGACACGGTCGACGCGCTCTTGGCTGATGCCGCCGAGCGAGGCGCGACCCTCGACCTCTACTTGATCGTGGGCGCAGACCTGGTGGCCGGGCTCGACACGTGGAAACGGGTGGACGACCTGCGCGCCGCCGTGACGCTCGCCGTGGTCCCGCGTCCGCACGCCGTCGCACCCCGCCCGCCCGGCTGGAAGATCGTCTATGTGGAGGACCACTCCGTCGACGTGTCGAGCTCCGAGGTGCGCGATCGCCTGGAGCGGGGACTGTCCGTCGAAGGTCTGGTGCCCGACGAGGTGGTCCGCTGCATCCGCTCGCGCGGTCTGTACGCTGTGTGCAGATGAGGATGCCGGCAAGGGACACCGACGAGCTGCCTGTGGTCTCGCCCGCGGACGAGCTGGCTAGTCCGGGGGCCGCCGGGGGTCCCGAGTGCACCCGTGTGCCGGACCGCCGGGCGGTTCGTGACGCGAGGCGCAGAACCCGTCGGCTACGGCGTCTGTACGCGTTGGGTGGTCTCGTGGTCCTCGCGGTGTTCCTCGCCGCGACCATCGTGGTCGTGGACATGGTCCGTTGACGCTGCCCGGAGCGGCGCTGGTCGCGGCGACGGCGGCGGACGAGAAGCTGGGCGACGACACCGTGGTGCTCGCCATGGACGAGGCGCTCGGCGTCGTCGACGCCTTCGTCGTGACGAGCGGCCGCAACGTACGCCAGGTCCGTACCCTGGCCGAGGAGATCGAGCAGCGGGTGAAGAGCCGTTGCGGACGTGCGCCCTTCAGCGTCGAAGGGCTCCGGGACGCGACGTGGGTGCTCATGGACTACGGCGACTTCGTCGTGCACGTCTTCTTGGAGGAGGTCCGGTCCTTCTACGACCTCGAGCACCTCTGGGTCAGCGCTCCGCGGGTGAGCTGGCGGGCGGCGGCGACGGGCTGAAAGGTCGAGCGCCGCCGTTGCCTGCAGCGTGCGAGTCAGGGCGTCGTGGTCGTCGTCGGCGCCGTGGTTGTCAGTAATGTGTCGTACTGCGACTCGTGCACGGGCCCTGTCGAGAGCGCTCCGGTCTCCACCGGCACTTCGATGTGCACGCCGTCGATCTCGAAGATCACCCCGAAGCCGGGCCTGATCGACGCCACCGTGTAGACGACCTGCGCCACGCCCAGCACCTCCTGGGCGCCCGACAGGATGCCGAAGTCCGCGCTGAAGTCCAGCGAGACGGTCTTCTTTTGCGCTGTCTGCTGGCTGGACAACAGGTGGATGCCGGCACCGAGCGCGGTGAAGATGCCCTTCGCGCGCTCAGGGGGGGTCGGCCCGCCGAGCAGGGCGTCGATCACGGTGCCGATCTTCGGGTGCGGGGGGGCGACCCGCCCGACCGGCATGATGCGGCCGTCGGGCCCCACGAAGAAGACGTCCACCGGTGTGCACGCGCTCTTTGTGCAGGGGTTGACCGTGGGGCGGGTGACGGGGAGGCGTGTCTGGAGCTGGCGCGCCGAGATCGGGCTCGCAGACTGCTGCGTAGGGATGCCGCAGGCGCCGAGCGCGAGTCCGGCGAGCGCGAGCGCGCCCAGCGCGCCCAGCGGACGCCTCACGGACGCCACGGATGCCACGAACCTCACGAACCTCACGAACCTCACGAACCTCACGAACCTCACGGATGCCACGGATGCCACGGATGCCACGGATGCCGCGAACCCCCCAAGGACTCCCAAGGGCCCCTCACGGCGCGGCCCCCCCTTGGGCGAGCTCGTGGTCGTCGTCGGTCTCGGCAAGCTGGCCGGGAAGCTCGATCGTGAACTTCGCCCCGCCGCTCTCGGACTCCTCGGCCCACACATGGCCTCCGTGCAGCCGGACGTGCTCGGCCACGAGGGCCAGCCCGAGGCCGGTGCCGGTCCCCGCGCCGCGCTGGAAGGCCGTGTGGCCGCGGTAGAAGCGCTCGAAGACCTTCGTGCGCTCTCCAGGCGCGAGCCCGGGACCCGCGTCCTCGACTGAGACGAGCACGGATCGGCCATCCCCGCCGTCGATGCGGCCCGGCGTCACGCGTACCGCCGTCGCGCCGCCTCCGTAGAGCGAGGCGTTCTCGAGGAGGTTCGACATGACCCGCTCGAACCTCCGCTTGTCGACCCACAGATGGGTGCCTGCCACGGCAGGGTCCACCTCGACGACGGGCGGGGCGGGGGCACCGGGGGGCAGCGAGCGTTGCGCGGCGGCAACCGCGTGCCGTACGAGCTCACCGGGGTCGACCTCTTCGAGCGACACCTCGGCGGCTCCGCTGTCCGAGCGCGAGATCTCCAGCAGGTCGCCCACCATGCGCTGGAACCTCCGGACGTCGGCGGAGAGGAGCTCGAGGGCGCGTCGTCCCGTCGCGCTGAGCGAGCCCGCCTGGGCTTCGAGTACCTCGAGGCTCGCCGCGAGCGTCGTGAGGGGGGACCGGAGCTCGTGGCTCACGTCTGAGGTGAAGCGGGCCTCGCGCTCGATGCGCTCTTGGAGCTGGTCGACCATGCGGTTGAAGGAGCTGGTGAGGGCGGCGAGGTCGGGGTCTCCGGCTGCCGAGACGAGTCGCGTGCCGAGATCGCCGCCCGAGATGGCGACCGCAGCGCGCGAGACGCCGGCAAGTGGTCGGAGCGAGCGCCCGCTCGCCCATCGGCCGAGCGCGGCGCCGAGGACGGTCGTCACCACGCCTGCCCCGAAGAGCGCCAGCGCGAGCACGCGGAGCGTGTGGCCGAGCTGGCTGACGTCGAAGATCTCGAAGTAGGCGCCCTGGACCGACTTGATCGGGATGCCCACCGCGATCTGCGTCCTGCCGTCGAAGGTGTAGGTCTGGGACCCTGGCGTGCCCCGGCTGAGGACCAACGAGCGCAAGGAGGCGGGGATCTCGTTCTGTGTGACGCTGAATGTGCGCTCGTACCAGACCGAGCCACGCTCTTCGAGGAGCGAGTGCGAGTTCGAATTCGGTGTGATCTTGTCCGCCGTTGTCAGGATCTGGACGATGTCCGTTGTCTGGGCGGCGAGGTTCTGGCTCACGAAGATCGCGTTCACGACAGCGTCGTGGACCGCTGTGCTTTCCCGTTCTCCCACGAGGAAGTGGCGCGTCGTGAAGTAGCTGAGCGCTCCCATGCTCGCCGAGAGGACCAACGCGCCGAGCGCGAACGTCACCGTGACCCGCGCCCTCAGGCCGAGGCGGGTCCACAGCGGCGCGGCACGCGCCGTGCGGCGAGGCTCAGGGCACAAGCTTGTAGCCCATGCCCCGGACGGTGAGGATGTGGCGAGGCAGGGCGGGGTCCGGCTCGACCTTCGTGCGCAGGCGCCTGATGTGCACGTCGACGAGGCGTCCGTCGCCGAAGTAGTCGTAGCCCCAGACCCGGTCGAGCAGCTGCTCGCGGCTGAGGACCTTGCTCGGGCTCGAGGCGAGCTCGCAGAGCAGCCTGAACTCGGTCTTCGTGCAGTGGACCTCGGTGCCGTCCCCCTTGTGCCGGAGCACGCCTTCTTCGGGCACGAGCTCGAGATCGCCGAACGCGAGCACCGTCGGCTGCTCGCCGACGGGCCGCACCCTCCGCAGGAGCGCCCGGATCCTGGCCCCCAGCTCCTTGGTCACGAAGGGCTTGGTCACGTAGTCGTCGGCGCCGGCCTCCAACCCCGCGACGACGTCGTGGGTGTCGGAGCGCGCGGTCACGATGATGATGGGCACGGCGCTCTGGCGTCGAAGCGCTCGACAGCACTCGAAGCCGTCCATCCCGGGCAACATGAGGTCGATCAGCGCCACGTCGGCGGGGTGCTCGGAGAACAGCTCGAGTGCCTCCTCGCCGTTCGCCGCCTCGTCGATCTCGTAGCCCTCCGCTTCGAGGGCGAGCCGCATGGACGACCGGATGCGCTCGTCGTCCTCTACGACCAGGATGCTGCTTCCCATGACCCTCAAGGTTAGGGCGCCGCCGCGCCTCGATGGGGCCGTGGGCAAGAGACCTGCCGCTAACGTTGGCGCCGTGGCGACGGAGGCCGGCTCCACCGAGGCCCCGAGCTGGCGGCTCGGGGAGTTCGGCGACTGGCTGCGCGCACGATCCGAGGCGACCCGGAGGGCGTACCTCGGCGACGTGGAGGCGTTCTGCGAGTGGGCTGGACGCGGTGGATGCACTGGCCCCGAGGGGGTCGAGCGCGTGCAGCTCCGCCGCTACCTCGCGTACTTGTCGACCCGCGGCTACGCCCGCGCGAGCGTCGCGCGCAAGGCCGCCGCGCTCCGCGCGTACTTCGGCTGGTGCCGCCGGCGCGGGCTCCTCGCAGAAGACCCCTCCCGGCGGCTCGGCGCCCCTGCTTCGGGCGGGCGGCTCCCGGCTGTCCTGTCCGCAGGCGAGCTCGAGGTACTGCTCGAGGGCCGGGGAGGGGGGGCGCACGCTCGCTCGGGGTCGGCGAGGAGCGTCTGTGGCGGGACGAAGAAGGCGGGCCGCGGTCGCAGCGATGCCCGCGTCGGTCGCGCGGTGGCGTACACCCTGCGCGACGACGCGGTCCTGGAGCTTCTGTACGCGGCCGGCCTTCGCGTGTCCGAGCTCTGCGGCCTCGACCGCAAGGGGGTCGACCTGCGGGCGCGCACGGTGACGGTGATGGGGAAGGGCGACAAGGAGCGCCAGGTTCCCGTGCACGCCCGCTGCGCGGAGGCGCTCAGGCGTTGGCTCGAGGAAGGTCGCCCCCTGGTCGCCGGCCCCGACAGCCCTCCGGAGGCCGTGTTCTTGAACCGGCGGGCACTGAGGCTCGGGCCGCGCGACGTCCGGCGCATCCTCGACCGGCGCTCGCCGGTCCCGACGCATCCTCACGCGCTGCGCCATTCGATGGCGACCCACCTCCTCGACGGGGGGGCGGACCTGCGGGTCGTCCAGGAGCTCCTCGGGCACGCCAGCCTTCGGACGACCCAGATCTACACCCACGTGAGCAGGGAGCGCCTGGTCGAGGTCTACTCGCGGGCGCACCCTCGCGCCTGAGCCGCCCGAGCCGCCCGAGCCGCCTGGCCCCCGAGCCGCCTGGCCCCCGAGCCGCCTGGCCCCCGAGCCGGGTCTCGGGCATGGCCGGCAGGGGTGGCCGTGGCTCCGCTGCAGCGAGTAACCTGCTCACTGCCCGCTGTCCGGCGGGCGGCGTACGAGCAACCGACCCCGCACCCGAGCGCGTTCCACGGTCGCCCCGAGGGGTGCTGCGCACGGGGAAGTGCAACCGACTGGAGGAACCCCTATGGCCGTCGTCACGATGCGACAGCTGCTGAGCGCCGGAGTGCACTTCGGCCACCAGACCAGGCGTTGGAACCCGAAGATGCGCCGTTACATCCTCGGCGAGCGCGACGGGATCTACCTCATCGACCTCCGAAAGACGCTGGAGGGGATCGAGCGGTCCTATGCCTTCGTGCGCGACCTCGTCGCCGGCGGCGGCAACATCCTCTTCGTCGGCACGAAGAAGCAGGCCCAGGGACCGATCGCGGACTACGCGGCGGCGTGCGGGATGCCCTACGTGAACCAGAGGTGGCTCGGTGGCATGCTCACGAACTTCGCCACCGTCTCGGCGCGGGTGAAGCGCATGCAGGTCCTGCGCACGATGCAGGCTGCAGGCGACTTCGACGGGATGCCGAAGCGGGAGGCGCTCCGCCACGTGCGCGAGCTCGAGAAGCTCAGCCGGAACCTCGGAGGCGTCAGCGGCCTGGACCGACTGCCCGAGGCCATCTTCGTCATCGACACGAAGAAGGAGCACATCGCCGTCACCGAGGCCAACAAGCTGCGGCTCCCGGTCGTCGCCGTCGTCGACACCAACTGCGACCCCGATGTCATCGACTACGTCATCCCGGGCAACGACGACGCGATCCGCTCCGGGTCGCTGCTGTGCCGCGTCATCGCCGATGCGGTCGCCGAGGGGCGCTGGATCGCGTCCCACCGGCCGGCCCCGCGCCGGCAGGAGACCGCCGCGGCACCGCCGGCGGCGCCGGCGCCGCCACGGCCACGGCCACGCGCCAGCGTCGACGCCTCGCATCCCGAGCTCCCGGCGGAGCCCGCCTCGCCCGAACCCGAGACCACGCCACCTCGAGAGGAGGTAGGCGTCGGCGCTCCCCCCGATGCCGGCTCGGCGTCACCCGACACGCTCGAGCAGGCTGCGCCCAACCCGATCATCACGGAGGCCTGAGCAGTGCCCGAGTTCAGTGCGAAAGACGTGCAGGCGCTCCGGCGGGCCGCCGGGGTCGGCATGCTCGACGCGAAGCGTGCCCTGGAGGAGACCGGCGGCGTCATGGAAGACGCCATCCAGTGGCTCCGAGTGAGGGGGCTTGCCAAGGCCGGCGCCCGAGAAGGGCGTGACGCCGCGCAAGGTGCGGTGGCAGCGGTCCGGCAGGGATCGAGCGCGTCCATCGTGGAGCTGCGCTGCGAGACCGACTTCGTCGCGAAGTCGCCCGATTTCGTCTCCCTCGTCGACGACCTGGCCGCGCTCGTCGCCGCCAAGGGCGAGGAAGCCGTCGACGAGCGCAAGGACGAGATCGACCAGCTCCGCACGTCGCTGCAGGAGAACATCTCGGTCGGACGCGTGGTGCGGATGGAGAGCGGCGAAGGACAGGTGCTCGACACCTACGTCCACCAGCAGTCCGGTCGCGGGGTCAACGCCGTGATCGTGCTCCTCCAAGGCGGCACCCAGCAGCTCGCGCACGACGTGGCCGTCCACATCGCGTTCGCTCGACCCGAGCACCTGCGTCGTGAGGACGTGCCCGAGGCCGAGGTCGCCGCGGAACGGGCGACCGTCGAGCAGATCGCGCGTAACGAGGGGAAGCCCGAGGCAGCGCTGCCCAAGGTGGTGGAGGGTCGGATGAACGGCTGGTTCAAAGAGCGGGTGCTCCTCGACCAGCCCTACGTCCGTGACGAGAAGCAGTCGGTCGCCGGCCTCCTCGGGTCGGCGCAGATCGTCAGGTTCGCCCAGGTGGTGGTCGGCTCCTGAGCGCGCCGGGCGCGACCACGAGGCACAGCGGAGGTACCGGGCATGGGTGAGCCGCGACGTCTGGTCCTCAAGATGTCAGGTGAGGCACTTGCTTCTTCAGCGTCTGACGAGACGATCGACGCCTCGGTCGTCGAGCGCATCGCCGGAGAGATCGCCGAGGTCTTGGCCGAGCTCCCGCTCCAGCTCGCGGTCATGGTGGGCGGAGGGAACATCTGGAGGGGGACCACCGGCGCGGGCGCGGGGATGGACCGCGCGACGTCGGACACCATGGGCATGCTCGGGACGGTGATCAACGCGCTCGCGTTGCAGGACGCGCTCGAGCACAAGAACCAGGCGACGCGCGTGCTCACGGCGGTCCACATGGCCGAGGTCGCCGAGCCGTACATCCGCCGGCGCGCGATCCGCCACCTGGAGAAGGGCCGGGTGGTGCTCTTCGCGGCAGGCATGGGGAACCCCTACTTCACGACCGACACCTCTGCCGCTCTCCGTGCGGCGGAGATCGAGGCGGAACTGCTGTTGAAGGGCACCCACGGAGGGGTGGACGGCGTCTACAGCGCGGACCCGCGCAAGGAACCCACGGCGACGCGCTTCGACGAGGTCTCCTTCATGGACCTCATCGCGAAGGACCTGCGGGTCATGGACCTGACCGCCGTGACGTTCTGCAAGGACAACCACCTTCCGGTCCTGGTGTTCGACGTCATGGCCCCGGGCAACCTGCGCCGGGCGCTCAGCGGCGAGCGGATCGGTACGCTTGTGCGGTGATGGACGAAGACTTGGTCGAGGTGGTCCTGGAGGAAGCCCGGGACAAGATGGCCAAGGCCGTCGACCACGTGCGCAGCGAGTTCGCCGCGGTCCGCACCGGCCGCGCGTCCCCGGCGCTCGTCGAGCACCTGGTGGTCGACTACTACGGGACCCCGACTCCGCTCCGCCAGATCGCCGGGTTCACCGTGCCCGACGCCATGCTGCTGGTGGTGTCCCCGTACGACAAGAGCGCGTTGTCCGCCATCGAGAAGGCCATTCAGGGGTCCGACCTCGGCATCAACCCGTCGAACGACGGGACGGTGATCCGCCTCGCCTTCCCGCCGCTCACCGAGGAACGGCGCAAGGAGCTCGTGAAGGTGGTCCGCCACAAGGCGGAGGAAGGGCGAGTTGCGATCCGCAACCTCCGCAGGTCCATCCGTCACGAGCTGGAAGCCCTCGAGAGGGAGGGATCGATCTCCTCCGACGAGCTCGACCGAGTGGAAAAGGAGATCGAGAAGGTCACGCACCAGCAGGTGGCCGCGGTGGACCAGCTCCTGGCGCACAAGGAGCAGGAGCTTCTCGAAGTCTGAGCGAGCAGGCCCGGCAAGGCCGCCCGCGACGACGGCGAGGGGCAAAGACCCCGAGCGGGGAGCGTGGTGACAACGGACGTCGTCAGCCACCCACGGCTGAGGCCGTGGGCCTGTGGGAAGGCCCCACGAGCCCGGGTTTTCCAGACCAAGGCATCGAAAAGGAGGTGACCACGATGTCTACGTTGCTCACGAGCGAGAAGACCGACGTCGGGGTGCTTCCTCAGCCCCGACCCGTTGAGCTCGTGCCAGCAGACAACCTACGGGTAGGGACGAGACGGGGTAGGAGCGCCCGGGAGCACTCCCGGGCAACTGGTGTGCAGCATGGTCAAGGGGAGACCGCAGATGGGCTCACGAGCGCACCACGGCGTCACCCAGGCGGGAGGGCTTCTGCCGACCCGATGGGACAGCGGGGTCCTGCCACCCCACCTGCAGTACCGGCAGCATCAGTGGCACGGTGGGTGCTCGTGGTCGACCGTCACGGGCACCCCCTCGTGCCGTGCCACCCGGCACGGGCAAGAAAGTTGCTCAGCTCCGGGCGCGCCAGGACCTGTCACCTGGCTCCGCTCGTGATTCGTCTGGTGGAAAGGGAAGCAAAGGACTCGGAAGTCCCCGGTGTCGAGCTCGGGCTAGACCCCGGGTCCGAGAAGACCGGGATCTCGGTGTACCAGAGCACCCCGGCTGGTCGGGTGGGGCTCTGCTCCTTCGAGATCGAGCACCTCGGGCAGCACATCAGGGAGAAGATGGGCCAGCGCGCCGGCTACCACCGGCGGCGCAGGACGGTGAACCTGCGCTACGGGAAGCCCCGGTTCGACGACCGCACCAAGTCCAAGGGATGGTTGGCGCCCTCCCTGGGTCACCGGGTGGACCACACCATGTCCATGGTGACCCGGCTCCGCCGGTGGGCACCGGTGGTGGCCGTCTGCCAAGAGCTCGTGCGCTTCGACACCCAGCAGATGGAGCACCCCGAGGGATCGGGTGTCGACGACGAGCAGGGGACCTTGGCGGGGTTCGAGGTGAGGGAGCACCTGCTTTGTAAGTGGGAGAGGGTCCGTGCCTACTGCGGGGCAGAGGGACTCCCTCTCGACCTCGACCACATCGTCCCTGGGTCCAAGGGTGGGACCAACAGGGTCTCCAACCTCGCGCTGGCCCGTGTGCCGTGCAACCGGGAGAAGGACGACCAGGAGCTCACCGGTTGGCTGGCACGGCGGTTCGGGGAGGGAGACACCCCAGGGCTGGTGTCCTACCCGGCCACGGTCACCCTGACCAAGGTCACCGGTCGTGGGAGCTACACGCGCACCCGGCCCGACGCCTACGGCTTCCCCCGGCTGTACCTGCCGTGCACGAAGGGCCACCACGGGTTCTCGACCCGCGACCATGTCCGGGCGGTCGTGCCCGGTGACAAGAAGCCAGGCGTCTACGTCGGACGAGCGGCCGTGCGCTCGAGCGGCAGCTTCAACATCAAGACGAAGGGAGCCACCGTGCAAGGGATCAGCCACCGCCACTGCACGCTCTTGCAGCGTGGGGACGGCTGGGGATACGGGCACCGGGAGGAGGTTCGGGCCTCCGGCCCGGGCGGCCCGAGTGGGGCTATCCCTCCCAGGGCTCGAGTCGTGGGCTTCTCGCCGCACACCCGTTCTCGATGAC
>JAKBTL010000023.1 GCA_021844425.1 Actinomycetes bacterium | reverse complement strand
GGGAAGACGACGACGCTGCGCATGGTCGCCGGCCTGGAGGCGTTGACCGACGGTGAGCTGTCGTTCGACGACCGCCTCGTGAACGGCGATGCTCCCGATCGGCGAAACGTCGGCATGGGTAGTGGACTTGGACGGCGGGCTGGGACGACGACGGGGAGTCGGTGTGGCTCGGCGAGCGGGCATTGCGCTTGCCGCGCTCGCTCCACCCCGTGCTCGAGGAGCTGGGTCCGTCGGTCACCGTGCGGCACCGGGACGACAACCGACGAGCACCATGTGGCCGACGAGCACCATGTGGCCGACGAGCACCATGTGGCCGACGAGCACCATTTCGCTGGCCTCCTTCCCGGGCCATCGGGCTCGTGCACCTGGCCGGTGGTCGGCGGTGCGAGGCTGGTAGGGTCCCAGCGGGAAGTGGCCACTCGTGCCACCTCTCGATGGCTCACGAGGTGAAGGAGGTGGGACATGGCGCGATCCAGCGAACCGCACAGTACCCCCTCCGCGCACACCACCCGTGAGCCACTGAGCACCGCGTAGCCGACCCCCTTCTCGGCCGCCGCTCCTCCCTCCGGGTGGCGTGCGAACGACGTCCGTTTCCGTTCGCTCACCTGGAGGACCTGTCATGACCGAGAACGCACGCCTGCTCGCGCCGCCCGGTCCGGCGGTGCTCGACCCTGCCCACGAGGGCGACATCTACGGCGCCCTCGGCACCCTACGACGCTCCGAGGCACCGACCGGTCGCTCGCTCGGCCACCGTCTGCTCACCCTGGCAGCGATCATGGGCCCGGGGCTCATCGTCATGGTCGGCGACAACGACGCCGGCGGGATCGCCACCTATGCGCAGGCCGGCCAGAACTATGGCACCACGCTGCTTTGGACCCTGCTGCTCCTCGTCCCCGTCCTCATCGTCGCCCAGGAGATGGTGGCCCGGCTCGGCGCGGTCACCGGGGTGGGCCACGCCCGGCTCATCCGGGAGCGCTTCGGGCGCTTCTGGCTGGCGTTCTCGGTCGGCGACCTGTTCGTGTTGAACTTCTTGACGCTCGTCACCGAGTTCATCGGCGTCGACCTCGGGCTCTCCTACTTCGGGGTCTCCCCCGTCGTCTCGGTCCCGCTCGCCGCGGTGGGCCTGTTCGCGATGGCGGCGACGGGCAGCTTCCGGCGCTGGGAGCGCTTCATGTTCGTCTTCATCTTGACGAGCCTGCTCATGTTCCCCTTGGCCGCCCTCGCCCACCCACATCTCGGCCCGGTCGTCTCCGGAACCGTCGTGCCGCGGGTCACCGGCGGCTTCGACGCCACCGCCGTGCTGTTCATCATCGCCATCGTCGGCACTACCGTCGCCCCCTGGCAGCTGTTCTTCCAGCAGTCCAACGTGGTCGACAAGCGCATTACGACCCGTTTCCTGCGCTACGAGCTCGCCGACACCGTCATCGGCGCCGTGCTGACCAACGTGGGGGCCGCCGCGCTGATCGTGGCGACGGCCTTCGCCTTCGCCCGCTCCCACCTCGCCGGCCACTTCGCCTCGTCGCTCGCCGTCGCCCAAGGCCTTGCCAGTCGGGTCTCGCCGCTCGCCGGCGACCTCTTCGCCGTCATTCTCATCAACGCGGCGATCCTCGGCGCGTCCGCAGTGACCCTCTCAACCTCCTACGCGCTCGGCGACAGCTTCGGCGTGAAGCATTCGCTTCACCGCAAGGTGACCGACGCCAAGGCCTTCTACGCCTCCTTCGCCGCCCTGGTCGCGCTCGCCGCGGGAATCGTGCTCATCCCCGGCGCCCCCCTCGGGCTCATGACGACGGGGGTGCAGGTCCTCGCCGGGGTCCTCCTGCCCTCTGCCATCGTGTTCCTCCTGCTGTTGTGCAACGACGCCGCGGTGCTCGGACCCTGGGTGAACACGACCCGCCAGAACGTCGTCGCAAGCCTGATCGTGGCCGTCCTCGTGCTGCTCTCGCTGATCTTGACGATCACGACCGTCTTCCCGGCGATTGCCTTCGGCCCCCTCGTCGCCAGCCTCGCCGCCCTCGGTGCGGTCGGCCTCGGCGTCCTCGGACTGTCGGCCCGTCGCCGCCGCGACGGACGCCTCGCCCCCGAGCCCTCCGACGCGACCACAGCGCGCCGGGACACCTGGCGGATGCCGGCGCTTGCCCTCCTCGCCCCGCCGGTGTGGTCGGCGCAGCGCAAGCTCGGGCTGCTGGCGCTTCGGGCGTACCTGGTCGTCGCGGTGGTGCTGCTCGCCGTGAAGATCGCCCAGGTGGCTGTCGGCGGCTGAGCGCCACCAGCACCTGAGCGCCGACAGCGCCTGAGCGCCGCCGGCACCCCGCTACGTGGGCGGGTGCGGTCAGTACCGCCAGGTGCCGTGGGGCGACCTGCATGTGATCGCGAGCCAGTGTCGGTTCCCGCAGAGCCCGATGTGGAGCGCCATGCGATGGCTCTCAGGGGACCTCGCCGGGTGGGCGATGCGACGGCTCCTTCGCACCATCGCAGAAGAGCTCGGCCCTGGCCTCTACCGCCCGCCTGAGCTCGGGATCGAGTCGCACCGGGACGACTTCTGACGGCGCGTTGCCAAGCATCGGACGTCCGCGCCGATGCTCCTTCAGGATCTCGACGTCAACACCACGCTCGGCCTCATCTGCCAGCGCTTCGATCTCGGCGTCGGTCAGGATCTTGCCCGTCTTCGTCTGATAGGTCTTCGGACTCTCAGCCATCACTCTTCTCCTGATTGCGGCAACAGGCTCTGATACGGGCTCTTCGCGATGAGCCGGACATGCCTGCGCGGCGGTGCTGGAGCTCGGATTGTAGATGTACACAGCCGTGGCACCGGTGTCGATGGTGAAGCTCACGAGCTTGTGCGTGGCTGTCCCGAAGTTGACTCCGCTCTGGGGTCCCGTATAAGGGACGCTCTGCCCGTCGATACGCTCGATTCCTCCGGCGCTCGGGGAGTTGGGATAGTTGCCGAGCTCGCTGGTGCAGTTGGTCGGTGAGCCCGTCGAGTCGTTACAGATCTGTAGGCCGAAGGTCTTGACCGCATGGCCGCTCGGGGGGGCCACGTCCAGGCCGTTGGGCCAGTTGCCGAGGATGGCCAGCTCGTCGTGGCTGACGGCCCCCGGGGCGAAGGTGGCAGTGATCCCGAACCCGCTTACGCTTCCCCCGGCAGGGGTGATCACGGCGGTGCCGAAGGCGGTGGCGGCCGCGGGCGGACCGCTGGCGAATGCGCCCGCGACGGGTAGGGCGGTGAGCACGCCGACGCTGATGGCGCCGAGCGCCAGTTTGGATCCGAGGTGTCGCATGGAACTCCTCCGTAGGGTTCGAAACGTTTCCAGCTACAGCAACGCAATGGCGGGCCGGATGGTTCAGCCGAGCTCGGGATGAACGGCATCGCCAGTGCTTGCGTTGTAGAGACCGTGACGTCACCGCACGACGGGGGTGCTCGTGGGCCGTGGTGACGCTGGCGACGGGACACGGCGCGGGCTCGCACCTCGGGCCCGGAGCTTCTCGACGACATCGCCGGCCCCGACGAGGTGGAGCGCGCCGTGGAGACCTGGGCGTTGGCAGACGCCATGGCGCGCCTCAGCAACGAGCACCGCCAAGTCCTCTACTACTCGATCTATCTCGGGCACTCCGTCGAGGAGATTGCTGCGGAGCTCCGGATCCCGTCCGGCACGGTCAAGTCGAGGACCTACTACGCACTCCGGGCTCTGCGCTCGGTACTCGAGGAGATGGGATACGTTCGATGACTACCCACGACGACCTGCGGTTGTCGCTCGGTTCCTACCTGACCGGTGGCCTCGGACCGACGGCGCGCGCCGAGATCGACGATCATCTCCGCCACCGCGAGGCCTGCAGAGCCGAACTGGTGGAGCTCGCCGCGTTGCCTGGCCTACTCGCACGCCTCGGCCCCCGACAGCTCGGCTCCCAGCAGTGCGATCACGGCCTGTTCGGTGCCCGCCCATCCGCCTCCAATCCGGTCGGCGCCTCGTCTGCCGATCCTCCCGACGGGTTGCTCGACGGGCTGCTCGCCCAGGCCCGGCGGATCGAGGAGGGCTCCCGCCGACGCCTTCGTCGCGTGTGGGCGGCGGCGGCCGTCTTCGGCGTAGCGGCTGTCGTGGCGACAGCCTTTGCCGTGGCGCCAACCCTGGCGCCGGTGCCTGGAACCAGCTACCAGCTGCGCGCCGAGGCCTCATCTACCCGGCTCGCCGGCAGAGTGACGCTGATACCCACGCCGTGGGGAACCGAGCTGGTGCTGTCTTTGCAGGGCTTACCGGCCCGGGAGGACTGCGAGGTCGTGGTCACCGGGATACACGGGCAACGTGCGACCATCGGCAACTGGGCGACGACGCCGGACCACGTCGCCCGGGTCGACGTCGCCAGCGACATGTCACCGTCTCAGCTGGTTTCGCTCACCGTCCAGACCGTTGCCGGGACGCCGCTGCTCGGCGCCACTGTCACCCGTTGACAACCCGTCCGGGATCGTGACCTCCGGGGCTGGCCTGGGTCGAGGTCACCCGGTACTCCCATCCTTCTCCAGTCGAGAGGAGGTTCAGGTTCGCGTCGTGGCTCGAACCGTCACCATCCGATACCTCCCCGGATGCCCGAACCTGGCGCTCGCTTGAGGCCGCGTCGACGAGGCGATCCTCCGCTACGGCGGCCCTGTCCCGCGGGTCGTTCCGACGGTTCTGGCCTGCGTACCGCTGCAACCACTCGTCCAGTCGCTCGTCGCCACAGTCGAACCCGGCACGGTCATGCCCTCTCGGGTCAAGCAGCTCGGGCCGACAGAGGTGAACCTCCCCGCCTTTGGACGGGGCTTCTGGCCCAGCCGCTCGGTCGGGGTGTGCCTTCTTCCTGCGCCGCAGATGTGGCATCACCTTGGCTGTATGCACAGTCTCTGTCACGCCGCTCCCAACGCGACGCCGCTCCCAACGCGACGCCGCTCCCAACGCGACGCCGGTCCCCACCGACGAGGTCTACGTACGGGCGAGCCGGGCGCGGTCTGCACCGACCAGCCCCGCGAGGGCGCATTGAGGTCTCGTCGGGTGGCCTGCTCCTGGTGCGACGGTGGGGTCCCCTGCTCGGCGGAGGTGCCACGCTACGGTGACGGCGAAGGAGGCGCGCTGCGTGACGACCAGGACGAAGAGCTTCGGGGTAGGCCGCCGGGAGGGCCACGACTCCTCGCCGTACTACGGGCGGGGCCTGGTCTCGGTCGTCGAGACGAAGGATCGGCACACGCTGGATCCGACGGTCGCCGACGAGGTCTTCGAGCACTCCGCCGAGGAGATGTCGGAGCTGCCCGACGACAGCGTCGCCCTGATGGTGACCTCGCCCCCCTACCACGTCGGCAAGGACTACGACTCGGACGAGTCGTTCGAGGACTACCTGGCGCTCTTGGAGCGGGTGTTCCGAGAGACCTACCGGGTCCTCCAGCCTGGAGGCCGCGCCGTGGTGAACGTCGCCAACCTCGGACGGCGGCCGTACGTGCCGCTCTCACACGAGGTGACCGCTCGGATGCTCGGGATCGGCTTCTTCATGCGCGGCGAGGTGATCTGGCGCAAGGCCAAGGGGGCCGGGGGGAACTGCGCCTGGGGGAGCTGGCGTTCGCCGGCCAACCCCGTGATCCGGGACGTCCACGAGTACTGCCTGTGCTTCTCGAAGGGTCGCTTCGACCGGGTCGTGAAAGGCGTGAGCGACATCTCTGCCGAGGAGTTCATCGCCTCGACCCTCTCGGTGTGGGAGATCCCGCCGGAATCGGCCAGCCGCGTCAACCATCCCGCCCCCTTCCCCGTCGAGCTGCCGAGACGCTTCATCCAGCTCTACACCTACGTGGGCGAGTGGGTGCTCGACCCGTTCATGGGCAGCGGGTCGACCGCCGTGGCCAGTGCGCTGACCGGGCGCAAGTGGGTCGGCTACGACGTCAATCCCGAGTACTGCGAGATCACGCGCAAGCGTGTGGCAGGCGCCCAGGCGTCCTTGCCGCTCGGTCTTTGACCACCGCGTCCCTGCCGCGATCTACTCGCCTGGGCTGTCTACAGAACGTCTACAATGATCCCTATGTCGTCCGAAGAGACCACCACCGTCCGCATTCGTCGGCCTGACTCCGAGCGACTGCACGCTTTGGCGCAGCAGCGTCACACCTCGGTCGTCGAGGTCGTGCACAATGCGATCGACGCACTCGAGCGGCAGGACTTCGTGAGGGGTCTCGCCTCCGACTACGAGCGTCTTCGTTCTGATCCAAAGCGATGGGAGCACTACGTCCGCGAACGCGAGGAGTGGGACAGCTTCGCGTGATCCTGCGAGGCGAGGTCTACGACGTCGACCTCGGTCGACCGGTCGGCCATGAGCCAGCCCACAGGCGTCCGGCACTGGTCGTCTCCTCCGACGTCGTCTCGAACAGCGTCGGCAGACTTGTCGCCGTGGTGCCGATCACCTCGCGCTGCTACGGGCTTCGCAGCCATGTGGAGCTCGACTCGGGTGAAAGCGGCCTTGCGCATGCGTCGTTCGCCAGATGCGACCAGCTGCGCTTCGTCGCTGTCGAGCGCTTGTATCGACGGCGGGGATCTGCCTCTCTCAGCGAGGTGGCCAGCATCGACACCGCTCTTCGGTTCGTTCTCGACCTCTGAGCACCGATCTTCGTCGTACCTGCACCGCACGAAGTCGAAGGCCGGCACGTGTGACGGCGTCGGCGTCGGCCCAGGCACGGAGCAGGCCGGCGTGGTAGGCCCGCACGCCTCCTCGCTGCGCTCCGCACGCCCCCTCGATGCGCTCCGCACGCATGCTCGCTGCGCTCCGAGTGCAACGGGGTCCGTTCGCGTGAGATGCTCGGTCGGATGGCGGTTGCACGGCGGAGGTCACATGTCCAGGTGGAGGGCTCCGCTCGGACCATGACCGACTGGCTCCCGCGGCCCGTCCAGCGCCTCCGCCACTCCGCCGCCTCTGCGCTGCTGGTCACCAACGGCAAGGCGCTCGGAGTCATGTACGTGGCCGGTGCCGCCGTGGGCCTGATCGCCCTCGGGTTGCCCCACGGCGCGCGCTTCGATTCCCTGGCAGACGTGGTCATCTCGGTGATGGCCCTCCTCCTCGGGGCATGGGCGTGGTGGCGCGGAACCCTCGGACGCAACCAGACGTCGGTCCTGCTCGTGATCGGCACCCTCGCGGTGTCCGGCGGCGTCTACTCGGGCAAGGGCGACTACGTGTCGATCAGCGCCGCTGTCATCTACATCTGGCTGGCGCTGCTGGCGAGCCTCTTCCTCTCGCCGACGCGCACGTGGGTCCATCTCGGTGCGATCGGCGCCGCGTACGCAGTCGTGCTCGGCCTCGACGGCAACAGCGGAGCGCCGGCCGAGTGGCTGTTCATCACCGGCACGGCGACCATGACCGCCCTGGTCACCCTCGCCATCCGGACCGAGCTGCTGCTCATGTCCGAGCGCGACCCGCTCACCGGGCTGCCCAACCGAGCAGGGCTCGAGCGGGTCCTCGAACGTGAGACGGCCAAGGCCCGACGCTCCCATACCCCGCTCACCGTCGCCGTGATCGACCTCGACGATTTCAAGAGCCTGAACGACAAGCGTGGCCACCTCGCCGGGGACGAGGCGCTGGTCGCCACGGCTCGGTCCTGGGAGTCAGCGCTGCGAGGGAGCGACGTCCTGGCCCGGTTCGGCGGCGACGAGTTCGTCGTCGTGCTGCCCGGCTCCCGGGCGCTGCAGGCCGGCCGTGTCATCCGGCGGATGCGCGGCGCAGACGGCACCTGGAAGTTCTCCGCGGGCCTTGCGTCATGGGACGGGTCCGAGTCGCCCATCCAGCTCATCGCCAGGGCCGACGCCGCGCTCTACGAGGCGAAGTCGAGCGATCGCTCCCGCACGGTGGCCCTCGCCCGCCCGTCCGTGCCGAGCGCACCCTCGGTCTGTGGAGAAGCGGGCTGAAGCCCCGCAGCTCGACGACTGCCACCGCGTAGATGCGCTGGCGGGCCGACAGATCGACGGTCTCGCGCAGGGGCCCAGAGGCCCAGAGACCCAGAGACCCAGAGACCCAGAGACCCAGAGCCTCAGACGAAGCGCTGCTGGATCTCCTCCAGGGCACTCGATCCCGGGCAGAGCCGCTTGTAGGGGACGGAGACGAGCGGCTCGGACGAGGTCTCGTTCAGCTCGTGGACGTCGGGCACCGCCTCGTTCACGTAGAAGAGGCCCATCGGGATCTCCCCTGCGGCCTTGCGCTCCTCGAGGTAGGCGAACGCCGAAGCGCGGTCCGTCGGGTCGAAGCCCGCAGGGAGCGAGCGCAGCCGCAGCACCTCGCCCGAGTGCATCCTGACGCTGGTCGTGGCGTCGTCGGGGAGGTGCGCGACGATCTGGTCCTCGCCGAGCAGGAGGGGGTCGTCGACCAGCGTCTCGTGCTCCCGGGTGAACGCGTAGCTCTTCGTCGAGCCCTCGTGGTCCCCGAACTGGATGCACGGCGAGATGACGTCGACGAGGGCGAACCCCTCGTGCTCGAGGCCGGCTTTCAGGAGGGGCACGAGGTGCGCTTTGTCCCCCGAGAACCCGCGGGCGACGAAGGTCGCGCCCAGGCTGAGACCGAGCATCATCGGGTCGATCGGCGGCAGGAGGTTCGGCTCGCCGCGTTTCGAGGTCGAGCTCACGTCCGCCGACGCAGAGAACTGGCCCTTGGTCAGGCCGTAGACACCGTTGTTCTCGATCACGTAGAGCATGTTGACGTTGCGCCTGATCGCATGCGTGAGGTGCCCGACGCCGATGGACAGCGAGTCGCCGTCGCCCGAGACGCCGATGGTGCGCAACTGCCGATTGGCGGCGTTGGCGCCGGTGGCGATCGCCGCCATGCGGCCGTGGACGGCGTTGAAGCCGTGCGCGCCGCGCACGAAGTACGCGGTGGTCTTCGAGGAGCAGCCGATCCCCGAGAGCTTCGAGATCATGTGCGGAGGGATCGCGAGCTCGAAGACCGCTCGGATGATCGCCGCGGTGATCGAGTCGTGGCCGCACCCGGCGCACAGCGTCGACATCGCGCCCTCGTAGTCGCGCACGGTGAGGCCCAGCTCGTTCCTCTCGAGCCGGACGAGGGGGATCAGCGGCTTGGTGATGGACGCCATGGTCAGTCAGCTCTCCAGTTGTGCGGTGATGCCGTCTGCGACCTGCCGGGCGCTCATGGGGAAGCCCCCGTAGGCGAGGACGGAGCGCAGCCTCGCGGGGTCCACGCCCGTCTCGACGGTGAGGAGCGAGCGCAGCTGCGCGTCGCGGTTCAGCTCGACGACGAAGACGAGCTCGTGGGCATCGAGGAACTCGCGGACCGCGGGCGCGAAGGGAAAGCCCCGGATCCGAAGGAAGTCGACGGGAAGTCCCGAGTCGTCGAGCAGGTCGAGGGCCTCGCGGATGGCGGGCTCCGAGCTGCCGACCGCGACGACGCCGATCGTCGCGCCGTCGCGGGCCTCGAGCACCGGAGGAGGCATGTGGAGCGCTGCGGCCGCGTGCTTCCTCGCGAGCCGGTCGACCACTTCCTGGTACTCGTCAGGGGCCTCCGTGTAGGCCCCGAACTTGTCGTGCCCCGAGCCACGGGTGAAGTACGCGCCCTTCTCGCTCACGCCCGGAAGGGTCCGCGCGACCACGTGGTCCTCGTCCTCGTCGGCGTAGCGGAAGAACCTGCCGAGCTGCTCGAGCGCTTCCTTGTCGAGCACGCGGCCGCGGTCGGGGACGTAGCCGTCGTCCCAGCGGAGCCTAGGGACGACCCAGTCGTTCATGCCGATGTCGAGGTCGGTGAGCATGATCACCGGGGTCTGGAAGCGCTCGGCCAAGTCGAAGGCCTTGACCGCGAGCTCGAAGCACTCCGCCGGGTTCGACGGGAAGAGGAGCAGGTGCTTCGTGTCGCCGTGGGACGCGTAGGCGGCGAGGAGGATGTCGGCCTGCTGGGTGCGGGTGGGCATCCCCGTCGACGGGCCGGTGCGCTGGACGTCGACGACGACGGCAGGGATCTCGGCGTAGTAGCCGAGGCCGAGCATCTCGTTCATGAGCGAGATGCCCGGTCCTGACGTGGAGGTGAAGGCGCGCGCGCCGGTCCAGCTGGCGCCGAGCACCATCCCGATCGCCGCGAGCTCGTCTTCGGCCTGGAGGATCAGGTAGTCGTTCCGGTACCGCACCTCTCCGTCGGGCCCGGTCTCGCCGGTCGGCTCCCGGCGGTAGCGGTGGCAGAGCGAGGTGAAGTTGTCCATGACCGAGGTCGACGGCGTGATCGGGTACCAGGCGGCGACCGTCGCGCCTGCGTACAGGCAGCCGAGCGCGGTCGCGGTGTTGCCGTCGACGAGGATCTTGCCGGCGTTGGCGTCCATCGGCTCGAGACGGATCGGCAGTGGGCAGTCGAAGTGCTCGCAGGCGTACTCGTAGCCCAGGCGCAATGCGAGCTGGTTCGACTCGCGAAGCCTCGCGTTGCGCTGGAAGGTCTCGTCGAGCAGGGACGAGACGATGTCCACGTCGATCGAGAGCAGCGCGACGACGGCCCCCGCGTAGCAGATGTTCTTCATGAGCACCTGCTCGCGGGCCGCCGAGAAGTGCTCGGCGCACAGCGTGGTGAGGGGGACGCCCAGGTAGGTGACGTCGGGTCTCACGAGCCCCGGGTCGAGCGGCCACGTCGAGTCGTAGAGGGCGTAGCCGCCGCTGCGGACCTCGCGGACGTCGTCCGCGTAGGTCTGCATGTTCATCATCACCATCAGGTCGTAGTCGAGGGCGCGCCCCGTGTGCCCTGTCTCGTTGACCCGGATCTCGTACCAGGTCGGCAACCCCTGGATGTTCGAGGGGAAGAGGTTCTTGCCCGACACGGGGATGCCCATGCGGAAGATCGCCTTCATGAGGAGCATGTTGGCGCTCGCCGAGCCCGAGCCGTTGACGTTCGCCAGCTTCAGCGCGCAGTCGTTGACCCGCACCGCGTGGTCGCGGTGCGCAGGGGCCGGCCTGGTGTCAGTCGTCATCTCTCCGTATCTCTCCGTCCTTCTGGCCCGACCGTCGGGCCGGTGCTGCTCACCGGCTCCACACCACCGTCGCGTCCTTCGCGTAGGGGAGGTGCAGCTCGAAGCGCTCCATGTTCCACGCCGAGGTCGGGCAGCGCTCGGCGCAGAGCCCGCAGTGCACGCAGACGTTCTCGTCCTTCACCATGACGCGGCCCGTCTGCGGCAGGGCGTCCGACACGAACAGCGCCTGTTCGAAGTTCGTGCGCGCGACGGGCAGGTGCGCGGCGAGCTCCTCTTCGCTGCCGTTGCCCGTGATCGTGAGGCAGCCAGCCGGGCAGACGTCGACGCAGGCGTCGCACTCGATGCACAGCGGCGCGCGGAAGGCGGTCTGGATGTCGCAGTTCAGACAGCGCTGCACCTCGCGCACGGTCTGCTCGGCGCTGAAGCCGACCTCGACCTCCAAGTCGAGCGCGGCGAAGCGGCGGGAGAGCTCGACGTGGTCCATCTTCTGGCGCCCCGCGGGGTTGAAGTCGTTCGCGTAGCTCCACTGGCCGATCCCCATGCGCTGGCTGTAGAGGTTCATCCCGACGGGCGGTCGCTCGGTCACCGCGACCCCCTGGCAGTGGTTGTGGATCGAGATCGCGGCTTCGTGCCCGTGCGCGACGGCCCAGATGATGTTCTTCGGGCCCCACGCCGAGTCCCCTCCGAAGAACACCCCGGGAAGGGTCGACTCCATGGTCGTCTCGTCGACGACCGGGAGGTCCCACTCGCCGAACGCGAGGCCGAGGTCCCGCTCGATCCATGGGAACGCGTTCTCCTGGCCGATCGCCAGGATCACGTCGTCGCAGGGGATGACGACGGTGCCGACGACCTGGGAGTGGACGGCGCGCTCGTCCCACTCCAACACGTCGAGCTCCATCCCGACGAGCCTCCCGTCTTCCAGGACGAACCGCTTCGGGGAGTGGTTGACCAGGATCTCGACGCCCTCCTCCTCGGCGTCCTCGAGCTCCCAGGGCGAGGCCTTGAAGAAGGCGCGGGGGCGCCGGGCCATCACCTTGATGTCCTTGCCGCCGAGCCGCCGGGACGAGCGGCAGCAGTCCATCGCGGTGTTGCCCACCCCGATGATGAGCACTCGCTCGCCGACCGAGCTGACGTGGCCGAAGGCGATCGACTCGAGCCAGTCGATGCCGATGTGGATGTGCGTGTCGCCGGTCTCCTCCCACCTGCCGGGAAGGTCGAGCTCCTTGCCCCGCGGCGCGCCGCTGCCGACGAAGATCGCGTCGTAGCCGTCGCCGAGGAGCGCGCGCAGGCTGGTGACCCGGGTGCCGTAGCGGACGTCGGCACCCATGTCGATGATCGCCTGGGTCTCCTCGTCGAGCACCGACGCAGGGAGGCGGAAGGCCGGGATGTTCGTGCGCATGAGGCCGCCGGCGGTCTCGTGCTGCTCGAAGATCGTCACCGAGTAGCCGAGCGGCAGGAGGTCGTTGGCCACGGTGAGCGACGCCGGCCCGGCCCCGACGCAGGCGACCCGCTTCCCGTTCTTCTCCTCCGGCGGCTTCGGCAGGCGGTCCGAGACGTCGCCGGACAGGTCGGCGGCGACGCGCTTCAGCCTGCAGATCGCCACCGCCTCGCCGTCGACGCGGGCCCTGCGGCACGCCGGCTCGCAGGGGCGGTCGCAGGTGCGGCCGAGGATCGCCGGGAAGACGTTCGACTCGCGGTTGAGCAGGTAGGCGTCGTCGTAGCGCCCCTGTGCGATGAGCCGGATGTACTCGGGGACGTTGGTGTGCGCGGGGCAGGCCCACTGGCAGTCCACGACGCGGTGGTAGTAGGTCGGGTCGGTGGTATCCGTCGGATCCACGTCTTCCCCTTTCCCGGGATCGGCCGTCGTGTGGTCTCCTAGACGATTCTGCCCCGCACGTCGGCGTGAGCCGCGCCGGCAGGCGTCGGCAAGCCACCAGTGCGATGACGCGTCGCCACGCTCCTCGTCCGAGACGGGCTCGACCGGGCAGGGGTCGACGCACCTCGCATGGTAGTGGGAACGCGCGAGGCCCACGAACGAGGCCCGGCGACCTGCGTATCCGGGCCCGGGCACAGACCAGGGCCCGGCGGCCGGCCTCCGAGGGCCCGGCGCCACAGGCGCCCGGGACGCGCCGCTCAGCTCGACGGCGCAGCGATCGCCACGCGCCGCCCGCAGGTGGCGCGGGTGCTCAGGCCCTCGGGCGGCGGTCGGGCGGCGGTCGGGCGGTCAGGCTCCCGGGTGCGACCCAGGCGTGGGGTGGGATGTCCCCGAGGGGTGTGTGGTGGCCGAGGGGTGTGTGGTGGCCGAGGGGTGTGTGGTGGCCGAGGGGTGTGTGGTGGCCGAGGGGTGTGTGGTGGCCGAGGGGTGTGTGGTGGCCGAGGGGTGGGTCGCCGGGACGACGCCTGGGTGGGCCGAGGCCACGGCTCCTGGAGCTGTGCTCGTCACGACTGTGGTGCACTTGGAAGCAGTCGCCGCGGCTGTCGACGTTCCGAAGGTGGTGGCCAGGGTCTTGAAGGCGGTCGATGTGAGCGCGCTCGAGGTCGCCCCAGCTCCTGTGCGGTAGATGGCCAGGAACGCCGTGCACAGGCCGAACGTCGCGTGGCCTTTTGTCATGCCGGTGACGGGCCCTCGAGGGGTGGTCGCCACCCCGCCGGAGCCTCCTGAGCCGCCAGTGCCCCCAGTGCCGCCTGAGCCCGTCGCCGCCGAGCCGGCTGTGGAGCCCGACGAGTTTTTGGCCCGCTGCGAGGAGCTGGAGAGCTGCACCACCGCGTGGGAACCGGCGTGCGAGCTGTGGGACGCGAGGTCCACTCCGACCGCGGCTGCGGCGGTTGCGAAGCCGATCACACCGACGGCGGAGGCGGCGGCGAGTTTGAACGGTACGAGCTTCTTACGCATCGGGAGCTCCTTGGACGTGGACGGGCTGGCCGGCGCCAGCGCGGTAACGGCAGCCGAGACGATCGACGCCTCCCGCCCGAGCTCGGAGGGGAGGGCAGGACCTCTGGCAGTCCGGACCAGCCGGGCCACGCCTTCGTAGCCTGGCGGCGCGTCCTTCGGGTCGACCGTCCCCGCGAGCAACCGGTTCGCGGTGTCGTCGTCGATTGGCCACCTGTGCATCTCGTCGTAGAGATCGCGCTCGGCTGTCATCGCGTTACACGTTCCAAAGAGATCTGGGCGGCGAGGCGTCGCAGCGCCCGGTGCTGGAGGACGCGCACCGTCCCGGGTCGCTTCCCGATCGCGGCGGCGACCTGCTCGACGCTGAGCCCTCCGAGGACCCGGAGGAGGACCACCTGGGCCTGGTCGAAGGTCAGCTCGGCGGTGAGCGCCCGCGCGGCCGCGACCCCCTCGGTCGCCTCGAGCGCCTCGCGCTCGGTGTCGGCTGCCCCGAGGAGCATGTCGAAGGCTCCGGGGTCGACCGCCTGCGCCGGGCGACGGCTGCCGTCCCGCCAGTGCTGGACGAGGCGGCGATGGGCGATCGTGAAGATCCACCCCCGGAAGGCACCCTCGCCGCCTTCGAACGAGCCGAGCCCGCGCGCGGCAGCCATCCACGTCTCGGACGCGAGGTCCTCTGCCTCCGAGGGCGCCTGTGCGCCGAAGTAGCGCAGCAGCGCCGGGTTCACGTCGCGGTACAGGCGCGTGAACGCCCGCTCCTCGCCACGCCGAGCGCCCTCGAGCACCTCCCCGAAGCTTTCCCCCAGCATCCCGCACCATCATGGCCCACCGGGCGCCCCCGCGTGCGCACGGCGGCGGCACCGGCGGCGCACAGCCCGGAGGGCACAGGC